>CAZABQ010000100.1:0-6765 GCA_964483485.1 uncultured Methanomicrobiales archaeon
CCGAAACCCCGAAGACTCCGGGATTCGGCGCATTCATTGCCCTTGCAGGTCTTGGTGCAGTAGCACTGCTCGTACTCCGCCGTAACTAAACGGTTGAAACAAAAAGAGTGAGCGAAAAATCTTGAGAGAAATCTCAAGAAACATCAATCTCTCTTTTCAGGTAAAAACGTCTATTTTATCCGTAACCCCTTCCGGAACCAACACTCATATTACCTACGCAGTATACCTTCGGAAACAAGGTGTTCATTCCAGAAATGATGATACGGATACCCTCATCATCAAAAAGCCTAAATATCGCTTTTTATCGTGTTTTTGACGCATTCTCGCCCGAAAAATTAGGGGGTAAAACAGGGCGGGGTGGAGAGCACCCCCTCTCGCGACACCTACTGTAACAAAGATATCATGATATCTAAGCATAGTACAGTGAAAAAACATCAAAAACATCCCTCCCGAATACCTCGCCCCAACACCCCTTTATTGAATCCCATATACTGCATTCAGGGCCGAAAAACAGAGAAGTAACCCATTCCCCACAGGGAATATTCGTGTCCCTGATACACCATATACCAAAAATTGCTATTCGAGCGGGAACATCTGATATGTTCGGATATCATGAGGGATTTCTCCAAAAACAACATGAGACACCCGCAGCACCAACATGGACACACACCGCGGAACTCCGAACGAAAAAAATATGCAAAAAATCAGGACCATCATCTTCGGCAAAACAACATAAACCGATCCCGAATCTCTGCCGGAGCCAACAAAATATTCGGTGCAGCAGAATTTCCCGGACGCAGAGGCACATGCACAAACGAAACACCGCGCCTCAAAGCAGAACCCAGTTCATCAGGAGAACACGCACGTTCAACCGAAACCATCCCTGCTCCCAAAGCAATCACACCCAGGTCCGCAGTCGCATACGCAGGACTCATCTGATTCCCCGTACTCCCAAACGTCCCGTTATCCAGAGCAACAATCGTCAGATTCGGGCATTCTGCAGCCGCAACAACCGGCAGAACCGCAGACCCGAGAAGACTCCCGTCGCCATCGATCACAATCACCCGCTTATCCGGGCACGCAACCGCACACCCCAGAGCAATCGCCGACGCCTGCATGTAACTGCCGAGCATGTAGAAATTCCCGTCCCGATCCTTTGACGCATACAACTCCTTTGACGGAACACCAATATTTGAAACAAGAATCGTATCCTCATCCGCAAACGCAGCGACTACGCGAATAGCATCCAGCCGCAACATCTGAGGACGGGAATACCCGGGAAGAGACAACGCCTTATCAGGAACTGAACGCAGCGGATACACCAGAGGCACACCCTCCTCCGGCTCCCAGCAGGACGGCTTGATCAGCGCAACAAACGGCGTCTTCATCGCATACGCCCCTTCAATCACCTCTCCAAGATTTTGCAGATCCTCGGCATCAGAAAAAATCCGGTACGGAATATCATACACATCCAGCAGTCGCGGCAGCGGCTCATTGAACGGAATCTGAGCACAAATAGCCTCACGATACACACCCCGCCAGCTCGCAAGAATCGGCAGCGGCAGAGAGTACACCCTTGACAACGACATCAGTGCATTCAGCATATTTCCAAGTCCTGAACTCTGAATCGACATAACAGGTCTTCGACCGCCAAGATACGCTCCCGCACAAATCCCTACTCCATCCTCCTCGCGTGCCAGATCAATCACCGGAAACTCATTTGGCAGCAGAGCAGTCAGCCGCTTATTCTTATCACACGGAAGAGACGCGATGAGATCTACACCCTGCTCTTTCAGAATACGGAGAACAATCTCCTCATTCATAACTCCGGCACCTCATCCGCATCTACCGTTGACGTTACCGGAACCGGACAGAGAACATAATCCTCATGAACCCTTGCATACCCGCCGCCGGTAATATTCAGCGTAATCGTCGCATCAGAGTCAACCGCACCACGCTCAACCGCCGCGATCAGGGCAGCGGTCGCAACCGCTGCCGCAGGATCCAGATCAATACCGTTCTCCGCATCTGAAAACATACGTCCCGCATCCCGTGCCGCCGCATTCTCAATCGCATACATATCGCCGCCGCAGTACATCATCGCCTCAAATACTCCGCCGGGAATACTGTAGGGCGGCGTCCGGTTCGTCAGAACCGGAGCCGACACCTGTCGAACAGCCTCCGCTGCGTTCGGCATATCACGATCAAACAGCAGGGACCTCTTCTCCTTCCACGCATTTACCATTGGAATGAACGGCTGATTCTGTGCAAGATGCAGCTTCGGCACAGCACCACCGAATCTCCCGTCGGCCAGAAGCCGCATCGCCGCTTCCCACGCCGCAATACCTCCGGTCCCAGAACCGATCGCCTGGAAATAATGATCCGGCATCCGTCCAATCGTTACCGCCGCATCCAGCATTACCGTCCCCATCCCGTCACGACGGGCGACATTCTTTGCCCCTCCTTCCGGCAGATATCCGGGCTGTTCCGTAATCTTGTTCGCGACCGTGATGGCATCGGTGTAATCACCGCGTACCGCAATCAGCCTGATCCTATCAGTCTGCTTTTGCTCGGTCACGGTCCAGAGATTTTTCGTCGCAGACTCAGGCACTACAAGAACAACCGGCGTCCCAAACCGTGCGGCAGTCTCGGCAAACGCCCTCCCCGTATTACCGGCAGATGCCACGACCAGCGTCCCTTTGCCGTTCTCCGCAAGCCGGACGGTCGTTGGCAGAGCTTCAAGCTCCTTGAATGAACCGGTCGGCACAAAACATCCGCGTTCCGGATAGTAACCGGTAAACGTTACCCATAAATTCGGCAGTCCCAGCTCGCGGCAAAGCTCTTCGCTCTGAAATGTCACGGGCCGTGACTCGGTCGGCAGTGTTCCATGAACCGGCAGCCAGTCGATATACCGGAAAAGTCCCGGAAGTTCAGGGCGCACGGTCAGTTGTTTGGCCGCATACTCGGTCCGCAACAGTCCGGAGTGTTCCGCGCAGGAAAGCGTGTAATGTTCCGGCAGGACCTCGCCGCCGGAGACACAGCGGAGAAGATACTCACCCATTTCAAAGACCTCCAAGCTTCCAGTTGCCGGACCGGATTCTGTCGCGGAGACTGCGTGCCGCAAGTTCCCCGCGCACGCGATCGGACTGACGGAGAATGATTCTTATCTCGCCGTCTTTTGTATGAAGCATGCCGGTCTTTGCAGTGTAGACGCCGTCCGGGCAGACGGTCACGCAGGTCAGACAGCCCATGCAGGATTTGGTGATGGAGAGATCTTCCCGGATTGCCGCACGCGGGCAGAGGTCCCGGCATCGGGTGCAGTCGTTCTTCCGGCACTTTGCCGGATCGACACGGATGCGTGCGTCTCCGCTCCATGCATCAGCATACGTTGATGTATCAAACACGGTCCGGTTTGTTACGTCCGCGACCGGCAGAGAAATGTTCTCGTCTCGTACGGACAATGCGGCGAGAGCCGCATCGTCCGTCACGGGAATTGCGGTCGCAACCGAGGTGAGGCACTCGGACGCCGCGGTCATGGTAAATCCGCCCATGAGATTTGGATCCATTCGTGCCATGTCTGCGGCAAGAGAGAGATTGGGTTTTGCGGCAGAACTTCGCGTGCCGGTTCCGAGAATTACTCCGGGCGCACCGTTCACGAGGACTCCTGTTCCGGCCGTATGGAATCGGAGCGTCGGATCATTTTCCAGAGGATTGATCTCGCCGCAGCCGGAGACAGATGCCTGGGTCTTGTTCCCCTGCATTGGAAGTACGGAAAAAATGGTGGAGACTTCGTTTGATGAGGGATTGACAAACGCCATATAATTTTTGAACGCACCGCGGGTGACGATTATTTTCGCGGCGGACATCTCGTCAATTGTCACCGCTTTGGTGATGGTGCCCGCGTCCGTTTCGATCACTGCTTCAACTGATTTTCTTTCGACGAGATCGGCGAACAGGTGTCCGCCGCCGTAACCCGGACGGTCAGAGGATGCGGTTCCGTAGATCATCGCGTCCACATGACCGTTGCTCTCGTTCGGGCACGGGCCGATATGTGCCGGGACACCGTTGAGTGTCAGCCGTTTTGCGTGACGAAACGTTCCGGGTTCTGCCGCCTGAAAGGCGATGACCGCAGCAGTTCCTGACATCACGCCGAACGTTGCGCAGGTGACAACGTCTACGTCTTCGGGGGTGATGGTTTCACCATCCCGAACGCGCTTCTTGAGTTCGGAGGCAGTCCAGACTACAGCCGTTTTTTCGGCAATTTTTGTATTGATATCTTCTATGGATTTCATACTATCACAATTCCCTCTACTCTGACATGGAGTCCGTAGGATTTCTGCATGATCATGTTGACAAGACCGGTGTGTGTACGGTGCATCATGCAGACGCCCGGAAGAAACGGCATTCGGTGACCGAACTCCGGCGCTCTTCGGACGACTCTCGCGATTCCTTCAAACCCAATCATATGATAGTGTGTGAGATCGATTGCGTCAGGATTTCCCCGGGCAAAGGCTGGACCGACCACATGGCCGATGATGAGACCGGAATTTTTGTCTGCTTCAATCACGCGGATGACGTGCTGAACCGGGCAGCCTGCTCCTGTTGGTCTGCCGGTGACAATGTCACCCGCTTGGATACCGAGCGTTTCGACAAGGTCGGGCCGGAAGGGCAGGACGATCTTTCGTGCCGAGGGTTCACCGGGGAATGCGGTGATGATGAAGTCGTACGGCGCTCCGGTAACATCTGTTCCGGTATAGACAGTGTCGGTTGCGCGACCGCAATCGCAGCCGTAGCCGCAGGCGGCATTCGCCGCCTGCGGCTGTGCGTAGTAGGGGCAGTCGCGAAACTGTTTTGTTCCTGCGGCGGCTGCGGCGGAAAACGATTCGCAGGAGTCCATGCCGCAGGCGCCGCAGTCTTTTCCGGGTGGTGTCCAGGACATTTATTCTCCCCGGTACAGATTGTCCGGTGCGGCGAGAGGTCTGATGACGCCGAAGTGTTCCTGCCAGCCGGTTTCTTTTTTTCCGATGCAGATGGTGCAGACGCCGAGCGGCGGAACGCCGCGCAGGGTGTCTTTTTCACTTTCTGCGGGTTGCATTTTCTCGATAATCTGCATGAGATACCGCATACCTGTTCCCTGAATGGCGTTGGTTTCCACGATGTCGATCTCCGGGGCGACCTGTCGGATGCTTTCACGGAAGACTTCTTTTTCCGCCTGCGAGACGAGATCGATTTTGGTGACAACGGCGACGTCGGCAAGGGCAATCATGGGCGCCATTTTTAGGGGGGCGTGGGTTCCGGAGACGGCGGAAAGAACACAGAGGCCAAGGGAGTTGGTGGTGTACGGTGTGCACCGCAGACAGAGGCCCGCACTTTCATAGAGCAGATACTCGGCTCCCAGTTCTTCTGCCCAGAGAAGGGCGTCGCGGATTACCATGATGCCCATGTGGTCCGGGCACATGTCACCCGAGTAAACTTTTTTGGTCGGGATGCCGAACTCGGCGGCGAGTTCTTCGTCTTCCCATGCCTGTACGACGTCGATTTTGAGGTAGGCTACTTTTGCTTCCGCAAGGTTTCTGATGATCTGTTTGACAACTGCGGTCTTGCCGGCACTCGGGGGACCGGCGATGGCGATGAGCCGGACGTTCATGCCTGAGCACCCGATTGAGAGAGTAGTTCGCCTGCGCGTATGCGTTCCCGCAGTTTCATCATGTCGGCGTCCATTTTTGCGATCTGTGCGAGAGCTGTTCGTTCTTCATCACCCGGCAGGAGAATTTTTTCTACGGCTCCGCACTTCATGACGATGCGTTTTTCGGTAAGGAGGGCGACGTAGGGGTCATGGGTTACAAAGATGATGGCTTTCTTTTTGTTGCGGAGAATTTGAATGACGCGATCTTTGAAGATGCCGGCGTTTTCCACTTCGTCAAGTAATATGATCGGTGTGTCGGAGATGAGGACGGCGTCGGCGATGAAGAGTGACCGGGTCTGACCGCCGGAGAGGGAACTCATCCGCATGGCGCCGGTAATTTTTTCTCCGGTGAACTGATTGGCAAGGCTGACTGCATCTGCGATGATGCCGTCTCCTTCCATTTTTCGTGAGCGGAGGTGCATTCCGAGAAATTCTTCGACGGTGAGGTCGGCGAGGCATTTGGTGTTCTGGGTTATCATGGCGATCGGTTTTCTTGCCGGGTCGCGAACGAGGTCTTCAGGGGGAGTAAGCCCGTTGACGAGGATTTTTCGTCCGGTGATGGTGTCACCCCAGGCAAATACTTCGATGTCGTTGATGAGTGCGGTTTTGCCGGAGCCAGTCGGCCCGACGATGGAGATGGTGTCGCCCGGGTGAATGGTGATTTCGGTGAAGTTTTCCGGTTCACCTGTGCGGGTTGTGCCGGGAAGAATGGTGAGTGAGTGTATTGCTGGGCATGCCCTGGTCATATGTTTGTATGGGTTTTCACTGGTAATAATGATTCTCCAGAATTTTTTGTAAATTGGTATTTTCGTATATTTTTATTTTACTGTCTCTACCATAACGTACTCATATTGTGCGGAGTGATGAGTGACGAGATTGATGAATGCCGAGCTGTCCGCTATGGGAATTATATATGTGAGAACTGTTTTTGAAAAGAGCGGGTCTTTGATAAAATGGGTTTTGTCCCGGTTGGGACAAAATCGCCAGTTTATTGTTTCAACCGTTTAGTTACGGCGGAGTACGAGCAGTGCTACTGCGCCAAGACCTGCAAGGGCAATGAATGCGCCGAATCCCGGAGT
>CAZABQ010000101.1:0-6681 GCA_964483485.1 uncultured Methanomicrobiales archaeon
CCAAAGATACCACTTAACAGTACACACAATAAATAAAAAAAGCCATAGGAGAGAGTTCTCCAAAAACGAATGAGACACACGCAAACACCAACGTGAACTCACACCGCGTAACTCCTATTGAAAAAATCTCACCGCATGCAAATCACCTGCACTCCTGCACCTCTACACCCCTCCCAAAAGTTAGCTTTATCATAAATTGGGTTTCAATGTAACTAATGGCAACCGAGTTCACCGAAGAACCCTGCAACGTACAATTTTCTCTCCGCGTCACGCAGGCTATGGCAGATGAGATAAACGCACATGCAGAAAGAGATGGAATTAAGCCTGCAACATGGATTCGCAAAGCAATTGCGTTTGCCGTCAGCAGCATGAGCCCAAGCCAGAGTACCGTTTCCCGTAAAACGGTACTTGAACTCATCCAGTCCGACGGAGAGATTGAAGAAGCCCTTGGCATTCTCATGGAAAAACGTGCCCGCAACCATCAGGCACGGGAACTTGAGATGCTGCAAAAGAGATATCTTGATGAGATGCTTGCCATGAAAAAACATATGGCCGAACTGGAGGAAAAATTTGAACAGGTCAAGAAAAAACGTGAAGAATACTAACCCCCACAAACACACCATCCCGGTTTTTGCCACCCCTCTTTTTTCAGAGCCATCATCTGTACTCGGAGCAAAATCCGCATCACCATACCAGTCTCATTGTGAATTTGATTGAGTATCCGTATCCGCAGATACCTCTTCCGCCATTTCCGGTTCAAAGTCATCCTCATCCTCTTCTACAATATATGTCCCACCGGTTGCCCGTTCGCAGATCACCCTCAGCATTCTGGCAAACTTCTTCTCCAGAGGGCAGTCGGGGAGTTTGGATATCTGCGGCCCGCTGTCGGAAACCATCTTCTGATCGAGATTACTCCAGTGAATTGAGTAAAATTGTACCATACTCTCCTGTCCCATCAGCGCTTCCAGATATCTGGCAAACAGACAGTTGTTTGTTGCAACAAAGACCTGCGTTCCTTTCCAGTGGAGATCCAGAATCACATCCACGATACCTGGAATACTACTTGCATCCATATCCGCATCCGGCGCATCCCAAAACAGAATGTTCGCCTTGCAAAGACTGCCGTTTTCCCCAAGAGTTTTCAGCATCGCAATCTTCTTCATGGCAGGAGACGACATCGTAAGCTCGTATTTTTTTACTACCTTCAGATAATACCGCTGTCTCTTGTGGGGAAGAATGCGCTGCGGTGCGAGTTGTGAAATTGTTCTCGGAAACGTATACCTCGGATTTTCCTCTCCCCTGCCCAGTTCCGTATTGATTGCCGCAAGCATATCGCGCTGGGTATCGTCAGCCTCGAAATAATTCCTCGACAATGCTGTGTTCAGCTGACGGGCATACAGCAGAGAATCCTTTTCGGGAATGAAGAGACTGGTACAGTCCGTCTGCGAACCCCAGCTTTCAGCGCCATAGACACGTACCTCTTCATAATCCTCATAATCCTCATTGATCTCACAGGACAGTGCTGCAGAATCGGATTTTACCTCAATTTTTCCCTGAAAGGCATGATGGTTTGGTCGGCGTACCAGTCTGCCTATCTGCATATCTGCCGGCTGAAATACACGCACAAGTTTGTAGGGAAACGACGTTTCCCTGCATGCCGCCCGGCTGGCGGCATATAATATTTTCAGGATATGTGTCTTGCCAACGCCATTTTCCCCAACCAGCACATTAATTCCGGGAGAAAACACGAGATCCAGATTTTGAAAGGTAACAATATTTTCCAGATGAAGTTCAGTCAGTTTCATAGTAGCCGTAGGGGGATTTTTGTTACAGGATATCAGTCTGAGCGCGGACAATTCAAAGTGAATTTTCTGAATAACTCACTCATGTCCGCAGGAACATTGCCGCGAGCCGGTCTTTCGTGAGAACGATCGTGGTCGGTCTTCCGTGCGGGCAGGTATAGGGAGATGCTGTCGCCATTACCTGACGAAGCAGTCGCTGCATCTGGTCTGTTGTCATTGGTGTTGCTCCTTTTACCACTGCTCTGCACGCAGTAGTCTTGAGTACGCGGTCAAGAACACTCTCTTCTCCGCCGCCCGAGGTTTTGTCCAGTGCTTCTGCGATGATTTCATGAATTACCGAGGGGTCGCCGAGTCTTTCTGAAACTACGGGAACGGTTCTGACCATCCAGACATCTTTGCCGAAGGGTTCAAGGTTATAGCCCGCTTCTGCAAGTACGTCCGTGAGGTCCGCGACTGCCGCCGCTTCCCGTTTTGTCAGATGCAGCTGAACCGGCACCAGCAGTTCCTGTCCTGAAAGGCCTTTCTTCTGTCGTGCGATCAGGAGATCATACATCACCCGTTCGTGCGCAGCATGCTGATCCACCACAATGAGATCGCCTGCTTCGTTTTTTGCCAGAATATAGGTGTCTGCAATCTGTCCGAGAACATCCGGGACGAACTCTGTTGTTTCGGGAGGATTGAATGCTTCTGTCTTTCGCAGCTGTTTGTCAGTCTGCCGGAGTGCCGCTGCTGCCGGTTGTTTTGGTGTCTCCGGCACAGGCCGTATACGTCGTTCGTACGGGGCAGCAGCTTCTCCAAGGATTGTTTGGGGGAGAGATACAGCAGACAGCGGGGCCGCCGGCCTCGCTGTCTGTTGCTCTGTTACTGCTGCCGGTCCGGCAGCAGTGAAGACCGGTGCTTCATGCAGAGCACAGTACACTGCGTCCTGTACGCCTCTTTGTACATCCCGCTCGCGGGACAGCCGTACCTCCTTTTTCGTTGGATGTACATTCACATCCACGTCGCGGGGATTGATGGTCAGGTCCAGAAATGCAGCCGGATACATTCCCTTCGGCAGCAGTGTTCCGTATCCCTCGCGGACAGCCCACTGGATTGTCCGGGAGGTTATCTGCCGGTGGTTGATGGAGAGATAAAATCTGTTCGGAGTTGTCTTCATCTCACATCCCGGTCGTGTAATAAATCCTGACACGTTCACCACGCCGTAGGTGCCCTGAACCGGCACCAGCTCTTTGGCAAATGAGGCACCGAAGACGGATGCTATTACGTCTTCGTAGCTTCCGCCGCCGTAGGTACGGAACCGTTCTTTTCCCTGATACAGAAGAACAAACGAGATATTCCGGTGCGCCATCGCCAGCCGCTCCACCATGTCATAGATGTGCGATAGTTCGGTTGCCACGCTTTTCTGAAACTTTCTTCGTGCGGGCGTGTTGTAGAAGAGTCCTTCGATGACAACACTCGTTCCTTCGGGGGCGCCCGCGGCTGTTCGTTCGATCAGTTCTCCGCCGTGAATTATCACGCGGCATGCCGCAGGATTCCTGCTGCCGCGTTCTTTGGTGGTCAGGGTTACCTGGGAAACCGCGGCAATGCTTGCCATTGCCTCTCCTCGGAATCCCAGTGTTGCAATCGCGGCAAGGTCTGCGGGCCGTGATATTTTACTGGTTGCATGCTGGCGAAAGACGAGCAGGGCATCATCTTCACTCATACCGATACCGTCATCCGTGACGGCAATCTTCGTCACTGCCGTACTGTCAGTATATAACTCGATTCTGATCTGTTTTGCGTCCGCATCAATTGCGTTTTCGACCAACTCCTTTACAACTGATGCCGCACGTTCCACTACCTCTCCTGCGGCGATGTGGCTGATCGTCTCTTCGTCAAGAACGGTAATAATGCCCATTACTTTCTCTCCATGATCGATTTCAGTTCGTTGACGAACATCAGTGCCTGCATGGGTGTCATTTCGTTGAGGTTTACCTCGCGGACGCGTTCCTCAACTGCGGAAACCGCGGGTGTAAGAGGTTCGGATGCGGTGTCCACAAGAAGCATCTGGGTGTAATATTTTTTTCCGCCTGAACCTGCGTCCTCGCGAAGCGCCTGATCCAGGATTGCTTCTGCCCGTGTCAGCACTTTTTTGGGAACTCCTGCTATACGTGCAACGTGAATGCCGTAACTGCGCTCCGTTGCTCCCGGAATAAGTTTTCGAAGAAAGGTGATGTCATGCTGATCCTCTTTTACGGCGAAGTGATAGTTTCTGACCCGGCGCAGTTCCTGTTCCATGCTGATCAGCTGATGAAAATGCGTTGCAAAGAGCGTCCGGGGACCAAACGCTCCTTTTCCGTGCAGATATTCAAGCACTGCCCGTGCGATCGAGTAGCCGTCCACCGTACTTGTGCCCCGACCGATTTCGTCGAGAAGAATCAGACTTTTTTCGGTTGCATTGTTCAGAATGTTTGCAAGTTCCAGCATCTCGACCATGAACGTACTCTGGCCGCCGGCAAGGTCGTCCGATGCGCCGACGCGGGTGAAGATCCGGTCTACGATGCCGATTTTTGCATAGCGTGCCGGAACGAAGCTTCCAATCTGTGCCATGATACAGATGAGGGCTACGCTTCGCATGTAGGTGGATTTACCTGCCATGTTTGCACCGGTCAGAATGAGGATCTGGTCGCCGGAGGCGTCCATCTCGGTGTCGTTGGGTACATAACCGCCCGGGATTGAGTTTTCGACAATCGGGTGACGGCCGTCGCGGATGAGAAGTTCTGTTCCTTTGGAAAACTCGGGCCGTACGTAGCGGTTGGCGGCGGCAAGTTCTGCGAAAGAGGCTGTCATGTCGATTGTTCCGATGGCTTCTGCTGCTTCTTTGAATGCAGGGACGTGTCCGCGCAGTGTTGCAAGTAGGGATTCATACAGTGCCACTTCGAGTGCGAGAATGCGGCTGTCCGCCTGTGCCATGAGTGCTTCGCGGTCGCGAAGCGCCGGAAGTGTGAACCGTTCGCCGTTCACTGTCGTCTGTTTTCTTTCGTATTCGGGGGGGACTTTGTCAAGATTTGCTTTGGTGATCTCGATGTAGTAGCCGAAGATGTTGTTGTAGGCAATTTTCAGGGATTTGATGCCGGTCCGGTCACGTTCGCTCTGCTGAAGTTCGGCGATCCAGTCGCGGCCGTTTGCCAGAACGTCACGGAGTTCGTCGAGGTCTGCGTTGTAACCGGGACGAATGATGTTGCCGTTGCGGTAGATTGCCGGCGGGTCGTCGATGATTGCGGAGTTTATGAGATCTGCGATTCCGGCGAAGTCCGGGATCCGGTCAATTTGTTCTGCAAGAAGACCTGCCGTTTCTCCAACGGTGTTTTCAATTTCCGGCAGTAGTTTGAGTGTTGCGGCAAGCGACAGAAGGTCGCGCGGGGATGCATTGCCGTAGGCAATTCGTCCGGCGATGCGTTCGATGTCAGCGACTCTTGCGAGCAGTGTGCTGAGTGTTGTGCAGAGTACGGGACGGTTTTTGAAAAATTCAACGGAGTCAAGTCTGCGGTTGATTGCAGGCAGGTCCAGCAGGGGGACGGTGACAACGTTTCTGAGGATCCGGTTTCCCATTGGTGTTCTGGTACGGTTTAAAAATCCGAAGAGGGTGGTGTCGCTCCGGTCGCCGCGCAGGGGCGAAAGAATTTCCAGATTCCGCAGGGTGATTGCATCAAGCACCATTGCGTCTCCCGCATGTCTGCGGGAAAATCCGTTGATGTGCGGAAGAGCAGTCTTTTGGGTTTCCTTTGCATATTTGAGTGCTGCTCCTGCTGCGCTGATGCAGAGGGGGGAGTCGGCACAGTCAAAGCCTTCCAGGGTTGCTACACCGAATGCTTCACAGAGTGCTGCGTTTCCGTCGGTGAAGAGGCCTGCCCGACCGGGTGTCAGAACACGACCGGTCCCGGCAAGGAAGCTGATGAGGTCAGCCGAACATCCCTGCGGTACGAGGATCTCGGCGGGAGTGTAGCGTTCGATTTCGGTTGCAAGAGATGCATGGTTTTCTTCGGAGGGAATGTCTTCGACAAAGAATTCGCCGGTGGTGATGTCAAGAAATGCGAGTC
Organism: uncultured Methanomicrobiales archaeon; assembly: GCA_964483485.1. GTDB lineage: Archaea > Halobacteriota > Methanomicrobia > Methanomicrobiales > Methanocorpusculaceae > Methanocorpusculum. Next base: position 5,882 of record CAZABQ010000101.1, read on the forward strand.
CGGCATGAGTTTTTTTTGCGTCAACGGCTATTGCCATCAGGTAATGGGCTGCGTTGTTGTCGATAATGCCGGTGTCAATCGCGGTTCCGGGTGTTACCACGCGGACGACGTCACGTTTTACACAGCCTTTGGCGGTTTTCGGGTCTTCAATCTGTTCGCAGATTGCTACTTTGTAGCCTTTGCGGATCATCCGCGGCAGGTAGAGGTCAAGCGCATGGTAGGGGATTCCGGCGAGCGGTATCTGGTTGCCGTCGGGATCTTTGGACCGCGTGGTCTGTACGATGTCGAGTTCTCTGGCACATATTTCTGCGTCCTCCCAGAATGTTTCATAAAAGTCTCCCATCCTCATGAAAAGGATGCAGTCAGGGTACTGTTCCTTGAACGTTCTGACCTGTTCCATCGCGGGGGTGAGTTTCTTTGGAGGAGCCATAGCTGAAAAATATATTGCTTTTTGTGTTATTGAAAAGGTCGGTTTTGGTAGGCCTCCGCGAAGCGGTGGGCAGGCCGAATGCATGCGAGTCCGCGAGATGGAATATGATTCATGAGAAACAGCAAATTTCTCCTAATGGTTTTTCCTCGTGTTGAAATAGTGTACTGTTGAACTTCCAGCGTGGAACTATGAAAAAAGAACCGCGAATCCACGCGAATCTCGCTCGCTTCGCTCGCTCAGCGAATCGCATTTTTTACGCCGTTCGCCGTCCCGTCCGAGCGGACGGGTGGCGTTGCTCATCGCAAACACGGCTAAAAATGCTGTCGGCGCGTGTTGCGCGCCTCCAATGGTTGACGGGCGGAGTGAAATG
>CAZABQ010000102.1:0-6571 GCA_964483485.1 uncultured Methanomicrobiales archaeon
TCCCATGAATCGAAGATTAATATCGTTGCACCGCCCACATGTAAGCATGGTTTCTGACGAAATCGACGCGGTTCTCTCTAAGCTTGAGAGTGATAATGTACGGTCGGTTCTCCTTCAGTTCTCTGATCTGGAAGGCAAGCCGAAAAACGTAGCGATTCCGACGAAACAAATGAAGAAGGCACTGACCGACGGCATCAGTTTTGACGGGTCATCCATTCAGGGTTTTGCGCGGCTGGAAGAGTCGGACATGCAGCTGCGACCGGATCCGTCCACCTATCAGATAATTCCCTGGTCAGATGACAAGTTCCGCTTGGCCCGGTTCATCTGTGATGTCTACACAACCCATGGTGAGCCGTTTGCAGGTGATCCACGCCGCATTCTGCGGACGCAGATTGAGAAAGCCGCAAAACTCGGCTACACCTTCAATGTCGGTCCTGAAATGGAGTTCTTCCTCTTCCGGATGGCAGACGGTCATGCATCCGTCAATTTACAGGATCACAGCGGTTACTTTGACCAGACGCCAACCAATCCCGCAGAAGACGTTCGCCGCGATCTGGTGATCTCGCTTTCGGAGATGGGGTTCAATATTGAAGCTTCCCACCACGAAGTAGCGCCAAGCCAGCACGAGATAGACTTCACGTACGGCGACGCTCTTGGCATGGCAGACAAAGTGGTGACGTTTAAGTTCGCGGCAAAGACGCTTGCGTTAAAACGCGGTCTTCACGCGACTTTTATGCCGAAACCGATTTACGGCATCAACGGTTCAGGTATGCATGTCAACTGTTCGCTGATGAAGAACGGCGAGAACGCTTTCTTTGATCCAAACGGCGACCATCAGCTCTCCGATACCGCCCGCTACTTTATCGCGGGTCTTCTCAACCATATCGACGGTATCACCCGGATTGCAAATCCGACCATTAACTCCTATAAACGGATTATTCCCGGCTACGAAGCACCGGTGTATGTCGGCTGGTCGGCCTTAAACCGCTCTGCCCTGATTCGTGTCCCGTCTTCCCGGGGAAAAAGTACCCGTGCTGAACTGCGCAGTCCTGATCCCACCTGTAACCCGTACCTCACGTTCGCCGTCATGCTCGCGGCGGGAATGGATGGTGTTGTGAATAAGATTGAACCGCCGGAAAATATCGACAAAAATATCTTCCGCATGACGGCCGCCGAGCGGACACAGGCCGGTATCCGCTGTCTTCCCTGCAATCTTCAGGTAGCAAACGATGCTCTCCTGAAAGATACACTTCTGTGTGAAGCGCTGGGTGAACACGTGGTTGCCCAGATCAACCGGCTCGGCGAACTTGAATGGGGTGAGTTCTCCCGTGCCATTACTGACTGGGAAATCAAGCGGTATCTGGCAAACTACTAATCCTTTTTTTTTGGAGCAGAAATTACGTTTGGTAACCCCGGGTATTTCCGCATTGTTTGCGGGATGATGAAAAGGAAACACGAGTCGCCCATTTTTACAGAAAGTTCATCATATATCCGTTCCACATAGTTAAGAGCATATTACCGACGCGAGGGTTGCCAAGCCAGGTTAACGGCGCAGGGCTTAGGACCCTGTCTCAAGGAGTTCATGGGTTCGAATCCCATCCCTCGCATACCTCTCATATACATGCTTGAAAAAATCGAGATACACGGACTGCGGCATTTCGCCGGGTACTGCGTGGAAGTAAATGGCCTGACGGTATTTTTCGGAAAGAACGGGTCGGGAAAGTCTTCTGTTGCGACAGCTTTCCGGCTGCTTTCCGCAATTGCCGGCAGATCGCTTGCCGACTGGACGGAAGTGTTTTCCAACACCGAAGCACTGTTTCATTTTGGACCGGAGGAAACCGGTGAGATTACCCTCTCGGTAAAGCGGGATAAGGAGTGCTACTCTGCGGTACTTTCTCTTGATCCAAAGGATGCATCCCGACTCATACTCAGACGCGAGAAACTCGTGACCCCAAACCCGAAAGATCCCATCCAGCTTGAAACGATCGAGGTCAGAACCGGCGAGCGGGAGAGTATCTTCGGTGTTCCCATGGATATGAAAAAGCACGAGGTGTATCCTGTCATGCGCGAGATGAGCCGCTGGTGGATTGGTCATCTCCTTCCTGCATCTATCCGAAGTCCGGGAAAAAATGATACCGGAAGGGTGCTGTATCCGACCGGAAAAAATCTTGAGGCATGTCTGGTTCGTCTGGCGGAACAGTCGCCTGCGGCCTTTGAAAAAGTCCGGCAGGCGATTGCACAGGTTGAACCGGATTTCGTCCGTTTTGTGGTGATAAAAGACGGGACTGAGAGATTTCTGCGCTGGGAGTCCGCGAGCAGGCCGGTTCTGATACCTACTCAGTATTTTTCTGAGGGAACCTTGCGTCTTCTCTGCTACGCGGTTCTTTTTGTGTCTGAGGATTTGCCGGAGGCGATCGTGATTGATGATGTTGAGACGGCGCTTGATGAGGATCATATCCGTGTTCTGATGCAGCTTGCCGTAGAGGCGGGAACCCGGACAAATATTGTCCTTACTACGCGTTCGGCAACGGTCGCGGAGTGTGCGGGACCTGCGGTCAGGCAGATATAATTTATTTGATGTAAAACAAAATAACTGGCAACAAGTATGTTGCGCCATCCCGTTCTGTTGTTGCCGGTTCTTCTCCTGCTTTTGATTGTGAGTATTTTTGCGACCACCTGTATTGGGGTGTCGGGTCTTTCACTTCTGACGTTTGATTCGGCGATGATTCAGAAGCTTCTCTTTGAGGTGAGGCTTCCTCGGGTGCTTGGCGCAGTGCTGGTCGGTCTTGGTCTTGCTGCGGCAGGATGTGCGATGCAGGGACTGTTCCGTAATCCCATGGCTGATCCGTATATTATCGGGACGTCGTCGGGAGGAGCGCTTGGTGCTGCGTTTGCTATTGTGTTCCTTGGCGGATTTTTTATGCCGGTTCTGGCGTTTGTCGGTGCGACCGCATCAACGGTTGCGGTGTATATGATTTCTCTGCGAAACGGTCGTGTTGCGGTTGAGACGCTGTTGCTTTCGGGTATTGCGGTTTCGTTGTTTTTGTCGGCGGTACTGTCGTTTATTATGTATATTTCGGGAAACAGTCTGCATCAGATTATGTTCTGGATGATGGGGGGGTTCTGGAACATGTACTGGGATGATGTGATGCTCGGTCTTCTGATTCCCGCGGCATGTGTTCTGCTGTTTGTGTTTTCCCGCGATCTGAATGTGATGGCGCTTGGGGAGGAGGAGGCGGTGCATCTTGGGGTGAATACCGAAAAGACGAAGAAGGTTCTGCTGCTTATTTCCTCGTTTATTACAGGTATTGCGGTTTCGATTGCAGGGTGTATCGGGTTTATCGGTCTTATTATTCCTCACGTGATGAGGACGGTTACGGGTCCTGATCACCGCGTTCTTCTGCCTGCGTCGATGATGGCGGGATCAATTCTTCTGATGTGGGCGGATACTGCTGCCCGGACACTGCCGGTGGAGATTCCGGTGGGAATTATTACGGCATTTTTCGGCGCGCCGTTCTTCATTTATCTGCTGCGCAGGAGGACGAAGGTATGACGCCGGTGATTTCGGCAGAGAAGCTGTCGGTGAGTTACGGGGATCACAAGGTTCTCGCGGATCTGTCTCTGGCTGTTGAGGAGGGGGGGTTCATTGGGATTCTTGGTCCGAACGGATGCGGGAAGACGACGTTTCTCCGCGCTTTGTCCCGGATTCTTGAGCCGGATGCGGGAGCGGTGATGGTGGAGGGACTTGAGGTTTCTGCGTATGATACGAAGGCGCTGGCGCGGATTTTAGGTTGTGTTCGTCAGGAGACGGATGTCGCGTTTGCGTTTACGGTCCGTGAGATTGTTCTGATGGGCCGCCACCCGCATCTGGGAAGGCTTGCTCCTTTGTCGGAGACGGATATGGCGATCGCAAATGAGGCGATGAAGACGACGAATACGCTGCATCTTGCTGACCGGCTGATTACGGAGGTGTCGGGAGGTGAGCGGCAGCGGGTGCTGATTGCCCGGACTCTTACGCAGCAGCCGAGAATTCTGTTGCTGGATGAGCCGACGTCGCATCTGGATATTAATCATCAGTTGGAGATTCTGCAGCTGATTCATGGTCTGATTCCAAAGATTACGGTTATTGGGGTGTTCCATGATTTTAATCTGGCTTCGTATTTCTGTGATCGGCTGATTTTGATGAGTGAGGGGGTGATTGTTGCGGCGGGAACTCCTGCGGAGGTGCTGACTGCAAGCCGTATTCGGGAGTGTTTCCACGTGCGGATGTTGGTGAATATGCATCCGCTGACCGGTAAGCCGTATCTGATCCCTGAGTATGGTGCTGCGCTGGGGACTGCTGCGGCGTCAGGCGGTGCCCGTGTCCATGTGATATCCGGTGGGGGGTCGGGGACTGAGGTGTTCTGCGCCCTGATGTCACGGGGATGCCGGGTTACGGCAGGGGTTGTGGCGATAAACGATGCGGATTGTGCGGCGGCATCTGCTCAGGGTATTGAGGTTATTACTGAGCCGCCGTTTTGTGCGGTGTCGGATGGATCTGTTCAGCGGCTGCGGGAGGTCATCAGTGGTTCGGATGCGGTTGTCGTTGCAGGGATGATGGTTGGTGCAGGTAATCTGGCAAATCTCCGGGTTTTGCGGGATACGGTGGTGCCGATCTATTTTGTCGGGGTGTGTGAGGATTTTTCAGGCGGAGAGGCTGCAAGGCTGATTCGGGAGTTGTGCGGGAAGGGAGCGGTTGAGGTTTCCGGTGTGGCGGATCTGATCAGGCGGTTGTGGCCGTGAGACGGTTCGGTGTTTCGACAAACTGCCAGATGGGGTCTCCGCTTGGGGAGGTGCTGGAGAGGATTTCGCATGTGGCGGATCTTGCGGAGATTCAGTGCGATGCGACGCATTCGCTGTTTTTCCACGAGCGTGTCTGTAGGGAGTTTGATCTCCGGTATACGATCCATGCGCCTACGGGGGATGGGAATATTGCGGTGCCGTTTGAGCCGATGCGTCAGGCGAGTCTTGCGGTTATCCGCGAGACTGCGGAGGTTGGGGATCGGATCGGGGCTGAGGTGCTGGTGATTCATCCGGGGTTCTGTCTTGATCAGGGGTTGCGGGATGTGTCGACGGCGGCGATGCTGCGGAGTTTTGCGGAGCTTGGGGTGATGCAGGAGGAGTTTTCGATTCGGTTTTCGGTGGAGAATCTCGGCAGCTGGGATTGCTGTAAGTTTCAGACGCCGGAGCTTCTGGAAATTATCCGTGACTGCGGGCTGGCGTTTACGCTGGATGTGGGGCATGCGAATCTGACGGGGACGCTTGCGGAGTTTTTACGGGCAAAGCCGGATCATCTGCATCTTCATGATAATTGCGGGGAGCAGGATGAGCATGCGGCGTGCGGGACCGGGACGGTGGATTTTTCAGCGGTTCTTGCGGGGATGGGAGGTGCGACGGCGGTGATTGAGGTGGGACGGTTCGAGGATGTGGAAAAGAGTCTTTTGTATCTGGATGGTTTGTAGGGTAGCCGGGGGTTTGTTTTGGTGGTGTGCTGGTGCAGGGGTGCAGGAGTGCAGCTGATTTACGTGCTGCGGGATTTTTGAGAGTGGAGGTATACGGGTCACGGGAGATCGTGTGGTCATGATGGAATGTCCTTTTCCGGGATAGATTTTTCTGTGTGTATATCGAGATGATAGGTAGAGGGAACCGGAGGGAATATCATGCAGGATCCGCCATATCAGAGTATCAAAGCAGATGTGTTACAGAAGCTGAATAAACATCTGCCAGAGATACGGGGAGAATTCGGCGTCGTGTCAATCGGGATATTTGGTTCTGTCAGCAGGGAGGAAGATACGCCGGAGAGTGATGTTGATGTTATCGTTTCTTTTGCTCCGGGGGAGGCGACGCTTGCCCATCTGATATATCTTGGAGACTATTTAGAGAATCTGTTTGACCGGAAGGTAGATCTTGTTACGGAAAGCGCCTTAAGCAAATATATTCGCCAGGAGGTAATCTCTGAGGTGATCCGTGTATGATGGAGCGTGACCAGATGTTTCTGCTGCATCTGTATGATGAAACGGTCTATCTGATGGAACTTGTACCAAAAATTGACGAAGAGAAGCTCCGTACAGACTGCGATCTGCAGCACATGGTTCCCAAGGCTCTGGAAATTATTGGAGAGGCTGCAAAAAATATTTCCCCGGATTTGAAGGCAGAATATCCCGAGGTCGCGTGGGTTCTTATTGCAGGTATGCGGGACAGACTTGTCCACGGATATTTTGATGTGAGCTGGGAAATCGTGTGGAGTGTTCTCCAAACTGATGTTCCGCGACTGTTTGAACAGACGTCTCGTATTCTTTCTGAAAAAGGATGGAAGTAATTTTATCTCAGGAAACTTTTTGGCGTGTTATGCCATGATACGATTCTGTCGTTTTTTTAGAGAGAGGACTTACGCGGTGTGGGTTCATGTTAGCGTTTGCGGATATCCCGCTTGTTTTTGGAGAGATTTCTCCTATGGCTTTTCTTCGTGGTTGTTGTGCTGTTGAGTGGTGAGCGGGAAGGATGAAAAAAGAACCGCGAATCAGCGCGAATC
>CAZABQ010000103.1:0-6472 GCA_964483485.1 uncultured Methanomicrobiales archaeon
TTAGTCTATTTAATCGGGATTTTCTAATTCACACACTGAGAGGTTATCCGAACCTGAAAATTTTCGGATGAGATCTTCCCGCCACAAAAAATCAGGGTTTTGGCATGAGCTCAAACTGGCAGGATAAATCACCCTTGACTAAGATCAAAGTCTGCTTAAACGTCGTCTGTGAAGGTCGATTTTTTTGGAGAGTGCCGGCAGGCCGGATAGTATTATCCTGTCTCATGCAAACAGTTAGAGGTACGAACATGGATCTTCTCACCATTACCAAGGACAATCTGGAGACTGAACACATCTGCTGTGCGATTGCAAACAGTAAGGACTGTCAGGTTGCAGCGAAGAAGAACTGGCTTTGCGACCGGCTGGATGAAGGGCTGGTGTTTCTGAAAGGAAACGTCCGCGGGAAATGTTTTATCGAATATATCCCGGCAGAATCTGCGTGGGCGCCGGTTGCGGCGGACGGATATATGTACATCAACTGCTTGTGGGTTGCCGGGCAGTACGCGGGTCACGGCTATGCAAACCAACTGCTGGCGGCATGTATCGAGGACAGCAAACAGAAAGGAAAACACGGTCTGGTGATACTCGCAAGCAGTAAGAAACGCCCGTTCCTCGCGGACCCGAAATTTCTCCGCTACAAAGGGTTCACGGTGGCGGACACTGCCGAACCGTATTACGAGTTGTATTATCTGCCGTTCGATTCATCCGCACCAAAGCCGCAGTTCGCCGTGCAGGTAAAACACCCGCATATTGATGAGCCGGGCTTTGTTCTGTACTACAGCCATCAGTGTCCGTTCACGGCAAAATATGTACCACTTCTCGAAAAGGCTGCACGGGAAAGAGGTGTTCTGTTCCGATCCATTCTCTTCACCTCAGCAGCTGAGGCACAGAACGCATCCGTACCCTTCACGTCATACAGCCTTTTCTATGGCGGGGAATTTGTTACGAACGAGATTTTGTCAGAGAAGAAATTTGCAAAGATTTTGTCGGAACACGGAGTGTAAAATAAATTTCCTCGCCTCAACTGCCTGCCCAAATCATTTTGCCGCATCAGCAATCACACAGTCTCCACTACGGCTTACCCGTATGCCGGGCATCACAGAAAAAAATCACATTACTTCATAACAGTACATTCGAGCAACCTCTGTCGTTTATGGAATAAACCAAATGATGCTATACAAACATTTTATGAAAAATCAATCCCCCAAACCCTCAATACCAATCAACTCCCATTATCATCATAATGGACTCTGACCCGTACCCGACCATCCCTGACGAAGAAGACCGGACTGAAGAGATCAACAAATATCAGAAATTCAAAAAAGTTGACGGAGCAACCTACCGCAAAGTCAACGTATTCCTCCGTAAACGAACCTACATTACGGCACGAGAATGGGCAATTGCCAGGCTCTGTTCCGACTTCAAAACTCCGTACGGAGCAGAGATGACCTTCATCGGTCAGCATCTGCCGCAGCTCGTCCCGTTCATGGAAGAAACCTACAGCCCTCAGGCAGTCAACCAGGCAAGAAACGCATTCAAACGGAAGGTCAGAAAATCCGGAGCGACCTTCTTCTACGGTGCCATGTGCGGGTTTTTCACCCTCGACGAACTTGATGATATTCTCTTTGAATCCAGTGAAATTGCGAGATTCCTCCTTGAGATCGAAGGAACCTCACTCTCCATCGACGACGAGCTTGACATCGAGGACAAAATCACCGAGATCATGCGTAAACTCGGCGAGTCTGCAAACGTCCTCCTTAACAGCCGCAAAAGCCCGGCAACAGGAGAGGACGACGACGATGAAGACGACGAATAAAACACTCTTTTATCGACACGTATAATCTGCCATCCAACCCATACTACTCCACGGAAATTTGGTATGGCACTTGCAAAACTTGAAAAACAGTACTTCGGCACAAACGGCGTCCGCGGCGTAACCGGCATTGACATGACGCCCACACTCGCACTGGAAATTGCAGAAGCCTTTGGAACAATGCTCGGCCCTGGAAAAACCGTCGGCCTCGGACGTGACACCCGTACCTCAGGCCCTGCCCTTGCCGCAGCAGTCCGGGCAGGTCTCCTCTCCTGCGGATGCAACGTCATTGATTTCGACATTGTCCCAACCCCCTGCCTCCAGTACCTCGTACTTGACCATCACCTTGACGGCGGTGTAATGATCACTGCATCCCACAACCCGCCCGAATACAACGGCATCAAAATCATCGAGGCAGACGGTACCGAAATGGGCGACGAACGTACCATCCGGCTCGAACAGACCATGATTCACCATGAGTTCATCTCTGCACCATGGAACAAACTCGGCTCATTCTCCGCCGAACCGAACGCACGTGAACTCTATATCCGTGCAATCGTCGCCCAGTTCCCCAAAGACTGCGGACGCGGCATAACCATCGCCGTTGACCCCGGAAACGGACCGGCAGGCGCCACCACTCCGGAAATTCTCCGCAGACTCGGATGCACCGTACACGTCATCAACGAACCCTTCGATGGAAACTTCCCCGGACGACTGCCCGAACCAACCGCTGAAGGACTGCGCGAACTCTCGGAACTGGTAGTCAGAACCGGCGCCGCATTCGGTGTAGCCCACGACGGCGACGCAGACCGCGCCATCTTCGTCGACGAATGCGGAACCTTCATGGACGGAAACATTACCCTCGGTCTTGTCGCCTCCTACTTCTGCCGCAAAAATCCGGGAGGAGTCGTCGTAACGCCTGTCAGTACCTCGGGAGTTGTTGAAGCAGTTGCAAAAACCTACGGCTGCACCACCAGCTACACCGTAGTCGGCAGCATCTACGCGGCCCGCACCATGCGCACACTCATTGACGAAGGACAACCCGTCATCATTGGCGGCGAAGGAAACGGCGGCATCATCTACCCCGCCCATCAGTTCTGCCGCGACGGCGCCATGAGTGCTGCGACCATGCTTGGACTCGTTGCCGAGCGAAAGCAGCCGCTCTCAGCACTCATTGCAGAACTTCCGGTCTTCACCATGTATCAGGAGAAAAGGAAGACCAAACGCGCCGCAGAGATAACCGCCCGCATGAAAGAGTACTTCGCCGACTGCCCGGTAGACTCCCGCGACGGCATCCGCATCACCCGAGGCGGTGCATGGGCATTAATCAGACCATCCGGAACCGAACCGCTTGTCCGTGTCTACACCGAATCCAAAGACCCTGCCGAAGCGAAAAAACTCCTCGACGAAATACTCGGAGAAATCTCCGGGTATCTCGAATAACTTTTTTTCCACAACAATACTACTAATACCAAAAAACGCAAAAGAACTATCTATGAAGATTATGGGATGTTCAGGCAGAACTGTCCGGCTCACCGCAGTACTTGCCCTCCTCTGCATCGTACTTTGCCTCTGTGCCGGATGTGTCGGCGTGGCAAACCCCACACCGAACCAGGCCATGGTCCGGGAAAATGTCATATTCATGGATCCTGACTATGTGGATGCCAACTTCATCTGGAGTCTTCTCATCAACCCCAATGAATATGATGCAGAACTCGTTAACGCCGTTGACAAATATCTGTCGCCGGAAAACCCGGTGATTGAAGTCGGCGCGGGAATCGGTGTTCTCTCCACCTACATCAACGACCGTCTGATGCTGCCGGTAAATCAGGTCTCCGTAGAACCCAATCCATACCTTCAGTCATCCCTGAACCAGACCAAAGCGGCCAATATGGCAGGATTCACCATCGTACCAAAAGCAGTCGCTTACGGAACGCCGACAGCCACCATCTCGGTGGGTTCCAGTATTGTAAAGAACCGCATTACCGAGAACGCGATGTTTGTAGAAACCGTAAGCGTCCCTACAACAACAATCCAGCAGCTTGCATCCGATGCGAAGTTCTCCGGAAACATCACTCTTGTCATGAACATTGTCGGCTACGAACATGATGTCGCGCAACGAGAACCCGAGTTCCTGAAAAACAATGTCTCAACGATTGTTTCCGCGGTATATACCGTCGGTAAAAATAATCCTGACACCTTCACCGAGCGTATGAAGTATCTTGGATTTGCAGAGATGAGCCGGGAAGCAGATGCAACCGGCAGCTATACGGTGATGGTGTTCCAGAAACCGGCAGCATCCGCATAATCTTTTTTTTAGTGGCACCTGCCGGAAATATCCTTAAAATAGCCATTATATCTGAAAATACGGATTATTCTTACCTGAATTTCAAGGGCACATATAAATCCCGTTCAGGGCATCGGGCTTTTTCGAGGACGAAAGTAAGTCCCCGTCTCTTTTCCGGCCCCAAACGCAGTATACGGGACTCGATACATGCCGTCTGGGATGGGCGTGCTTTGGAGGATGTTTTTGCTGGTTTCACCCCGCAACTCACATGGATATCATGATATCTTCGCTATGTGGGGAAATAAAGAGAGGGATACCCCTCTTTTCCCCTCTCGTCCGGGGAGAAAAAACCAGATAAAAAGCAGTATTTTGGGATTTTGACGATGATACTATCGGTGCCCCAACCCCCCAGAAAAGTTTTGGTCTGAAAAATTAGGGTGTGAGCGGCATGCTGCTTCCAACAAACCACTCGTCATCAATCGGCTGCACATACACCAGATTCAGACGTTCGGGCGCCGAAGCATTCTCCTTGAAACTGGAGTAGGCAAAACCGCCGCCGCGATTTGCCAGACTGATAATATCACGGGCCAGCGACATACCGTACTCATTGGTCATACCCAGAATATTCGTCCCAACCTGTTGCGGCGCAAGAGGATTTGCCAGGATATCGCCCTGGGTTGTCTCGGCAAACAGCCCGAGACCGGGAACCGCAAACATCCCCTCCGGATTGTTCATCACCGCAAGTGTTGCATTCATTCCGTGCGTATTGGCATAATCCTGAAGAGATCTCACCTGCTGAATCATCTCATCCCTCATCCCCCAGTTAACCGTACCTGAGGCATTGGGCAGATACATACCCGTCCCGACATACCAGGTCTCATCAACCGGCAGAAGATAGAGCAACTTCATCTGCTCGGCATACGAGTCCGCAGGATTCGGATACCTGATGTACAGATAGCCTCCTCCCTGAGCCGCACGGGAAGCCGACTGCTGATTATACTTAACCCCGACACGATCCTCCATCGTGGAACGGTTGATGCCAAGCAGTTCGGGCTGATACGGCAGCGCAAGAACAGTACCGTTCCGGTCATAGGCATAGATGTAGAAGTTCCCTTGGGTGAACTGCCCGGAAATATTGTTGAACTCTGCAAGGGCAGCCTCCTTTCCGTGTTCGCGGGCATAGAGCACAGCCTGACGCACAAGATGTTCCATCGCAACATTTTCCGGCGTGATCGGACGCTGGTAGGTGTTCTCTACCGGGACAGCAGTGGAAACAACAACAATCCAGTGTTCATCATTCCAGAAATCCGTCGATTTCCAGACAACATTCACGAGAGCATCCTTCGTCCAGCCGACATCATAGAACGTATACTGCGTGTGTCCCGAATCCGGGTGGGAAAGCATCTCCTCAAACGCTGCCCGCAGGGAAGGGGTCATGTAGAGCGGATCGGTGAGAAGATTTTTCCCGATCTCAAAGGTATCCGCATCATACAGCACGGTACCGTCAGAGGTGCAGACCCAGACATCATACGGGGTTGACTTACTCAAATCCGCACTAAACTGGGAAAACAATCTCTTCGTATCAAGATTCAGACTAAGATATCCGGCGTACACCGAATCCTCGGTATAGACCGGATAACTGTAGGACACCCCGTCTCCCCCGCCGGTAAAGGTACGATAGCCTGACATATGGGATGAGTACGGCGGAAACGAAGAAGCATTCAGATGCAGACCGTCCGGCTGACCAATAATCGATGAATAATCCGGCACTGCATCAACGATAATACCCTCGGTATTCACCAGCACCACGGAATCCGCCAGAGGATTCTTAGCGTACAGATCCTGAAGAGCCGGATAGATCTTCGACGGATCGTCAGTATACCCGTTCAGAGAAGCTGCATGGGTCCGGATACCGGAACTGGCAGTAAGCAGTTTCCCTTCCAGAACCGTGACAAGCTCATTGGCAGTAAGTACCATCAGGGGATCCGGTTCGTCTCCGGGAGAAACCTCAGCGGTATGCGCAGGCATTGCGGCAAAACCGTATCCAAGAACAAAACCGAGACACAACAGAACTCCCGCTGCGGCAATCAGACAGCCGAGATATCGCACTTTCATAGATACTATTACAATTGGAGAATCCACACGAAATAGATTACCCTTCTTCGCAAAGAAAATAGTACGAACAAAACGTGGGGTCGGTGAGATTTGAACTCACGATCGACGGGTCTCTCCGACAAGCGAACATGATGGAGAACAGAATTTGCATCAGCGCTCCAACGGGTCATCATCTATCAATCAGTAGACCCGATAGTTCATCATACGCTAAGACCGCTGGAGCCCGTCGCCATTCCGGACTAGGCCACGACCCCGCA
>CAZABQ010000104.1:0-6462 GCA_964483485.1 uncultured Methanomicrobiales archaeon
ACATCACCTGCATATGGGGCGACAGAGCATCATAAAGATCACGTTCCCGGACAACGAAGCCATGATGGAACGGACCTTCCCGTTCACTTATCAAAACATTCGTAATCAACATGGAAAAAACAATCCGGCCCTTTACCGTCAGATCGAAAAGCTGACCCCCCTTCTTTGCACCGGACAGAAAAATAATTACCGGATCTTCGGAATCCATTGTCCGAAGACCTGCTTTTCCCCGCTGGACGTACGGGAGATCAAGCGCAAAGGCGATCTCCTTTGCAAGTCTGCGCACCTCCGGTGACGGCTTGCGCGATGATGTAATAAATGTCATCGGGCTTTCAGTACTTTCATTCCGGCACCGCGCGCCTTAAAGAGAATGCGGTGTCCGCAGTAGGGACAACGGACATTTGCGTCAATCTCAACTGTTTGTTTACAGCGGGCGCACTTGTAACTGACCATTCAGTTATACTCCCTTGGTATCGATGGAGCGGAGAACGACCTTTAAGGCAGGAGTCTGCGGAACATATGCACCGCCGGCATACTTGTAGCCGCACTTTCTGCACTCCCAGATACCGGTACCGACACGCTTTACTGCAACGGTGTCGCACATCGGACACAGGTGCTTTGCGCGGGAAATCTTTTCGCTCTCATTCACCATCTTACGGTTGAAACGACCGTATCTCGGGCCAAAGCGTCCGGAACTTCCGGTGACGCGCCCCTTTGCTACATGCTTGCTCTTGGATGCCATAATTATTCCTCAGAAATATCTACTATTATTAGTTCTCAGATGTTTTAATCTTATTCCAAAATCTTGAGCTGTGCGTCACCTCTGGCCGCATGGTTTGCCAGGCTGAAAAACTCCTCCTGCATCCCGGCCGGGATTTTTACCACACAAATCCATGATCCGTCGCTCTGCCACTCGTTCTTTTCCATGGTAACATATGCAGCACCTGAAACCGCACCATAGGCACGCGCTGCATAGTCCATCGGGAACTTGGCAGCAATCTTTCTCTCCTCAAACCGGATAGGAAGGATCGGCCGGAGAGCCTTCACGGTCTCCTTTACCAGTTCGTCCACCGACTTGAACGGATCAAAGTTCACCCGCACCTCCTCAAGTGCGAGTTCAAGTCTTGTCACCGGGTGCGGAAGTCCGGTCTGCGGATTTACTGCGTTGCGCGCAATAAAGGCAATGACACGACGGCGTTTCTCTTCTATCAGATGACGGCGCTGCTCGGTAGTAAGGTGGATCTCCCCTTTGAGAATGATCTGTTTTGCGATCTGTTCAAAATCCGTGGTTTTAAACGCCTTTTGCAGATCCTCTTCCGGAGATTTGTCACCGTGAGAGGCATTTTCATACACATACAGGGCCGCAACCGCATCCTCAATCGCGGTTGACTCGTCGCCGTGACGCATCTTGTCCGCAAGCTCGGGATCAACTAAGATCTCAAACTTCAGACCATGTGTTTCAAGCCGCGCCACCACTGAATCATCAAGCGAGATCATATCCTTTCTACCTCCTCACACGTCCGGATCTTTTTCCTGAACCGGAGCACTGCTCTGTGTCTTTGCAAACTTTGCGACCGCGGTTTTGACCTCTTCGGCGTTCAGTTTTCTAAACGGCAGGAGTGAGGTCTTGTGCCCGTTTGGAGCCTCAATTTTCTTTGCGGTCTTTTTCTTGGCAGAATAGGCACCGGCAATGCCGATCTCAACCGTGTTCACATCAAATTTGCCTTCGGTTGCCGTATGAAGTGCCTTCAAACCAAGTTCAATTGCTTCTTCAGCAGAGATGCTCTCTTTGTACTCAGCCTCAAAGAGTCTCATGACCGCAGGTCTTCCGATACCGATACCGGTTGCGGTGTACTCAAGAAGGGTTCCTGACGGATCAGTCTCAAAAAGCCGGTAACGGATACCGTCAGCATCAGTCTCCACCCCGGCAATCAGTAGTGCGGTACCATAAGGACGTGCGCCGCCGAACAGCGTGTATGTCTGCATATGATCGCAGAGTTTCTTTGCGAGTGTTTCCACATCAACCGGTTCGCCGTAGCTGACACGGTTGATCTGCGCTTCAATTCTGGCACGGTCAACCAGAGCACGTGCATCACCGACAAGACCGGATGAGGCGACACCAATGTGTTCGTCAATTCTGAAGATCTTCTCAATCGATGACGGCTCTAAAAGACGGGAGCTGACACGTTTGTCAACGAGAAGAACAACACCGGTCTTGCACTTGATGCCGACGGCAGTTGTTCCGCGTTTTACTGCCTCGCGGGCATATTCAACCTGATATAAGCGCCCGTCGGGAGAAAACATCGTAATGGCACGATCGTACCCTCCCATCTGATATTGTTGTGGCTGCATGGTTTACTCCTTAATTATATCATCTCGTGTGAGATATCTGTGCGTATTACTACCTGTAAGACTATCAACCTTTTTGCCGGAACACCTGTATCCGGGAAGGGTCTCTGAGTCCCACGTGGTGACATGCAGGTGTTTTTTGGCACCATGGACGGTTCCCGACACCGCAGTACTATGAAACACCGCAGGAACTCCGGATACTTTGGTGATGACGGCAAGAGCTGCAATAACCTTCTGTTCCGATCCCCTGCTGCACCGGACGATCGCATGCTCTCCTTCTGACCAGATGACTGCGACGTGGATTGCAGCAGCTCCAACATCCCCGAAAAGATCGGTGACTGCTTCGGAAACCGCATAATAGATCTCTTTCTGCGCTGGAGGGGCCGCAAACTCTCCGGACATTTTTACAAGGACATATCTCCGGTTCTCCCGGAGTGTCGGCGGAAGCGGTCTCATGCCCCCTCCACAATGCTGACAGGACGGGGAGGACTGAGTACCGCATCAAGACAGTTCAGTGCGGTGTACGTTTCTGCCCGGGTCATGCCGAACAGCGAGCACAACGCGATGGTCTCATCCACATTTCTGATGCCGAAGATGGTGTCAGCTCCGCTGGCTATCACCAGAGGGAAGCGAAATTTGCGCTGAAGCAGAAGAATTTCGGCATAGCGGGACAAAGCTGTCCGTCTGCTTTTCGGATCAAGAATGCGGGAGAGGTCGATCACTATGCCGGTTGTGTGATCCGCCGCCATTTTTGCGACGACATGATCAAATCCTCCCTTCGGAAGATCCGCGATACCGGTCAGCAGATGTACGCCTTTCGTGGTGATGACGGTACGGTTGAAGCTGTTTTCTCCGGCATAGACCATCACGATAACACCTTTCGGTATTTTTTTGACGGTGTCAAGAAATGTTTTGCCGTTCTGTTTTCCAATGACCCTGCCGCGAAGGACCTCGATTCCTGCGTACGATGCAGGGATGTCGGGAATACTGCCGCAGAGAACCATGCGGGAAAGTCCGCAGGATTTCCCGGTAAGAAGAAGACGCCGGACTGTTGCGGTCTGGTCCTGATTTACAAATACGCAGGCGTCGGTGATCATAATGAAAAAAGAAGACAGGGTTATTTGCCCTGATTCTTGTGGGAGCGGATGCTCGGGCGGCACTTCTCGGTACCGGTTCCGCGTTTGTGCTGTCCGCGTCCCTTTTTGCCTGCGGAGGTCTTTCCGCGGTAGACACGTCCACGGGTGGTTGCAACCCATGCAAGGTTCTTGTCTGCAAGAACAGACGGGCTGTGGCGGTCAACGAGGATGACCTCGAAGTACTTGCACTTTCCATCCTGTCCAACCCAGTAGGAGTTTAAAACTTCCATGTTCGGGTAGCGGTCTGCTGCACGCTCTTCTGCGATGGTCTGGAGGTTCTTTCCAGGGGTTGCTTTGCGCATTCCCATACGGTTGGTTCTGCGTCCGCGGATGTACCGGGACTTTCTGCGTCCACCGCGGCGGATGGATGCGCGAACAACGATGATGCCCTGCTTGGCTTTGTAGCCGAGTGCGTGGGCACGGTCGATACGGGTCGGGCGCTCAAGGCGGACGACTGCGCCCTGACGGCGCCATACCTGCATTCTCTCCCAGAGGAGTTTCTTTACACCGGAGTCTGCGGGTTTTTTCCACGCATCCCGAACGTATCCATACATTGATTTGGACATTTTTGCTTTCACCTCAGGTTCAGCAGTCTTCGTCTCTGAGTTGCCTCAAGAGATATTCTGCCACATTCCTGTGATATACAGCTGCGCCAGACGGTGCAGTGCTGTAAACTCACTATTATTGGATGTATAAGGTATAAAATAGTGTGGGGATGGTGGGCTTTTGGAGGGGAAAACCGAAAGGATGTGTTACTCGGCAGGTCCCTTGATTTTTTCTACAACATGGATGCCTTCGATGCGGGTTACGGGGTACTGACCGTCTGTATCTTTTTCGGCGGATTTGACCATGTCCCAGATGGTGAGGAGGGCGACGGATGCGCCGGTGAGTGCTTCCATTTCGATGCCGGTTTTGCCAAAGGTTTTGACACGACAGGAGATTTCGATGTACTGTTCGGTCTGTACAAAGGATACCGTGACTGCGCCGACGGGTATCGGGTGGCACATGGGGATGAGTGCCCAGGTCTGTTTGACGGCCATGGTTCCTGCGACCTGTGCGGTTGCAAGGACGTTGCCTTTGACAACCGTTCCTTCGGCGATTGCTTTGAGGGTTTCGGGCCGGAGATAGATTCTGCCGCTGGCGGTTGCTTCGCGGGGGACGTCGGGTTTGGGGGTGACGTCAACCATGTGTACTTCGTTTTTGTCGTTGAGATGGGTGAATGTGGGCATGAGGATCACAACTCTGTGTATAATGTGTGCGCAAGGGGTCTAAGGAGATCGGTTGCAAGGAGGCCGTCGCCGAGTTCTTGGCAGAGGGTTTCGCCGGTGCGGCCTACGGCGTATGCGGCGGCGCAGGCGGCGGGTAATGCCGGCATGCGCGCAAGAAGGCCGCCGGTACATCCGGCGAGGATGTCGCCGGTGCCGCCGGTGGTCATGCCGGGGGCGCCTGTCCGGTTGAGCCGTACGCGTTTTCCGTCCGAGATGATGTCGATGTTTCCTTTGAGGAGGAGGACACCGCCCGCTGAAGCGGAGGCGGCGCGGACTGTTTCGCCCCGTGCTGCGAGGTCGTCGGGCAGTGTGCCGAAGGCGCGGGCGAATTCGCCTGCGTGGGGGGTATAGATGGTTGCAGTTCTTGCGCGGGGCAGCGGGCGGCGGAGGAGGTCGGCGTCTACGACGGCTTTTCGTGCTGCGCCGACCACCTCGGCTGCGACGGCGAGGCTGTCTGCTGCGGTGCCGAGTCCGGGGCCGCAGACGAGGGCGTCGGATTTCTCCGCGAGGGAGAGGAGGTGGTCGCGATGCGCTTCGCAGATATGATCGCCCGGGAGTCGGTCGTGAATGATGTCAGGCATGAAGCCGTCTGCGGGGGATGCGACGCGGACGATGTCGGCACCTGCGCGAAGGGCTGCGATTCCTGCGAGGAAGGGGGCGCCCTGATACGGGCCGCCGCCAACGATGAGGACGGTGCCGCCGGACCCTTTGTGAGCGCCTGTCGGTTTTTGGGGAATGAGAAGGAGGTCGCCTTCTCCGCAGAATACTTCGGCGGCGAGCGGGATGCCAATGGGGTAGGCTTCGGCGCCGGGGGTTTTTGCGAGGTGGAATGCGGCGATGCGGTCGGCGCGGCAGCCGGGGGTGGGTAGGTCGCAGGCGATGATGCGGGCCGGGGAGGCGTTGATGCATTTTACGAGTCCGGCGTAGGGTTCTTTGAGCGGGAGGCGGGCACCGGTGCCGAGCAGTGCGTCTACAATAACGTCGCTGGTGAAAAGGTCGGGGGTGGCAGTGGTGGTTATGGTGACCGGGCATGCGGCAAGGGCGGTAAGCTGTGCGCGGGCTTCGGGGGTTTTGGGGTCGCCGGCACAGAAGATGAGGACGTCGGTGTCGTTTGCGAGGTGGCGTGCGGCGCAGAGTCCGTCGCCGCCGTTACCTGCGGTGCCGCAGAGGATGGTGACACGGTCGGGGTGTTCGTCCCTGACGACTGCTGCGAGGGCGGTGCCTGCACTTTCCATCCGCTGGAGGGGAGAGATTCCCCAGCCGTTGGCATTTTTGTCGATGACCCGCATGTCGTCTGCCGAGATGATTCCTGAGAGGCCGAAGGCTGATAGTTCCCGCATTTTTTCGTAGTAGATACGTCTGCCTGCGAAAAGATAAATTGTGTCATGGTCGTACGGCAGAACCGTGCGACTCCACGAAGTGGTGAGCACGGCTGTGCCGTGCGAGTCCACGCGAAGCAGTAAGCAGGCCGAAGGCATGCGAGTCCACGCGAAACGGTAAGCAGGCCGAAGGCATGCGAGGCTGAACTACGATTCATGAGAGACTGTGTACTGTTGAACCTCCAGTGTGGCACTATGAAAAAGGAACCGCGAATCCACGCGAATGCGGCAAGGCAAAGCCTTGCTTAGCTGAGCAAGCCCAAAGGGCTTGCCGCTCTCGCTCGCTTCGCTCGCTCAGCGAATCGCATTTTTTACGCCGTTCGCCGTCCC
>CAZABQ010000105.1:0-6284 GCA_964483485.1 uncultured Methanomicrobiales archaeon
GCTTTTCTCTGATGCTTATAGTTATAATCCCAATAAATATTGTGAAAATATCTAAAAGATATATCTTTCATGAAAAATAAATATCAATATGAAAATAACAATATTTTTGAGATGAGATCTGAAAGAAAAGAAGACATGGGGCGGCGACAATCAAAAAATACCCGACTCACGGAAAAATATCAGTACATTAAAACGACAAAACGTCGCGCAGTGAGTATTCACGGTAGAAATGAGGGGATTTTTCGTCAGACCGGAAACGTTGAAAAAAGAGAGGGTTATTTTGCCATGATATCCATGACGATTTTACCGTAGGCCGGCCGAGTAATCAGTACACCGATAAGTATACCAAGGATACTGATGATGGCGAAACCCTTGAGGGTGGACAGGTCCATGACAATCAGCGGGAACATCGCAATGATCACCGTGGCTGCCGAAGTCATGATAATCGCCAGCGCCCGGGTAAGCCGTTTCAGATAGAGCGTGGGCGACGGGACCTTTCCTTCATGGACAACCTCGTCAGTGATGATCACCAGCTGATCGATACCGGTTCCGAGAACGGCGATCAGTGCAGCAATCGCAGCGATATCCAGCTGCTGGATGAACACCGCGATACCCAGCAGGATGATAATTTCCGCCATGTTGGTTGCGATCATCGGGAGGACGATCTCTGCCACCCGGTAGCGGAGGTAGACCATAATGGCGACCGCGGCAAGGGCGGCAAGACCTGCAATCAGACAGACAATCTTGAAGTAATCACCAAGGACAGCAGAGGTTGAACCGGATCCGGCAATCTCAACCTGTACCGGCAGGGCACCGGCACGCAGATGAATCTCCAGTTCCTGTGCCTGAACCTGTCCCTCTTTCCCCGCACCGGTTCCGGCATACAGGCTGTTTACCGGATGCATCGCAATCTGTGCGGCAAGATCTGCGGAGAGCGGAGCACTGTAAACCTCCACACCGTCAAGATACATGTTGAGGTTGTGGGCGGCCGGGTTCGTAACGGCGCCATACTGAACGGCAGCATCCTGAAGGGCTTTTGCTCCGGCAGTGTCAATGTTGAATCCGACACCCCAGTTATCGGTTCCCGGCGGATTCTGGGACGGTGTCTGCACACCGACAACGGAATCTCCGTAGAGAACGTGGGCAGTCTCGTTCCCGGCGGTAACAATCCGGATCTCAAAGAGACCCTGCTTTCCGACAATTTCCTGGGCGGTCTGCATGTCAACACCGGCCATTTCAATGCGGACATACTGAGAGACACCATTGGTGTTGGTCAGTGTATTGACCTTCACGTCACTCGTGCCGAGACTGTTAACCTTGGACTCAAGAATTCTCTTGATGGTATCCGCAGTCGTGGACCCCACACCGTTTTCAAAACTGATGAAGGTGGCACCGGCAGCTTCTACGGCTGCCCTCAGCTCAGTTTCGGGCACGGATTTCTGAACTTCCAGATGATACTGGTCGATTGGCACTACAGTACAATCGAGAATCTCGCCCATCTTTTCGGCAACGGTGTTAACGTCCGCGCCGGAGCCGATGGTGACGACTTCAGACTGGAACTCAAGCTGAATCCAGGACCCGCCGTCCAGATCAAGACCAAACTTCAGGTTGGTCAGGGAGTCTCCGCGATCTCCGAACGGTACAAAGATTGCGGCAAGTGCGAGGATGACGAGGATAACCACTACCAGAACACGAAAGTCCTTTATGGTTGCGAGAAATCCGGACTCTTTCTTTTCACTCATTGTTTTGCCCCCTTGATCTTCGGTTTATTTCCTGCAGTCTGTTTTTTCCCCTCTTCTTGTTCCATGTAGAGACGCAGAACGCCGGCGTTGAAGGCCCAGGTGAAGATCATATCGCAGATAAGGCCGATCACGAGAACCGCGGCAATACCGGAAAGTGTCGGAACCTGACCGACTGCGGCGACGATCAGCATGGCAACAATCGCAGCAAGCGTCGTGGTCGTCATAATAAATCCGGTATGAAATGCGCCGGCCATTTTGTCGACAAGTTTCCCCTGACGTTTGAGTACTTTTGTTGTCAGAAGAATGTTACTGTCGACCGAGTAACCGATCAGCATCAGCAGCGCAGCGGTGGTTGCGAGAGAGAGTTCTATACCAAAGATATTCATCGCACCTGCAGTGATGGTAATGTCGGCAACTCCGGCAAAGACCACTGTTGCTGCGGGAATCAGTTTGCGGAATGCGATGAAGACAACGATTGCCATGCCGATAAAGGCGAAGAGAATGGCGATCATTGCCTGAGACTGAAGAGTAGCTCCGAAGTTTGCACCGATCTGATCGATGCTCGCGTCAGGATATTTGGCAAGCGTATCTCCGTTGAACTGCAGCATCTCTTCGTTGGACATCGGGCCGAATTTCAGATAATACCCGGCACTGCCGACACCCTCGTCGATAGATTTCAGGGGATATCCTGCATAAAATGCAGTGATCTGTTCTTTGGTGTCGGTGGTGTGAATTGTCACAGCTGTACCACCGGCAAAGTCAATACCGGGGGTAACGGGCATGCCGGTGTTCACAAAGGTGAACCCGACAATGGCCGCGGCAACAAGAAAGATGAGAAACGGGATGAGCATCATCCGTTTGGGATCGTATTTGTTGATATCATACCGGGGAAGTTCCATGATTTATCTATATTGATTTTCAAAGTTTATATACTAATCAACAAAAGAAAGGGAGGCAGAGGGGATCTGCCGGATAAAATCAGGACTCGGGAGCCGGGACAGAACCCGTTTTCTGAACGATCATGTCAGCTACGGTGACATTCGGGTGATGGTATCTTGGACGGTCTTCCGACTTTCCGCCGCAGGAAATGGCTTCAACCGGGCAGAACTGGAGACAGGCGAGACAGCCTTCGCAGTGGTGGAGCCACTCTTTTTTGCCTTTGGGCAGTTCACGGATGTTGTTCACCGGACAGACTGAAACGCAGACCATACACCCGTTACAGTTCGTACTGACAACAAATTTTTTGTCGAACGCCGAAATTCTACGGATAAAACCTTTATACAGAATCATGCGCAGAATTTTTCCGGAGAGCGTGAGGTCCATTGGCCGGGAGCGGCGTTCTTTTACGGCGTCGGCGATGACGGCAACTTTCCGGAGCGCATCTTCGCGGATGTTTTTCTGCCGGTCTTTGGCCGGGGGTGCGGACAGCGGAATATAGTTGTCCGGCATCTGAATCCACCATGCGGCGTCGAGTTCATGACCGGCAGATTCGGCAAGATCGCGGAACTGGCCCGCGGGAAACCCAGAGGTCCCTCCTTCGGTAACAATGGAGAAGACGTATCCTGCTTTGCTGAGGTCAAGAATTTTGAAAAAGCTGACCACAAGGTTTGGCAGTCCCATAGCGTAGAGGGGAAAGATGATACCTGCATTTGCATCCGGCGGGACCTGAACTTTCTCCCCTTTGAGGAGATGCATGGGGATCGGGGAGAGTTCGGTGTCCGGCAGCCGAGCAGCAAGGGCTCTGGCAACGGCAAGGCTGTTGCCGGTTCCGGTGAAGTAGTAGAGTATTGTTTTCATGGCGGTGATTGGCCGGGCTTTCCCGATATTCGTATGCTGCCCGGCGTTCCTCCTGAGTACCTATTTCGCGGGGAGGGGGTTATAGATTGTGATGAGACTATATTTGGAATGTCCCGCAGAGTTTCAGACCGGCGGAGAAGTGAAATTTTGGAGGAATAAAGGACGATAAATAGATGAAATTCAGGATATACCACCTTTGCAGAAAACACACATCTCTCCAAAGACGGCACCTCCGAGAATGAATACCGCCCCGAAGATCTGAACCGGCAGCATCACTCCTCCAAAAAGCAGAACCGAAAACACCACCGCCGACAACGGCTCAAGATATCCGCAGATAGACACAGTCTGAATCGACAGCCAGTCCTCCGCGGCAATCTCAAACGGGAACGACCTTCCAGCAACACCA
The DNA here is from genome assembly GCA_964483485.1 of uncultured Methanomicrobiales archaeon. Lineage (GTDB taxonomy): Archaea > Halobacteriota > Methanomicrobia > Methanomicrobiales > Methanocorpusculaceae > Methanocorpusculum. The sequence continues at coordinate 3,946 of CAZABQ010000105.1, forward strand.
TAAACACCGCCGCTGCCAAAAAACTGAAGATCAGCTGCCACGTTGCATTTTCCAGTCCTCCGATCCGGACAGCCTTTTTCGTACAGATCACCATCGCTTCATGCATCACTGCAGACATCGCCCCGCAGAACAGTCCCCATCCGTTATCCCCGGTAAGCAGAACATCCCCGTTCACAAAAAACGTCCCGAACAGCACAACCACAAAACTTACAAGGCCTGCCCAGGTCAGTTTCTCGCGGAACAAAACCGGCGCAAACGACAGAACGATTACCGGCCCGCAGTAGTAGGCAAGAGAGGAAATGCTCACACCGATCAGCTGATACGCCTCATACAAAAATATCCAGCTTGCCCCCATCGCAACGCAGGATGCAGCAACATAGATAAACTTACCTCCGAAGGACTGAAGTTTCTGCCTCATGCAAAGCGGGTCTGTGAGGAGCATCAGAAACTCCTGATGCAGGTGGGTGAACTGAACGGACTGGAGACCGGACTCATCCGCATTGGAACGTTCTCAAGCGTCGCAACCCACTGGTTGCCGAACATTATCAAAGAGTTCCAGAAAGATTATCCGAACATCGACTACGAACTGCTACTCGGGGACTACACCGATATTGAACGGTGGATTCAGGAAAGCCGCGTGGACTGCGGTTTTCTCCGGCTTCCAACCCTTCCAGATCTGGAAACAATTTTTCTCGAACAGGATCATCTGCGGGTAATCCTCCCGGAAAATCACCGGCTGGCAGACTGCGAACGGTTCCCGGTTCAGGCATTGTGTGAGGATCCGTTTATGCTTCTGGAAAAAGGGGCAAAAACCGAGGTATCAGAGATCTTTGAGAGAAATCATCTGATCCCAAATGTGCATTTCACGACATGGGATGATTATGCGATTATGTCGATGGTTGAGAGCGGGCTTGACATCAGTATTCTGCCGCAGCTGACTCTCCGACGGGTTCCGTACAGGATTGTAGTAAAGGAACTGGAGGTCCCCGCGTTCCGCAACATCGGGATTGCATTGCGGAACACAAAAACCGCGTCACTTGCGGTGAAACGGTTTCTGGAGTACCTGAAATACCGGTAAAAAAGCATCAGGCTGTAACATACTCCCGGTTTTTTCTCACCAGAAAGATCACCGCAGCAAGTGCCCCGGCCGCAAGCAGTGCCCCGCAGTATCCCACCTCCCGCAGACCCGCCGCATCCACCATCACACCGCCGAGCAGTGCCCCCAGACCAATCCCGATATTAAACGAAACCGGTGCAATCGACGACGCAAGATTCACCGCATCCGGATGATCCCGTACCGCCACATCCAGAAAATGCATCTGGGTACTCGCATTCATCAGATACATCAGCACGCCAAGCCCCAGAATCGCACAAAACCCTGCCGCAGGAAACCCGAGCAGCACCGGAAGAAATGCCAGCAGCAGTATCTGCAGCACAAACGGCACTCGCAGACCCGCAATCCCCTTCCGTGCCGCAATTCGTCCCGAAAGCAGATTACTTGCAATCGAACAGGCCCCGAACGCCATCAACGCAACACCGATATATCCAGCGGGGATCCCAATCTCCGTCTCAAAGATCGGCGTCAGATACGTGTAGAACGCATACGTCGCCGCCGCACTGCAGATCACAATCGCAATTCCCGGCAGAATCCTTTGGTCGGCAAACAACACAAACTGATGCAACATCCTCTGTCCGGGAGACGCCGCAACGCGGGGCAGACAATACAGCAGAAGGAAAAACAGCATGACACTCAAAACGCTAATCAACACAAACGACAACCGCCATCCCCAGAACGCCGCCAGCATCGTACCCGCCGGAACACCCACCACCGCCGCAATACTAAACCCGGAATAAATCCAGGCAATCATCGCCGGACGGTTTTTCGGAGACGTAATATCATTCGCAAACGTCATGGCAACCGAAATCAGCGTACCGGAAACCCCGGCAACCACAAACCGTGACGCCAGAAACAGCAGATACGAATCAGCACCAGCACTGATCAGATTACAGAGGACAAACGCAATCACCAGTACCAGCAGCAGACTCCGCCGGTTCGCCCGTGCGGTTGCAGAGGTCAGAAGAATTGTCCCTGCCGCATATGCGAACGCAAACAGCGACACCAGCCCTCCGGCAATCGTCAGGGACACATTCAGGTCAGCGGCAAGATCCGGCAGAATCCCGATTACAAGGAATTCACTTGTTCCAAGCAGAAAAGAGAGAAACACAAAAACAAGAACCGGCAGCGTAAACATCGTATCGGACCTCCCGGTTCGCCTGGGATACAGCATCCGGAGAAACAGATGCCGGACTGCAAAACGGAGATCAGCGTAATAATGAAG
>CAZABQ010000106.1:0-6247 GCA_964483485.1 uncultured Methanomicrobiales archaeon
TAAAACCCATAACCTTCATTACATCTCCCTTACCACACAACATAGATAAACGGAATAATCCTACCATGAGAATCCAAACTCCATCTCGGCTGCATATCACCTTAATCGATCTGAACGGCTCGTACGGACGAATCGACGGCGGCATCGGCATAACACTTGCCGACCCCAGCTTCATCCTCGAAGCTGTACCCGCAGACTCCGGCATCACCCTCGAATTTGCCAAAAATATTCCCGACGGCCCGGAAAAGCAGGCCTGCATCAGCAAAGTCACCGCTGCCGCAGAAAAAGCAACCGCACGCTACGCACCCGAAACCGGCTACCACTTCACCGTGCATAAACTCTATCCAGCCCACTCCGGTCTCGGCTCCGGTACCCAGATGTCACTTGCCGCCGCAAAACTCATCGCCGAACTTTCCGGATACCATCCGTCCAGCACCGAACTTGCCGCACTCGTCGGCAGGGGCGGAACCTCCGGCATTGGTGTTCATGCCTTTGACCTCGGCGGCTTCATCGCCGACGGCGGTCACAGCCTCAAAGAAAAGAAAAACTTCCTCCCCTCATCCGTCTCAACTGCAAGCCCCGCCCTCCTTCTCGGCAGATATCCCTTCTCCGAAGACTGGGGAGTACTCCTTGCAGTCCCATCCTTCGGCAACCGGTATAACGGGGCCGCCGAAAAAAATATCTTTCAGACCTACTGTCCGGTTCCCAAAACCGACGTTGAACAGGTCTCTCATCTCGTCTTCATGAACCTCATTCCCTTCTTAATCGAGCACGACATCGAAGCATTCGGCCGCGCCCTCGATCAGATTCAGACGATCGGCTTCAACAAAATCGAAATGACCCTTCAGCCGCCGGAACTGACAAACCTCATGAACAACATGCGGGAAGCCGGAGCCTATGGTGTTGGCCTCAGCTCCTTTGGTCCTACACTCTTTACCGTCTTCGACAAAACCAATCGTGACATCATTGGCGCAACGCAGGAGCTCCTCGGCGAAAACGGACTCGTGATTACCACCCGTGGCCAGAACCACGGTGCACAACTCTTCTAAAAAAACAAATAACAAAAAACAGAGCGGGATAAAACCCGCCGGATACTATTTTCCTCTATTCACACAACCTGTTTTACCAGATCGTTCTGCGGAGCCGCAACCATACCGGCCGGATTCACGGTTTCCGCAATAACCGCCATCAGGATACCCAGAGCACGCACCAGCATCTCATCCTCAATCACGAGCGGCGGCATAATCTTCACAACCGTATCCTCACGTCCCGACAGCTCAAGGATAAGCCCCTGCTCAAAGCAGGCTTTCCGGATCTTCTGCGTAGTTCCGCAAGGGTACGACCCCATATCAATACCCCACATCAGACCAAGACCGCGGAACGTCAGTGCCGGATCAATCAGCCGCAGATGCGACGCCAGATACTCTTCCACAATCCGGCCTTTCCGAACCGTCTCGGCCTCGAGATTGTGCTCCACCATGTACTCGATTGCCGCCTTTCCGGCAACAAATGCCAACTGGAAACCGCGGAACGTACCATTGTGCTCACCCGGCAGAAGAACATCATACTCAGGCTTTACGAGAGCAATCGAACATGGCATACCGATACCGCCCAAGGACTTTGCCATCACCACAATATCAGGCACAATTCCCCCGCGCTCAAACGAGAAGAACGAACCTGTTCTGCCGCAACCGGTCTGAATCTCATCAAGGATTAAGAGCATACCATGCTTATCACAGAGGGCACGGATATCCCGCAGCCACTCATCGGACACAATATTAATGCCGCCCTCGCCCTGCACCGACTCAACAATGATTGCGGCCGGCTTATCAACACCGCTGTGATCATCAGTCAGCAGCATATCGATGTATGCGATCGTATCAAATCCCGGCATCATCGACGGATGCGGCACATGCGTCACGTTGCCGAGTGCCACACCGCATGCATCACGGGCACTGCGCTCAGTCGTCAGTGCAAGAGACCCAAGCGACATGCCGTGGAATCCTCCCATCAGGGAAAGCACATTTGATCTACCCGTAACCTTCCGGGCAATCTTCAGCGCCACCTCTACGGCATTCGTACCGGTCGGTCCCGGAAAGAGAACTTTATAATCAAACCCACGCGGGATAAGAATTTCTCTTTCCAGACACTCAATGAACTCGCCTTTTGCAATCGAGTACATATCAAGGCCGTGTAACAGCCCGTCGCCCATTAAATATTCAACAACTTTACCCTTGATATAGTCATTATTATGACCATAGTTGCAGCTTCCTGCTCCACAGAGGAAATCAATGTACTCTTTTCCACTCTGATCGATCAATACTGATCCTTTCGCTTTCGAGAAAATAACCGGATATTTTCTGCAGTACGATCTCACGTTGCTTTCGAATGTTTCGAATACCGTTGGTTCCATTAAGACGTCGTTTGTGTTTCTCTGACCCATAGACCACACCCCCACTTGACTAGGATAGTATGAATGTATAGGCAATCTTACTCTGCAGATATCACTGCGCCGAGATTACAAGATCAATGTTGCCCCCTCACGGCTTAAAGGTGTCCCCCAAAAAGAATGGACTATAGCCTGAATTATGGACTTTCGGACGTTTTTCTTGGACTTCAAATACCCCCCTTATGACGCCTTTTCCTCATCCCTGACACGAGGGGGGTTAAATGGTTTTCGGGAACAGAATATCTCCAAAACCCCCTCGCGCATAAAAAATACTATCAGTGCGGCTTTGAATCGCTAAAAAAAAGAAAAATTACTTCCCAACCGTGATTTCCCCGCGTTCATTGACTCCGATTACCTTTTCACCCGATTCGCGAAGGTTTTTGATGTAGGCTATCACGTTTTCAGTAAGTTTTTCGCCCGGACAGATAAAGGGGATTCCGGGAGGATAGGGAATGATAGAGGATGCACAGATTCTGCCGGAACCCTGCTCAAGAGGAACACGTTCTTTGCCTTTGGGAAGAGGGAAGAGTTCGAGTTTTTCCTCAAATACTGTGTTCACACATTTTTTCTGTACCTGTACCGCTCCTGCATGGTCACGGCTAATTGCAGCGAGAGCTGCAATCAGCCGTTCCATATGCTCCTTCGTGTTGCCGATTCCGGTCATGCACATGAGAATAGTACCGGTCGTAAGCTCTGCGTAAATTCCCTGCCCGATCAGCAGTTCCTCAACCTCCGCCGCATCAAGTCCGAGAGCACTCATATCCAGATTGATCTTGGTAATATCAAGATGAATGGCCTCCCCGGAATCGTAAGGATTACCAATCACAACAAGCCCCGGAATTTTCCGGGCTTCGGCGTAAAAGTAGAGCAGGGCATCATGCCACTCGTTCATTATCTGATCCTTATGCCGGTCAAGAATGTCCGCATTGATATCAAGTGATGCCATCAGAAGATATGACGGACTCGTTGACTGGATCATCTGGAGTTTATCTTCCAGAACATACCGGTCCACGCGGTCGGAGTTTAGGTGTAACACTGCGCTCTGCGTAAAGGAGGCAAGCGTTTTGTGAACAGAGTTCACAATAATATCAGCGCCTTCCTCTTCGGCAGACTTCGGCATATCCGTACACCCGGCGTCCTGGAAAAATTTGAGATGGGCACCGTGCGCCTGATCCACGATCAAAACTTTTCCATGCGCATGGACCACGTCCGCGATTGCCCGGATATCGGAACAGACGCCGTAGTAGTTCGGTGAAGGAAGGATGACCGCTTCCGCCTCAGGATTTTCGAGAATGCACCGCTCAATTTCTCCGGCCGTGATCTCTCCAGAGATGCCGTACTTGTGGATCATCTCAGGATATGCGTAGACCGGCTGAATGTCTGCGAGAACCAGTGCGTTGAAGATGGCCTTGTGGGAGTTTCTGGCCATGATCAGTTTTTTTCCTTTCGGAACCGCTGCCATAATAGCGGCGATGACTCCGCCGCTCGTTCCATTGATGAGAAGATACGACCGTTGTACCCCGTAGAGTTTTGCATACTCCTCCTGTGCGGCTTTCAGGATACCTTCGGTCTGAAACAGATTGTCTGCGCCAGGAATTTCCGTGATGTCGCAGTCCATGATGCGATCGAGAAATGGTTCGTAGCCGAACCGTTTGTAGATTGCAGAGCCTTTATGACCCGGCATGTGAAAGGACACGGTCTGTTTTTCCGCGTGCCTGCGCAGAAAATTCATAATGGGAAGATCAGTCATGGCAGATTCCTCTATGTACACACGTTGACGGAGAAAAAAGATTAGTGTTGCGGTGAGAGGTCTCTACCGGGTAACACGGTAACCGCCGCCTTCTTCCCGCACGAAGAACCCCTCGTCACACATTTCTTCCAGAATTCTCCGAACCCGCTCCGGCGACTTCCCGATCGTCCGGGCGACTTCTTCGGCGGTTTTTGCATCATCTGCAAGAAGCGCCCGAAGAACCGCACCCCTCACCTGCCGGTCAGATCCTTCAAAAACCGACTGCTTCACATACTGGCGACTTCTGCGATTCGGGTTCGGCACTGAAGATTTCAGCGCCGTTCCAAGATCCATCAGCGCCCAGTACCACTCACGTGAGCGGTCCGGCAGAAGGCATGCGGCGACCAGGGGCAGAAGGTCGCGGTCGTCCACAACCGCGTCGTCTGCAAAGAAGTAGTGGATGAAAACGCGGCGGATGTTGGTCTCGATAAACACCACCGGACGATTGAAAGCAAACGCCGCAATGGAGCAGGAGGTTGCAGGACCAATGCCCGGAAGTTGTGCCAGTACTTCCGGCTCTTGCGGCAGAACGCCGCTGTACTCCTCCACTACCTGCCGTGCCAGTTTCTGGAGCCGCAAAGCCCGGCTGTTGTATCCCATTCCCTGCCATGCGGCAAGCAGCTCCGCCTGCGGAGCTGCTGCGAGTGCGGCAAAGTCAGGGAATTTTTCGATGAATTTTGGATACATTCCGGCAACCCTTGGCACCTGCGTCTGCTGAAGCATGACCTCGGAGACCACAATCCGGTACGGATCAAACCTCAGCCGCCACTCCATGTCATGGCGCCCTTTGGTCTCATAGAACTCCATCACCTCGTCACAAAAATCACGGATGAGATCCGGCGTCATACCGGTATCGGCAAACCTGCGGCGAAACTCGGAAACTAATCGGGCACACATAGATGACTTCCACTCGGTATCGGTTGGGAAATGAGAAAAGCGTTTGGAATCAGGCATTCAAAACAAAAAAAGACACGGGGTTGTCCTGCTCCGCAGGAATAAAAGTCCGCACGGGTAATTACTCGTCGTCCTTTCTGCCTTTGGCACCTCTCCAGTATCCGAAGAAGTATCCGACAATAACAGCACCGATTGCGGTCTGCACGCAGAAGAAGAGCGACTCGATCTCACCACTTGGCGGTTCCCAGATTGGATTGAACCATGGCTGATACCCGGTACTGTCGATCAGATCTGCTGCTCCGCCGTCTGCTCCTCCCCATCCTTCCTCTCCTTCACCCCCGGAGGGAATCAGCATGAGAGTACCGATAACAAAGACAACGATGATCGCAACGCCGAGAAGTATTTCGAGTGTCGCCCGATTCATGCTGCCTCACCCTGAATCTTTGTGATCTCAGCGTCCTCAATGATACCGAGCTTCTTGAGAATATCCGGCTTGACGCGAACGATGTACTTTGCCACAAGGCCGCAGATGATACCTTCAATAATTGCAAGCGGAATCTGCGTAATAGCAAAGATTGTCGCAAAGGCTGCGAATGCGGCAAGAATGCTGCCGTCAGCAGGGAAGGCAAGAGCAAGCTGCATCGAGGTAACCGTGTAGGTTACAAGATTTGCAACCGCTGCCGTGACGAACACGGCAAGACCCAGGCCGACTTTGCCGGTTTTTCTCAGTGCCATAAACACGAGCCATGCAACAAACGGTCCTACAATTGCCATTGAGAACACATTCGCACCAAGCGTCGTCAGACCGCCGTGTGCGAGAAGAATTGCCTGAAATAACAGTACGATGGTTCCAAGAACCGAAGTAACCCACGGGCCGAAGAATGCAGCAGACAGACCGGTTCCCGTCGGGTGAGAACAGCTTCCGGTAACTGACGGAATCTTGAGTGCGGAAAGTACGAATACGAACGCACCGCAGACTGCCATCAGGGGAAGAACGCGTCTGTCCTGCTGTATCATCTGTTTCATCCTCCATAGACCGTAGATGACACAAGGTGCCGAGAGCACAGCCCACAGCACACACCATTCGATGGGTAGATACCCTTCCATAATGTGCA
>CAZABQ010000107.1:0-6213 GCA_964483485.1 uncultured Methanomicrobiales archaeon
GTGTCGGTGAAGATGCAGCAGACGCACTTGTCGCAAAGGCAGAAGCATACATCGAAGAAATCGCAAAGCAGGCATTTGAACTTGCCCAGCACGCAGGTCGCAAGACCATTAAGGCAGAGGACATTGACCTCGCCACCAAAGAATAAAACTGATTTTTCCTGAAAAATCAGGGGTGTGGAATAACTACCGGACAACTGACCGGTGGTTTTTCAGGATAACGGTATCCATTTTGGATACCGTAATATTATCCTTTCAGAGCTTATTTTAAGGGGACTTACGCAGGTGTCGGTCTATGTTGGTAATCCATCCTGAGTCGGCAAATGACCATTGCCGCACCTTCGAGAAGTACATCGCCCAAGTCCTATTTTAAAAGACCGTCATATAAGACGCCTGTACCAGTTTCGCAGAAACACTGGCAGACTACAGAAAAAGAAAAAAATAGTGGCGAAATTTACGCCTTGTTCAGTACAATCAGACCTGACCCACTGCTCAGTGTCCGTCCATCACTGGAAAGCGTGTACGTTCCTGCGCTAAAGTACTTATCAGAACTCATAATCTTATACGTCTTGTCAGCGGTCTTTTCCCAGGTAAACGTCGTTGTTGCCTCAGCAGGGGACAGATCCGTGTGAAGCATAACAGAACCCGTACCGTCATTTACAAACTCAACCGAAACATACATACCAAGCACCGGCTTGGTCTCCCAGTTGCCAACAATCGGATCACTACCCACACAACCGGCAACAGAGACCAGTGCAAGTACTGCACAAATCATTGCTGCAAATAAAATCTTTTTCATGGTACATTACCTCTCCGTCTCATCATATATTTTTTGCGAAATAAAATAGGAGGAGTCAGATCTGACTACTCGTCATACGGGATAGGAGTATCCGTCTCGCAGACGTGCTCCTCGCAGTACCAATCTCTGAACTCCTTCTTCGTCGGCTTCCAGGACGGTTTTCTGAATTTCTTCAAAAGGAACGGCGGCAGAAGAATAATCAGCAGCACCGCAATCAGCATACCGATTGCATACACGGCAATCTCCATTGTTGTGTAACCGCCTCCGCTCGGGAACAGTCCCACAACAAACGAAAATATCAGGGCTGCAAATGCCACACCTGCAACCAGCCACATGCCGAACTTTCCTCCTTGGACCTTGTATGGACGAGAGACATCCCCCTTAATCTTCCGAAGCCTGACAAACGCCGCAAACATGAACATGTACATCACAGCGTTGATAAGTGCAGTAATTGCGGTCATAATCCAGTATCCATCATTAATGGATGGGACGAGAACCATCGCGAGCGCGAACAGGGACGAAACAATACCCTGGATGATAAGAACACCCACCGGCATACCGAACCGGTTCATCTTGCGGAAAATTGGCGGCAGATCGCCGGACATTGCCGCAGGGATCAGACCTTTTGCAGGACCGACAACCCACACAGACAGCTGGGCGATAATACCCACCGCGAGCATAACCGAAACCGGGATAACAAGCCATCCGAGATTGAACTCACGGAAAATAATCTCAAACGTCTGGACAATACCTGCATTCAGAGCAATCTGATCCGTAGGAACCACCATCGCCACCGCAAGCGTTCCGACAATCGACACAATACAGATAATTGCCGCTGCAAGGAACATAGCAATCGGATAATCGCGTTTCGGGTTTGCCGTTTCTCTGGCATGATACCCTGCCATCTCCATACCGGCAAACATCAGCACAAGACTTGCCGCAAAGGTAATCGTACTCAAATCAAGTTTTGGAATCAGATGCGAAGGAGTGAACTCACCGATTGCACTCGGATTTCCTCCGGCTACCCAGGCAATCATCAGTGCCACAAGAATACCCACCGGAATCAGAGAACCAAAAGCAGTTCCAACGGTTGCAAGGGTGTTTGACGCACGTGAACCGAAAAAGTTGAATACCGTTACCGCCCAGAAACAGGCAAGCATAACGATCGCCATAAACACCGGATTTTCGGAAAGCAGCGGCGCAAGCAGAATGTAGGCAATCGTTGCCGCAAAGAACGACACAACTGTTGGGAACCACACCAGATTGTTCACCCAGGAACACCAGATCGTAATGAAACTGCCGTCGCCCGGATATGCTTCTTTCACCCACGAGTAAATACCTCCTGACTTCGGCCAGGTTGACGCAAGTTCAGCGGCAACGAGTGCGGTAGGAATCAGGAAACAGAGGGTGAAAAGAACATACCAGAAGATCATGTTCCATCCTTCCATTGCCATGGTCGGGAAGTTGCGCAGACTTAACACCGCAGCAACGTTGATCATAGCAAGGGAGAGGATACCAAGCGTCTTCTTGCTTGATGGTTTGACCTCGTCTTTAGATGACGGGGGAGTTGAATCAGCCATTTTTATATCACCTTTTGGATTTGTCACAATTACCGGAGTATATACATCATCCGGGTCGTTACATACAGACGTTCGAAGTATATTTAAATAAGAATATAGATAGTGACAAAATTATAAACCGAAAGACTCCTGAAAAACCCCGTGATAAGAGAAATATCTGGAAAATAGTGGGTTTTTTGGAATGCAACAGGTTATTAAAAAAGAAAACTGATCAGAACAGACGCCTGCGCCACTTTCTGATCTTTTGCAGCGCTGCATCCGTATAGGGAGGATAGCGGAGAGCAGGATCTGAGGTTTTCTTTCTCCGGACAACGGTTTGTTTGCGGGAGAAGGTATCTATTGAATATTTCCCGTGATAGCGGCCCATACCGCTTGTTCCAACACCGCCAAACGGCGCGTTACCATTTGCAGCCTGTATCATCACGTCATTGATGCAGACGCCGCCAGCAGGGTGAAGGGCAATCATCTGCTCGGCAAATGTCATATCAGCAGTGAACAGATAAAGGGCAAGGGGGGTTGGCAAAAGCAGTTCGGAAAGATCCGACTTCGTTCTCCAGGTGACAACCGGCAGAACAGGACCGAAGATCTCCTCATGCGTTACCGGATCGCCAAAGGATGCGGATAGAAGCACCGGAGCAAATCTCCGGTCACCCGGGCTGTGCATACCGCACTGCTTGAGAATACGTTCTGGAGCACAGTAGCCGAGAAGACGGTTGTACGCGTCTGTCGTCACAATTTTTCCGTAGTCAGGACTTGCCGTCGGATTTTCCCCATAGAATTTTTCAATCTCACCGGCAATTTTGTCAACCAGAATATCGCGGACGGAATCATGCACCAGAAGGTAATCAGGAGCAACGCAGGTCTGACCGGCATTTGCACATTTCCCCCAGGCAATCCGGCGCGCAGCCGCATCAAGATTTGCCGTTTCATCAACAATACAGGGATTTTTACCGCCAAGCTCCAGAGTCACCGGGGTTAGATTTCGGGCCGCAGCCTCCGCGATAATTTTTCCGGCCTCAATACCGCCGGTGAAGAAGATGTAATCGTACGTATCATCAAGATTTACTTCTTTAAAGACAGAAACCCATGACTCCGGAAAAACATCGGAGATGATGGTTTTTATCACCCGGAAGGTTTCAGGGGTTCGGCGCGAAGGTTTTGCGGCGACAACGTTTCCACAGGCGACAGCTGCTGCAAGCGGCTGCATCAGGAGGAGAAACGGATAATTCCAGGGAGCAATTATCAGCGCAAGCCCGTATGGAACAGTCCGTACCTCGGTTACTGCGGAGAAAAGGAATAGGGGAGTCTTCGTCTTCTCGGTCTTTGTCCACCTTTCAAGATTTTTTTCGAGTGTTTCGATCTCCTTTATCACCGGTGCAATCTCAAAGGCATACGCCTCAAACGCAGGTCTTCCGAGATCAGTCTCAAGTGCCCGCAGGATGTCAGGCTCATGGCGTTCGATTGCCTGCCTGAGATTGGCGAGTACAGTCTTTCGCGATGCGAGCGGACGGGTTGCCCCGCCTGCAAAGTAGCTTCGCATCTCATCAAGAGTCATACGTCAAAATTGGATGCTATTGGTATAAATCCTCTCTGTATGTACCGAATTGAAAGGAAAGAGCGCACATTTAATACCGCCAAACCCGTATTCATCGTAATGATAGCCCAGCAGCTCACAAGAATAGGTATTGAGGGCTTTCGCTCAATAGAGAAGATCGATATACCGCTTGACCGCATCAATCTTCTCATCGGACCGAACGGTTCGGGAAAGAGCAATGTGCTCGGCATATTTGAACTCCTGCATGCCGTAACTCTTGGCAGACTCCAGGCATTTATTGAAGACAACGGAGGAACTGAGATACTTTTTCGCTACGGTACCGCAAGGACAGAGAGTATTCGGATTACCGCCGGGTTCGGCGACAGTGTCTATGAGGTCGTGCTGACCACAGACGAAAATAGACGCTGCAAAATCGCAAACGAACAGCTGATACTTGCGGCAGGGGAAAAGACGCTGACCCTCAGATCCCGCAATACCTACGAAACCGGGATTCTCACCGGCATTGGCGAAGACCCATCCTGCGAAAGTTTCCGTCTGCATCTTCAGAGCTGGACGATTTACCGGTTCAGACAGCGCTGCGTCAACCATGACGAGGATACACTTATCCGGTTCCTCTTCATGCTGAAAACAACCGAACAGGACCATTACACCAAAATCATCGATACCATCCGGCTTGTCTTTCCCCAGTTCAGCGACTTCATATTCCGGGAGGAAAAGGGGAAACAGTCCGTCTACTGGATGGACAAAACATCAGGGGGATACGCGTTTCCCCTCAGTGCTCTTTCCGGAGGAACCGCACGATTTGTTGCCCTTGCGGTTCTCTTAATCCAGCCCTGCCCTCCAAAACTCATCCTGATTGACGAGCCGGAACTGGGCCTGCATCCTTTTGCCGTTGCCGCACTTGCCGACCTGATAAAATTCGCCGGACAGAGATCCCAGATCATTGTCTCCACCCAGTCAGTCCAGTTGCTGAATGCGTTTGATCCCGAAACCGAGGATGCAGAAGGGTGCAGCATTCTGATTGTGGAAAACCATAACGGCGCAACGTCCGTAACGCCGACAACCCCGGAAATCCTTGCCGACTGGATAGAAGAGTACAGTATTGGGGAGTTGTGGCAGATGAATATTCTCGGGGGCAATCCGTGACGCTCGTTCTCAAAATACATGTCGAGGGATTCACTGAAGCCTCATTTGCCTCCCATATCCTCCGACCGTATCTCGAAGAACGAGGATGCAGCATATCAGTCATTATCAATAAGACGAGCAATGCTCACGGCGTCACGCATCGCGGAGGGCTCAGCCACTATGAGCAGTTCCGCATCAATACCCGCAGACTTCTGAAAAATAAAAATGCCGTCGTAACCACCATGATCGATTACTACGGGCTCCCTGCTGATTTTCCGGGTATGGAAAATCTCTATGATTATCCGACAGCCTATGAGCGTGTCAGATATCTGGAGAAAATGCTGGATGAAAACATCAGCGGAGAAGATATTCCTGCCGACAACTTCATCCCCTATATCCAGCTTCATGAGTTTGAAGCACTGTTGTTTTCTGATATCAGCGTAATTGATAAAGTGCTCTCGGTCGGGAGAAGTTCACATTACAAGGAACTCTTGGAAATCCGTAATAATTACGAGCCGGAAGATATCAATACCAGTCCGGAAAGCGCTCCGTCCAAGCGCCTGAAACGACTGTATCCTAGGTACTCAAAAACCGTCGAAGGAATTCTCATTGTAGAAAAGATCGGTCTTCCAAACATCCGCAAATACTGCCCGCATTTCAACGAATGGCTCACCTGTCTTGAGACTATTGTTGACGAGAAAGGAGTGTGCGACAGGGCTTGAAAATCGGGGGAATAACGTCTTTCGTATTTTGCCTCACTGGCAAACAACCACCCAGCGTGAGTATTACTCAAATAGGAGTTACGTGGTGTGGGTTCATGTTGGTGCTGCGGGTGTCTCATGTGTTTGTGGAAAAGCCACATGAGAGATTTTCCTGAGTCGACAAATGACGATTGCCGCACCTTCGAGAAGTACACCCGCGTAAGTCCTATCAAAGAAGAGTTACACGGTGATGAATCTGCGACGAAGTCAGTCTGACTGAATCACACGCAAAATATTTTCCAAAAAAAAATTATGCTGATTTCATCGGGTCGACCCGACGGACCATCAGCTTCACATCGCCGGTACCAAGGAGAATTGGCTGACCAACAATGACGTTTTCCGTAACACCGGAGAGTTCATCGAACTCATGGGCAACCGCAGCATCCAGCAGGTGAT
>CAZABQ010000108.1:0-3340 GCA_964483485.1 uncultured Methanomicrobiales archaeon
AGACAATAGAGAGACCGTCCACTTCGATGAACACGCAGGCATAACTGAGACCGAAGATTGCTGCGGCGAAGCAGAGCGTGGTGACAATGATTGCGGTAAGCGTGCTGCGGGACATGGCTGTTTTACCTTACTTTGCTATTTTCCGTTTGAGAAATGATACAGAGAAATGAAATGAATCAGGATTTATGTTCCCGGTTTTTTCCATTCACAGAAGGGTTAGGATTTTGTTCGCGTGTTCAACCGGCAGGAGAATCGCATGACAGAACCGTTCATCCTCACCATAGACCACCACAAAGTAGGCCAATTCTTTATCCCAATCGGGTTCATCAGGAATTGTTACTACGATCTTGTGGACCTGAATTGGTGTAGTTACCAGAGAACCCCTCCCATAGTCTGCCCAGAGAAGTTCATGCGGATTGGGATACTGTATTGCCAGTGCAACCCCGTGGAGGGTGGCCTCTCGTGTGTTTATCGAGGTAAGAGCATAATAATTGCCATAATTTTCTTCAATAAAGTGTTCGATCAGGTCAATTATCGCAGTATCATTTTCCGCGGTTACTTCCACGCCGTGAGAGACGATAGTGAGCCCGTCCTTTTCCGGAATCCAGGTCAGAGGCGATGGTGAGGACGTATTGTTTGCAGGGGGCAGATTATTCCCGTACTGGATGAGGCAAATAGCCAAAAGGCATCCGATGAGGATGACAGTTGCGAATACTGCAATGAGTTTGAGGGTTTCACGGCGGGACATGGTTACCTTTCTGCTATATTTTCCTGCGAGAGATGATAAAGAGATTGACCAACGTGTGAGAGATTCACTGTAAGAACATTGTGATCGTTTATATAGGAGAGAAAAATAAAAACGTGTGTCCCTCCATTACAGGAATGTATTCAGGAACTCTATCCATGGTGGTACGGGCTCCTCTCCGATCAGCTCCAGTAGTTCATTCGCCGTCTCAATCGGCAGAAGAATGGTGTGATCCATGTCGCCATCGCGAACGGGAGATACATAGTAATACAGTTGATTTCGCTTATCCGGCATGTCCGGGATAGTCACGTAAATCCGGTCAATCAGAACGGTGGTATTTCGTATGCGAAGATCGTAGTAATCCGGACAGATGAGTTCCCGCGTGGGGTTGTAATGGATCTCTAGTGCAACGCCCCGTTGAGCTGCCTCCCGTACCTGTATATAGCCCATGGCAGACCAGTCATCATAATTCTCCTGAACGAACTGTTCTATCAGTTCGATCACCGCGGTATCATTCTCTGCGGTGATTTCCATTCCGTGAGAGACGATTGCAAGGCCGTCCTTTTCCGGAATTCCCAGACGCGACAGGGAGGGGTCAGGGTCGGTGCTTCGTTCGTGTATGTCCTGAACGACACAAAAAACAACGAGGAAGATAATTGCGATGAGAACTGCAAAGAATGCGATGAGTTTGAGGGTTTCACTGCGGGACATTTTAAATCATTTACTCTATGTTAGCCGATGTTCCATTAGTACAATAAAATAAATTGGAAGGTATAAACTGATTGTGATTAGAGTGTCCATCCCCCATTGCCATGTATTACAATGTATTCTCCATTTGGTCCTGTATTTCCCTGACTGCTCTTTGCAGCATCTACTGATGCTTGCAAAGAATTTCCATTAACAAGGTTTTGAATGATAATTTTATGCATGTCAAATTCATAGGTGTAACGAAGCTCCTTAACATATCCCGTAACTGAGCTTGCTCCGGATGCGGTAAATTTGGATGCAAGTGTGTTGTCGGCGAACAAACCGTCTCCAAATCCTTTGCATATTCCTAAGTGCACATACGCGCCACCAAGTTTATTGCCGCTGTAATAATACTCAAAGAAGCTTGGTAAAAGGGCAAATTGATCTGGTTTGCCAGATTGATGGACGACTCCCACACGATTTTGCAGCAAATCACTGGAATATAAACTCAATTTTGTATCTGTCGTAGTTTCACAAATAACAACACTTGGATGGTTGGTAAAGAGGTTAAGAGAGTAAACACCTCCATGAGATACAATAACAATTACACGATAACCACCGGACACCATTGTTCCTGACAACAATGTTCTGTATTGAGGGACCGTTGGATTCTGTTCAACAGTACTTGAAATTGAGGGGTTATTTCCTGAAAGGTAATATCTTAAAGAATCGAAACTTGCGACATGCTGCCCTGTCATATCCAAATCGTAAATCAATAAAGCTTTATCTCCTGGTACTGCCCGTACCAGTGCTTTGTCTGAACTTTGTTCCCCAGACAATGGAATATCCTGCATTTGTGTAACTGAGATCATCTCATTTGACTCATTACAACACTCATCCCTACCGATTTTTACCAGCGCAAGAACGCCACTGCTGTATCTAAAGGTGAACGTCTTCGCATCCGCATCATAATAGATCGACTCACGATCAATGAGCGGTTCGGAGTACGCCGCAAGATCATACTGCTGCAAAATACTGTTGGTCTGCATCTGATATGCAATCTGTGCCTGCTGGTTCACATTCGCGGACGGTAATCCGGGAACACTGCTCATCAGAGCCGGAGTACTTCCGGCAGGACCTGACAAACTTCCAAGTACCGTTGCCATGTAGTCTGCTTTGGCATCATCACTGAGTGAATTATACAGTGCATTGTCAAACACGTCGGAGAAAACCGAACCTGCGGTCATCATCCCCTGAATTTCCTGCTGTGTAAACACGGCGGAACTGTCCTCGGCAGCTGCCGGGACAATTACCGCACAGGTAAGAAGTACGGCAAGCAGCAGCAATGCTGCTGTTTTGCCAATACGCCAGATTTTTTGCGTTTCTTTCATAGTTAATCTCCTCATGCCGGACACATCTATGGAGTAAATACTCCTTCAACCTGACCGGCATGAACATTTTTGATACGGTATCCGGGTAAACCTACGTTGACAGATACTATGTCCCTAGTATATGATAAAGAAATTGACCAAAGTGTGATAGGGTACAAGTACACGCGAACATGACGATACAATATTTAATGGATTTTTGGGAGCCTATCACACTTTGGTCAATTTCTTTATAATGCATGAGGTAGTAATATCTCCCCATGAGGTTCTTTAGAACAGTATTGATTGCGGCAGTAATCCTGCTGGCATGTATCATACCGGCAAATGCTGCCGCAGCAGACAGTCAGATCCAATTTGAGATTCTGACCGGCGATCATCTGTCAGAGCAGTTCCGTGCAGCTCCTGTGTATGGAACAGTATCTCAAGGGGAGACGAAGCGTTATACCTAGACACCAGGGAATGAACGGACTCTTGAGATATCGCTCCAGTGGGATCGCTCAACCGGAAATGATCTGGATCT
>CAZABQ010000108.1:3440-6153 GCA_964483485.1 uncultured Methanomicrobiales archaeon
ACCGGCCACCTCATCACCGTCTTCATCGCTTCCCTCACCCTCGCCTTTATCATTCTCTCCGGTCGTCGCACCAGCCGGGAGCAACCGGAAGACGACAACCGGCAGGAAATAATTCTTGCCTACATCACCAAAAACCCGGGCAGGTCCACTCAGCAGATCGCCAACGCAACAGAAATTCCCCGCAGCAGTCTCCGTCACCATCTCAGAAAAATGCAGCAGAAGAAACTGATCTCACAGACCAACTACTGCAAAAACCCGCACTTCTTCCCCATGGAAAAACCCTACACCGAAACCGAACGGCTTGTCCTTGCCGTCTTATCCCGGGAACGGGAAAAAACAGCACTCATCGAACTCTTCAACCACCCCGGAAGTACCAGACAGGAACTTGGAGAACGACTAAACATCAACGCAGCCACCGCCAACTGGTATCTGAAACGATTCACGGCAGCAAAAATTCTGAACATGGACACAGAAGAAGTCCAGAACCATTACCTCCTCACCAGCGAAGCAGCAGAAGCATGCCAAAAGTATCTCGGTCACAGCAGAGCAGCACAATAAGACGTATTGTTGTAACCGACACGTCGGATACAAAAATACCCGGAAAAACGTACGCAAACGGACAACAAACCAAACAGCAACGGATTTTCAAAAAGTGTAACCTCTGTAGCCGCAAAATCACCATTGTCTATTCAAATATATCCTCCTCCAAAACAACAATAGGCAAAGTCCGGCTACAAAAAATAAAAATCACACCAAACCCATTCATTTCAAAAACAAACACCCAGAACACCACTATTTTGTAACCGACAGGGTCGGTTACATCATCTCGTAACCAGCTCCCGCAGCTCCGCAACCGACGAAACCGGAACCGAACACGCACCATCCCGGCAGAAATACAACATCATCCCCCTCTCAGGAATCGGATACGCAGCAGTAAACGGCGCAGCCTCCTCCAGCAGCCCGGCAGACAAAACAGTCTTCATCACAACCGCAACACCCGTATCCTCGGAAAATGCCAACAGATCCTGAGGAATCGCATCCGCAGAACAGCACACCACCTCACCTGCCGGATACAGCATCTCAGACATCGCAAAAAGCGAAAGACAATATCCCGCAGGATACCGGCTTGCAGCCCCCGCAACAAACGAAAACTGCCGCTCCGCAAGAACCTGCCACCGTGCCTCCCCCGTCAGACGGGCAAGACGCACAAACACCAGAGCTGCCGCAGAATTACCTGACGGCAGGGCACCATCATACACCTCCTTCGGCCTCGCGATCAAACGCTCAGCATCCGCCGCATACAGAAAATACCCGCCATCTCCCTCATCCGAAAACAGATCAACCATGGTATCTGCCAGACGAACAGCCTCCAAAAGACACGAAGCATCAAAATCACACGCATACAACTCAAGAAGCGACCAGATATAGAACGCATAATCCGCAAGCTGTCCCGCAACCGCCGCCTCCCCGTCCCGGTACCGGACAAACAGCCTCCCCTCCTCATCCCGCAGATACCGGTCAACAAACCTCCGGCCCTCTCTCGCCGCAGCAAGATACCGCTCATCCCCCAACACACGATACCCCTTTGCAAGAGCCGAAATCATCAGACCATTCCATGACGTCAACACCTTATCATCCGTCAAAAGCCTCGCACGACTGCCGCGATAATCATACATCTTCCCGCAAAGCAATGCCAGATGCGGAGTTTGCCGTGCAAACTCCGCATTTTCCAAAAGATTTGGCACACTCTTCCCCGCAAACACACCCTTCTCAAGAATACCAAACCAGTCACAAAACTCCCGGCCATCCTCCTCCCCTAAAACATCCAGAACCTCATCCCTGGAAAACACATAGAACCTCCCCTCAACACCCTCACTATCCGCATCCTGCCCGCAGAAAAAACCTCCTTCCTCATCCCGAAGCTCCCGCAGAACATACGAAAAAATCCTCTCCGCAATCATTTTGAAAAACGGATCCTTCGTCAGACGAAACCCTTCCGAATATGCATACGCAAGAAGAGCATTATCATACAGCATCTTCTCAAAATGCGGAACAAGCCACGAACCATCCGTCGAATACCGGGAAAAACCTCCGCCAATCTGATCGCATATCCCGCCGCGTCCCATCTGTGTCAGCGTCTTTTCCGCCATAGATCTCGCAAACGCATCACGCTCCAACAGAGAATACCGCATCAGAAACAACAGATTATGCGGCATCGGAAACTTCGGTGCAGGTCCAAACCCGCCATTCCCGGAATCAAAACTCTGCCGGAACGCCACAACCGCCGACCGCAGAAGATCTTTCCTCGCAAACCCCGGACTGCCGGCAGGCACTTTTGATGCAAACGCCGCAACCTCATCAGCCGCAGACAGAATCTGGTCACGACCCTCACGCCACAACCGCAGCACCTCAGGCAGAAACTCCATGAGACCCGGCTTGCCAAACTTCGCATGCTTCGGCAGATACGTCCCCGCAAAAAACGGCTTCTGATCCGCAGTCATCAGAATCGTCAGCGGCCATCCCCCCGACCCGGTCATCGCCTGACACACATTCATATATACCGCATCAATATCAGGCCGCTCCTCACGATCCACCTTCACACAAACAAAACCCTCATTCAAAATACCTGCAACCGCTGAGTCCTCAAACGACTCTGCCTCCATCACATGACACCAGTGGCACGTCGAGTAACCGATACTCAGAAAAACCGGCC
>CAZABQ010000109.1:0-5991 GCA_964483485.1 uncultured Methanomicrobiales archaeon
GCAGTAGCACTGCTCGTACTCCGCCGTAACTAAACGGTTGAAACACTATTGGATCATAACCCGATTTATCGGGTAAATAATCCAATATTTTAAGAATACATCTCTGTTTTTCCTAAGGACTACCCATTTCCAGATATGATGGAAAAGAATTACATCCTTTACCCCAAATCCATCCCGTCACGGACACCGGATAATTTTCGGCATCCCAAAAATCACGTTATACTCCTCATCACGACGAAGAACTAAAAATCTTCAAAACTAACCGTGATTTTGGAAAATGGGTGAACACATCAATGACACCAACAACATGTAACATTCGTGAACTCGATCAGAACTGCGAACCTGAACCGGAGACTCCGATTCTTCATGCAGGATCTGCAACGCCTGTCAGTGATTTTCTGAGACTGTATGAAAACAAAAAAACCAAGGATAATTACCGTCTTGCAATTGCAGCCTATTTAAAGTGTCTTTATCCGGAACTTACCTCCAGAAAAATAGGAGACATAGACCCTTACGCGTCAACATACCTTACTGAACTTGAGCTCGGTAGAAACTATCACCGTGACCTGAAATTCGCCGGTAATATCTTCTCAAAATGTTATGCGCCCATGACTGCGAACCTGAACCTCAAAGCGACATGCGTATGGCTTGAAGACAACGGACACCCTCTGAGCAGGCGCGAGCGTCAGCGAATCTTTGTCAGTCTCCCTCCGTCACGACCCGCAACGAAAGAGTTGGAAATCAAACGAAAAGTCTTTCGAGAAATGTATCTGGAGCTGCCCGAACATGTTGGCGTTCTTCTTCTGACACTCGTCGGATCCGGAATGCGTCTTGGAGAAGCAATGAAACTCCTGAAAACCGATCTCGACGAAAGTCAGCAGAGAACAGCCGTCCATATTCGCGCGGAAACCACCAAAACAAAAACTGCGCGAACAACGTATCTCACGCTCGAAGCATCCGAAGCTCTCAGGGATTATTTTGTCGCCCGTTATGACGAAGATCCGAGAGTGTTCCCTTTCTCGGTTCCAACCGCACAGTATCATTTCAGAAAAACTGCCGACGAACTCGGATACGGAAACCCTGATCCTGCAACCAATACCCGCCAGCTTCACTGGCACATGACCCGCAAATGGTTCATCTCACGGTTTGGGCTTGCGGCAAACAAAGACATCGCCGAACTACTCGCCGGTCACGAAGGATATCTGGCTACCTCCTACCAACGCTACACCAAAAAACAGGTACTCAAACAGTTTAAAAAAGCGGAAAAAGAGATCAGCATTCTTCGGTAACATTACAACCGGATTACATCCAAAGTCAGCAGCATCACCGGCAGCATAATCGCTCCCATGCAAAAAATCCGGGGTACGTTTACCAAACCCGGGATCATGCCAACCAGCGTAGCGGCTAACAAAATAAACAGACCAAACGGCCCGCAAAACACAAATGATACAACAACCAGAAACACGAGCACAATCTTTGCAAGCAACGGTTGGTTCAGCCGCATCACAAATGGCGCAGAGTGTGATGCGGCAATCGTGAAAAGATATGCTGCAAGTGCCGCGACTGCGGCAATCAAAAGCATCAATGATATCGGTGGAAGATCCATTGAACCCAAAGCAACCATTGCGCCGCTTCGCATCCGTCCGACAGCATACAGCGCAGCAATTCCGAGAATAGCATTCGCCGTATTCGCAGCACTTGTCGCTACCAGATACCCGCGGGCATCAGATGAAGCAAAGTCCTCGCCTCGCCGCACGGCAAGCAGTGCGTTTGCCGTGCCGCTGGAAAATCCCGGAAGCCACCCGACAATTGCCCCGGCCACCGCCCCCCGTAAACCATTGCTCAGTATATTTTTTGGAGGAATCAGCAGACCGGAGAAATTCTGTGCCGGAATCGGCACAGAATTTCTTATCGATGACAGCAGTACCGGCACGCCGAACAGTCCGGTAAGCAGAGGCAGCAGAACCTCACCAATACCAAACACACCAAACGAAAAATGGGCATACCCAAGGGAAAACAGACCAAGAACACCAGAAATTGAAAACACTGCAAGTGCCCAGCCGACGGATTTGCTGTACACGATCAAGAGACCTGCCGCAAGCAGAATTACCAGACCGATTCCCCAGTCAATGTACTCCTGCAAAGACGGCAGGACGATCATGAACACTGCAAACAGTGGAAGACAGAGAATAAATCCGGCAGTGCTTCCAAGGGCTGAGATTCGGATTGCCTCTTCCCCGTGACCGGCGAGACACATGCGGTGAGCCGGAAGAACGGCAAGAACCGTATCAGGGTCCGGCACGCCGAGAAAGGTGGACGGTACCGCATCCAGAAACGTATGGGTCACCATGGTTGCAACAATTGCCGCAGCGAGCCCTTCGTTACCAAAAAGGATCAGAAGAGGGGCTGAAACACCGGCGAGAAAACCCGCAATCGTATTGGAATGAATCCCCGGAACAAGACCCGAAACGGTTCCAAGAAGAACACCCACGAGACAGCCGGCTATCACTCCAAGCATACCTGAATCTTGACGGGACAGCATATTAACTCTGCCGCCCAATATTTGGATATGTTACTTGCGATCACCCGTCTTGCCGAAAAAGGTTCGGCAGACGCTGCCCTCTGCAAAAAATATGGTCATGAATGCCGCATTGTTTCACCGCTTCGTGCGGAGATCAGAAGCAGTACGATTCAGACTTTTGTGCTTGCTGCAGCTGATGGCGAGTTTGACGCAATATTTTTTACCAGTGCTCTGCCCGCACAAAAAATTGCCCCTCTTCTCAACCCCTGCATCACCAAAAAATGCCGGGTAATAGCTATCGGTCCGCAGACCGCAAAGGTCCTGCATGATGCAGGTATTGCCGCAGAGACTCTGCCGACATTTTATTCGCGGGATTTCGTTCCGTATCTCGGAGACTGGATCGCAGGAAAACGCATCGGCATCCCGCGTGCGGATGTGCCGAACCCCGAACTTCTCAACGCAATTGAAGATGCTGGCGGGATGGCATTTGAGTACCGCTGTTATGGTCTTGAGCCGACAAACGAGCGGCTGAACCTTGACGGTATTGACGGAGTTCTCTTCACGAGCGCAAACTCGTACAGGATGGCCCTGCTTCCCGATCTCGCGGGCATTGTGCCGATCGCCATAGGGGATATTACCGCGGACGCAATGCGGGCAGGAGGTCTTGAGCCGGTCGTTGTTGGTGACGGATCGCTTGAAGGGACGCTGAAGAGCCTGAACACGTATCTTGAGGGACTTCAATGAGTTACACTGGCGTTCTGTTGGTTGACAAGCCGCGTGGCCCGAGTAGTCATCAGGTAGCAGCCTGGGTTGGTGATATGCTGAAGAGTGAGGTTGGCCACTCAGGAACTCTTGATCCAATGGTGTCCGGCGTCTTAGTTGTAATGCTTGGCAAGGCTGTGCGTCTTGCGCCGTTACTGCTTCTGCATGAGAAAGAGTATGTGGCATGCCTTCGTCTGCATGCAGATATTCCCCGAGAAGTGGTGGAGGCCGCAGTAAAAGAGTTCACGGGCCGCGTCTATCAGCGCCCTCCTCGCCGTTCGGCGGTAAAGAGGGCGCTGCGTATCCGGGTGATTCACCGGATAGAACTTCTGGACATGCAGGACCGGCTGGTAATGATACGTGTCCGCTGCGAGGCTGGGACCTACATTCGATCTCTTTGTGTACACATTGGCCGAATCCTCGGATGCGGGTCACAGATGATCGAGCTGCGGCGGACGAAGTCCGGGGGATTTTCGGTTGAGGATACCTACACGCTTCACGAAATCCGCGACGCGATTGCGTCTGAGAACGAGACGTTGATCCGTTCGATGATTCTTCCGCCGGAAGAGGCCATCTCAGATATTCCGAAAGTAGTTGTCCGCACCAGTGCGGCAGATGCGGTTTCCCATGGTGCCATACTTGCAGGTGTTGGCGTGATTCGTTGTGAGAAGTTTGTTCGGGGACAAAGTGTGGCCATAGTCACCGAAGAGGGGACTCTTGTTGCTCTGGCAGAAGCACTGCGTGATTCGGAGAAGTTTGTTTGCGGGGAGCCGGGTTTTATTGCACGATCCACCCGGGTATTCCTCTCACCGACGCGTTCAAACAAGTAATATTAATAAAGACAAAAAACCCATATCTTATGCTAGTTTGCTGAGGTAGTCTAGCGGTAGGGCGCGGGCCTGGAAAGCCCGTGAGGCGAAAGTCTCTCGGGAGTTCAAATCTCCCCCTCAGCGTTTTTCTTTTTGTGTTCATTGTAATCTGGCAAATCCTTATCTCGTTCTCCTGCCTAAAGTCATCTAATGATACTTACTAGTTCTACCATTGACATTGCCAGTATCTTTGCCCTTCTCAATGCCGATGACGCACGGCAGATTGGGGTGCGGGAAGGAGATCGTGTCACACTCATCAATACTCCCAAGGGGACGTCTGTACGCGCACCGGTTGTTCTGACGGAAAATATCACAAAGCCCGGGACGGTGACTATTACTGCCGGGGCAAACGAAAAACTTCAGACAGAGAACGGTGATCCGATTGAAATTCGCGTTGCGTCGCGTCCTGCATCAATAGAGTTCATCCGCAAGAAGATGGATGGCGGTAAGCTTACCCGCGAGGAGACTGCTCAGATCGTGCAGGATATGACAACAAATGTTCTTTCTCCTTCAGAGATTACCGCCTATATCACTGCGGCTTATATCAACAGTCTGGACATGGATGAGATTGAGTATCTCACCCGCGAGATGGTTGCATCCGGGGACCGGCTCACTTTCAATAGTCGGCCGATTGTGGATAAACATTCAATCGGCGGGGTTCCCGGCAACAAGATTACGCTTCTTGTGGTGCCGGTTATTGCGGCTGCCGGTCTTTTGATTCCAAAGACCAGTTCACGGGCTATTACCGGCGCGGGCGGGACTGCGGATCTGATGGAAGCCCTTGCTCCGGTGACGTTTACGATTCAGGAGATTCAGCAGATGACGCTGAAGGCTGGCGGTGTGATTGTCTGGGGAGGGGCGACAAACATTGCGCCTGCTGATGATCTGATTATCACCTATGAGTATCCGCTGAAGATCGATGCACGCGGCCAGATGCTGGCAAGTATTATGGCAAAGAAGATGGCGGTCGGGTCTGATACGTGTGTGATTGATATTCCGGTTGGGCCCGGAACGAAGGTCTCGACTGAGGAGGAGGGACGTCTGCTTGCAAACGATCTGATTGAGCTTGGAAGGCGTCTTGGTGTTCGGGTTGAGTGTGCAATTACGTACGGAGGGGCGCCGGTCGGGAGAAACATTGGAGTGAATCTTGAAGTTGCGGAGGCGCTGAGAATTCTTGAGGGGGCACCCGGCCCGAATTCTCTGATGCAGAAGAGTGCGGCTCTTGCAGGTATGGCTCTTGAGATGACGGGAAAGACGGCGTACGGGCATGGTGCGGAGGCTGCGGTGGATTTGATCAAGAGCGGTAAGGCATTTGAGAAGATGCGGGAGATTATCGAGATACAGGGAGGAGATCCGAAGATCAAGTCGTCTGATCTCGCACTGGGTTCGAATGTGTTTGATGTTCCGTCACCGAATGACGGGTATGTTGTTGCGGTGAAAAATCGTGAGTTGATCAATGTTGCAAGAACTGCAGGGTCTCCGGCGGATCATGGAGCAGGATTGCATCTGCATAAGAAACCGGGGGAGGCGGTGAAGAAGGGAGAGCCGATTCTGACGATCTATGCGGATCGCGGGTGGAGGCTGCAGCGGGCGATTGAGGAGGCAAGAGTGAGTATGCCTATTGTGGTTGAGGGGATGCTGCTTGATCGGGTGCCGCCGGTACGGCGTGTAGCCTGAAAAAATCTTTTTAGATAGGAGTTATGCGGTGTGTGTCCATGTTGGTGCTGCGGGTGTCTCATGTGTTTTTTTATTTATTGTGTGTACTGTTGAGTGGTATCTTTGGCTTCGTGAACAGAGTTATTTCAACGCGGATTTTCGCGAATCGCCTTTTTTAACGCT
>CAZABQ010000110.1:0-5973 GCA_964483485.1 uncultured Methanomicrobiales archaeon
TAAGCCGCGACACGCCCGGACCTTCGCGGACGAAACCGATCTTCTCCATGCGGACTCCTGCTTTTGCAACAACGGAAATGATCTCATCCGCATACGCAGGCGGCGCCACAACCAGCAGTGCGTCAAGACTCACGCCGAGATAATCAATGCCGAGTTTGTCAAGAAGTGCCAGAACTTGCGGAGCTACAAGACCGCGAAGCGGTGCGTCATCAACAATGATCGTACATTTCGCCGTCTCCGCCATCTCAAACACATCGCCGCGAAGACCGCCGTTGGTCACGTCCGTCATTGCATGAATCTTTGGGAAGACCGGGGATTTGATCAGGGCATCACAGGCTTTGAGGAAGTGCAGATTGATCGTCTCCTCCACAACGTCTGCATTCCCGGAGTAAATTGCAGCGGTTGCAATCGTTCCGCCGCCGGAACCGGTTGTCATCAGCAGAACATCTCCGGGAGCGGTGGCTTTTCGGGCGGTCACGTGATCGGCAACGCCAACCACACCCACGCAGCCGGTCATCCGGTCTCCAATCACCATATCCCCGCCGATACGAAGCGTGGACCCGGCAATCAGCGGAACGTTCAGCGCGTCGGCTACTGTCGTAATACCTGCCGTGTAATCGAACAGCTTCGCCACGTCACCGTCATCAGCGATGTGGACATCAGAGATCAGCCCGACAGGCCGGGCACCCATCACGTAGACGTCGCGAAGCGTCGCACGTGTTGCATGAAATCCGGCAAGAAAGGGAAAGTCCGACAGCCGCGAGTGCATACCGTCCACGGTCGTGATGACATAGGTTCCGCTTGCCTCAACAACACCGCCGTCATCCATCTGGTCCACACCCACATCAGCCGAGGTCTTACCGATAACCTCCGCAATTTTCCGGTGTGCGTAAAAATCTCCCGAACCGCGGGAACCCACACCAAACTCTCCCATGGTGACGCCCGCATGTTCATAGGAAAACAGATCGCCGGAAAGACCTTCGGTTGTCTTCACTTCCTCAATCACCGCTTGGGCAAACTCTGCGGCATAAGCGGCATCAATATTTTTTATTTCAAGAATGCGTTCCTGCAGCAGTTTTCGCACCTCTTCTTCAGAGATTCCTTTATGCAGACTGCGGCGGACATATCCCTCGACATCCATACAATACGTGCGAGACAGCACCCTATAAAGATAGTCAATTGGAAAGGATGCAAGAACTCTTATGTTCCCACAGGCAAACGATTATTAGTATGAGGGAAACTGCCGCGATACCGGGAATAAATGAGCAAAAATCTATGGAAAATATCGGTAACGGAATGGCGTTTGCCGTATCCGTTGCCGGTTCGGACCCGTCAGCAGGAGCAGGGCTGCAGATTGATCTGAAAACCATGACTGCGTGCGGCGTCTGGGGCATGACCGTAGTTGCTGCCCTCACCGCGCAGAACGCCAACCATGTGACCAGCACCTCATCGGTTCTGCCGGAGTTCATCGGGCAGCAGATAGCAGCTCTCGAAGAGGATTTTCCGATCGGCTGTTATAAAACAGGAATGCTCAAAAATGCCGAGACAGTGCGGGCTGTTGCAAGGTCTCTGCCGGAAGAGCGGGCAGTAGTGATTGATCCGGTTCTTCTTGCGACACGCGAGTACCGCCTGCTGGACGAGGAGGGCGAAAAGGAGCTGGTGGAGTCACTGATTCCCCGTGCCGCAGTTATCACCCCGAACCTGCCGGAGGCAAAAGTTCTCTCCGGTATTGAGATAACTGATGCGGAATCGATGGGGGCGGCGGCAAACTGGTTCCTTGATCTGGGTGCAAAATCCGTTGTCATCAAAGGAGGGCACGCAGGTTTTCGGAAAGCAACAGATGTGTTTGCGGATAAGGAGGGCATTGTTCTCCTGCACGGCAATGTGTATCCGTTTGAGGATGTGCACGGGTCGGGCTGCTGCTTTGCCTCGGCGATTGCATCCCACATTGCCCTCGGGTATCCGGTCCGTGAGGCAGCAGTACTGGCAAAAGAGTTTGTGGACGCAGCAATCCGGTATGCAGTGGAGTATGCTCCCGGCAGATTTACCATGAATCCGGGATGGCAGCAGCATATCAGCTACTGCAAAAAATTCTGATTTTACCCAATCCTCTTTCCCTCAAAGCCCCACATGAGAAATCGGAAATTCCGACTCGCAACCTTAACAATCTCAGAAGGCAACATATACGATAATGACTGATGTGAAGGTTCCTCTGGACGTCCCCGAATGCATGCGGGAGCAGTATATTGCAAACTACAATATGATTACCGCAGGTTCCGGCCGTCTGATGCTGTTTGCGGGTGATCAGAAGATCGAACACTTAAACGATGATTTCTGCGGCGAAGATATTCCCGCAGACGATGCTGACCCGGAACACCTCTTCCGTATCGCATCCACCGCAAAGATCGGTGTTCTTGCCGCACAGCTCGGACTCATCGCCCGTTACGCAATGGACTATCCAGATGTTCCGTATCTGGTAAAGATGAACTCCAAGACCCACCTTGTCGGCGTTGCCCAGAAAGATCCGGTCAGCCCGCAGCTGTGGACCGTAGACCAGATTGCGGACATCGCCGACCGCGGCATCAAGATCGCTGGAATCGGCTACACCATCTACCTCGGTAGTGAGGAAGAAGCCGACATGCTCGCTGAAGCCGCACAGCTGATCAATGCCGCCCACCAGTACGGCATGGTTACGGTTCTGTGGATTTACCCACGCGGCAAAGCTGTCAAAGACGAGAAAGATGCCCACTTAATCGCGGGTGCCGCAGGTGTTGCCGCATGTCTTGGCAGTGACTTTGTCAAAGTCAATGCTCCGAAAAAGGAAGGAACAAACTCCGCAGAACTTCTTCAGGAGGCAGTGAAGGCGGCAGGCCGGACAAAGCTGGTCTGTGCGGGCGGCTCATCAACGTCGGAAGAAAAGTTCCTCCATGAACTCTACGAACAGATTCATGTCGGTGGTGCATCCGGTAACGCAACGGGAAGAAACATCCACCAGAAGACGCTTGCCGAAGCAGTGAAGTTCTGCAATGCAATCTATGCAATTACGGTTGAAAACAAAACCGTCAGCGAAGCTGCCACCCTGCTGAAATAATTCTGAAAAAAATATTTTTTTCTTTTTTTAGTCATGTGTTCCTGAAACCGACCATGCGCCGTTTGCCGTAACTGCTGCAAGACAGACAACCGTTCCGCCGGCCTTCGGATTTTTCAGGAGATAGGTGTAGCCGGAAGCGCCTGCAGGAATCACGACGTCACCAACAACCGTTCCGTCAGCCTGATAGAATACAACCGCCGCAGGAACGGTCCCGGAGTTTGTCATCGTCAGCAGCTGATCGCCGGTAATAGCATAATACTGCGTTACCTCATCGCCGTTACCGGAGATGGACGTGAACGATACCGGATTTATCGGAAGCGGCTGGGTTACCTCAAATCCCCATGTTCCGGCTGTGTTCACGTTCAGCGTATACGACCCGGCAATTGCTACCGGATAAACAATCTGCGTCTTGGCAGGTCCTCCCGAGTCAGAGTCAAGCGTTCCGGCTGAAAGACCGTTTGCATACAATGTTGCCGAGATCTGATCGGTTCCCAAATAATAGCCGTTAAACACTGCGACTCCTTTTTCCAGAGTGAATGGTGCAGAGGTCATGGAATTTGATCCGCGAATGAACATAATGCCGTTTGAACGATAATCATTGAATGAGGCGAGACTTACGTCATACGGACCGTCCACCACAAACTGCCAGGTACCGGAAGCTATCACATCAAACGTGTAGTATCCTGCATCCGCAATCTCAAATGCAGTCTTTCCCTCGTACGTGTTCAGCTCGTTGAACAGCATATCCTGATGTTTACCGTTCTTCGACAGCCAGACCACAAAGTTTCCGGTACCATAGTTTCTGCCGCTAATAGTCGAAACTCCCGAGTCCAGCCAGATCTCCCAGGTTTCCATTGTTCCGGACCCGTCAATCAGATGCATTGGCATCTGGGTATGCTGGGGTTTTTGTGTTGCGGTCTCTACGACAGATGGAATCTGTGTTGCCGTGTCTGTTGGGACAACGGTCATCGTCCCGGACGGCGTCGGGGTCGGTGTTGTGCCGGGTCCCGGAATATACTGGACGCATCCCGCTCCAAAGGCCACAGCAGTAATGCATATCAGCAGGGTAAGAATCATGAGATATTTTTTCATATGCTATTTTCCTATGACGGCGTAGCTAATAATTTTTCGTGAGCTGATACATCCCGGGCGGCAGTCACGGGATCTGAGAGATGTACTGACGAAGTACAGTACAGGAAATACTCATGATATGTCAAGATACAAACACACATATAATAGTATTGCCAATATTCAATTGTTTCCACAAATCAAACATAACTCAAGTATGGAGATACCACATATGAATTTACTCAATGCAATTCAGGAACAAACCGAGAGGTTAATAATAGAACTACAATGGGATAATGATCAGATTAACAATTTTGTTCATCAGGTCAACCAGTCTATCAGGAGCAATTCCGGGAAAAATTCCGGCAGGAATGAGGAGACCAGTAACATTCTGGTGTGTCATCCGGGGAAATACTCAGGAGGATTCATCTTATTTGGCGGCTGGACAAAAATTTACGACAATCTCGTTCCGTCAGGCACCCGTGGTCATGAACTCTATCTTGCGTTTGGAGGACTAGGAGCCGGAGGCTGGAGCGGAGACTGTGACATTGAAGTCATGACGGAAGGGAGTTTCGAACATGAAGGGAAGAGATATTTTATTCCAGTCAACCATTACGGCGGCAATGACTGGAATGGATATCAGACAGCATACACATGGTTCTATGATCATGTAAAATCCTTCATGTTCATGTATCTGCCGGTTTTCGCACAGCCTATTCCGGTTTTTGTATATTTTGACGGAAGCAGTAATCGGATAGGACTTTCCGTTCCCAATGCCAGTCTTTCAATTGGTATCGGAGGCGGCACGGTAACCGTGGAAAAGTAACTGTTTTATCCTCTTCTTTTTTACAGATGTATTGTAATAATACAGACTCTCCCGGGCAGAGAGCTGATGCAGCATAACAGCTCCGGTAGTTTCTTTTGAAAAACAGATTTCATGCTTTTGAAATATTTCGGGAGGGAATTTTTTCGTGCGGTTCGTGTTTCAAAATATCCGCCGTCTGCGGCGAGTCCTATTCGCAGAGAATTTTCTGAGAAAAAATTCGGGGAAAAAAGTTCCACCGAATTTTTTGTCCCTGTTCAAAAAAGTTCAGGGACTCTGACCCTGGAACATCACGGCAAACCGCGTCACCAGAGCTGCGAGGATAAAGTATCCCAAAAGGACATGCGCCAGTGCAAAAAACATGGGGAGGTATCCGAGATTCTTGGTTGCAATGTCGGTGATGCTAAAGAGAATCATCGTGGTCTGCATCACTCCCATCACCACTCCCGTCGTATTTGCAAGCAGAGGTACCGGTTCAACACCGGTCGGTGTCATCACCGGAAGCAGGGGAACAACATAGAGATACACGAACGTGAACACCAGATTCAGCAGGATGAATGCGCCGACAATCGGCCAGGTTTTACTGCCGTAATCTGATATCTTCCAGAAGAGTTTGATGGGCAGATTTACCAACAGCGACTCAAAGACCTGCACGATACTTTCGAGAATCGTTCTGACCGGTTTTTCGGCAAGCCGTTTTCTCCACAGCTCAGCTCGTGAAAGAGAAGATGCGGCAAAATCTCTGAGTCGTGCCGCCACCGAAGAGTTCTCTGCAACATACGGCTGTTTGATCTTCGGCGGCTCCGGCTCTTCGGGGATTCCTGCCTGACGCTCAATCCATCGGAGAATTTTTTTCTCGGTGTACCACTCTTCCCACCAGATTTTGCGGATGTTTCGCAGAAGCCGCGACTGAAGTTTCGGGTCTACGCGGGATGCTGAGATGCCGACGCCGGTAAAATCCGTTCTGCCGTCAATGGCGCATTTTGCAATG
>CAZABQ010000111.1:0-5908 GCA_964483485.1 uncultured Methanomicrobiales archaeon
TCTTTTGTTTCCATAATACAGAAGAGATGCTTGCTGCTACTACATATACCTACGGATTTCCCAAAGCAAAAAAAGAAGGAGAATCAGAACTGACGCGGGAAAGGAATCTCACCGCCGTTCTGGGTTCTGTCACCGGGAAATCCTCCGGCACCTCCCCCTCCTCCGCCGCCCATTGATCCCATATCACTCATATTGAGACCGGACGCATCGATCAATGCGGAGGAGTTTTCCATCTGGCCGGACTCTGTGGAAGGAATCGTTCCGTTCAACTGACCGGAGATACTTGCCGCACGAAGTTCACCGAACTGCCTGAGAGCAGACACCGCATTCTCATACTCTGCATAGGTAGAGAAAGCAGTTCTGTCATTCTCAACCGAAGAGGCGATGAGATCATCCAGAGCATCGATCTTTTCTGCGAAGTAGCCGCTTGAGAAGTAACCGTCTACAATCTCCTGAAGATATGCGTGATAGAGTTCCCTGTACTCCGGCACCTCCAGAAGCTTTCCAATCAACGGCCGATCCTCAAGCGATACGCCGGTAACCGGCGTATCGATCGGGAAATTTACGGCATCTGACGCACTGCCGGACTGAAACGCGCCGAACGCCAGATTGAAATCCCACGGCAGAATCGAGATCTGCCCTTTACCATTTTCATAGAGATAGTAGTTGTGCTTGAGATTACTCACATAACTGTCAAGATTCACGAGAGCGGTGTTTGCCGCAAAGTAGCGGAGAACTTCGTCCACGTCAACATAAGTTTCGAGATCCGTCCCTTCGTTCAGATGTTTCAGGGCGGTTACGACCCTCTGCTGATCGGACTTTTTGGTTTTTGAGAGAACGGTATTGTTGAAGATATGTCCGTAACTTCCAATACGGTCATCCGTATAGATCAGATCCGCACCGCCGCCGCTTTGACCAAAACCTTTCCCATCCTCCGCAAACCTGCTGAAGTTCCCGGGCTGTTCAAAGGACACATTCTGCTGTCGGTCTGGTGCCGGCATCTCCTGATTGAATCCTTCACCGTTCATACCCTGCGGCATGCCGCCGCCGTTATCCATACTCTCAGGCTTATAGAGATGACCGTAGTTCACGCCGAAAACACGAGAGGCAAAATCATCCTCAACAGCTTCGATCATAACATACAATCCGAAGGGTTCTCCATTGAGAGAGATGTTCGCATAGGTTACCAGAGGAGTCGGAACCCCGAGGTAATTCATCATGTCATAGGAGAGGTACTCTTTCATGTAGGTCGCGTCCTGATAGACATTGTTTACGACAAACTCCTGTAGCCCTGCGAAGGTCTGATCGCTGACGTACTCGTCAGCTTTCATCTTGAAGCTGTAGCGGTCCGAATCACTGGACGCAACCTGCGTAAGACTGGTCATACCTTTAGTCCTAATACCAACCGAGGGGTACGTCACATTATTGATGACAATCTCACAGCGATGATACTCTTCGGCGAGAGGGTTTGCCAGAATGTCAGCCCACTGATCCTCACTGATTACAATATTGATCTCAGTAATGCGGCTATCGTCAAACATGGATGAGTAGGTGACACTGTTTTCCTTTTCGGTGAGACCGAGAAGATCCGGACAGAACATCAGTGCTGCAACGAGTCCTGCGGCAAGAACGATGCAGACGACAGTGATGAGGTTGATGTACTTTGCATCGATCATGATTGTTCAGGTGAGATACTCTCCATTGTACGTGACAAGAACGGCACTCGATACGCCGGGGAGCGTTGCGATGCGGTTGATGAACTCACTGGTCTCGCCGGCAAGCCGGACCTCCACTGTAAGTTCAACCGATTCGGACCGGACTGTTTTGGATCGGAGAACGAGTTTTTTCACGCTCACCGTAAGAAGCTCCATAATTTTCTTTTCGGTTGCATCTCCGTCGCAGTCAACTACCAGAATGAAGGGCTGGTCGCGGGACTTTTTCTTGGAGAATATGAGGAGGAACAGACCAATTGCAACAGAGCCAAAGAAGGCAAGCGGTATGAGACCTGCACCAAGAACAATTCCGGCAGAGATTGCCCAGAAGAGATAGGTGATGTCCATGGGGTCTTTTACTGCGGAACGGAATCTCACGATGGAGAGAGCACCAACCATTCCGAGAGAGAGGATGATGTTGGAGCCGATAGCGATGATGATCATGGTGGTAATGAGGGCCATGGCAATAAGGGAGATGCCAAACCCGGATGAGTACATCACGCCGCTGTAGGTCTGTTTGTAGACATAGAAGATGAAGAGGCCAAGTACAAATGCAAGGCCCATTGCGATGACCATGTCGGTAAGGGAGAACGAGGTCACGGTATTCAGAAGATTGGAGGAGAGAATATCATTAAAGGTCAGTGATTCGGCCATGGTTCTCACCTCCGGCTGCTATTTTTGATTTCATGAGAGTATCCTGTTTATCCAAACATTCTGGCAACGGCGTACTTGGAAAATGCTGTTGCCTTTCGGTTTTCTACCTGAATCATGTTTCTGATGATGTCAGGAAGGTAGTTGTCGTACTTTACTTCGAGAATGATGACACTGACGCCGTAGGTTGAGACGGTCGGCATTGCCGGATCAAAGAGATCGGTTGCCCGTACACCGGTGGTAATCTGCGAGTCGAGTGTTACTCTGACGTTGCCCGGACCATAGGTGAAGGGTTCGCGGATATAGTCGACAAGGGTTTTCGGACGAAGTTGTTCGTACCGCATTTTCGCGTACAGTTCGGTGAGAAGGGCGTGACCTGCATGTTTCATCCAGTCGGTGTCGCCGGCAAGCAGTTTTTCACACTGTTCGCGGGTGACGGGAGCTGATATTTTGCAGGTCAGTGCGTTTACTTTGGTCTTTTTTTCAAGACGGACAAAGGAGGGGTCGTTATTGTAGAGCCTGATACGAAATTTTTCCCGGTTGTTAATGCCGTAGAGTTTTTCGTAGAGGGCTTTGTCACCCGGTGTGTCAAAGTAGAGACTGCGAATTTTGTAGGTTCCGTTTTCGTCTGCATATTCGTCAGATCCGGCTATTGCGGACATGCGCTCGCGGATTGTCAGATAATCTGCGAGGTTGAGGTAATATTTGAGTTCATGCCTGAATTTCTGTTCTTTCAAGTTCGTATCACTCCTGAGACGAATCCCCAAACACAGAGAGGGTGGTTCGTTGTAATAGAGATTGTATGTAAAACAATATTAACATAATGGATTCATTTGATTACATTATGATAAGCGAGGCTTACTTGTGAGAGGGGATTTTTCCGGCACTATACCAGAAAATAAAAGATTGATTAGTAATTCGGTGCTATACATAGATATGAGGGGGGCTGTGCAGGAGAAAAGAGATCAGGGAGTTTCACCGGTGATCGGTATGATCCTTATTGTGGCAATCACGGTTGTGCTGGCCGCGGTTGTCGGGATGACGGTTCTGGGATTTGGGGATCTGGGCAGCGGAGGGAAAGTTGTGGGCGTGGTGCCGCAGAATACCGGAAACGCCGAGAAGCCGATGCAGCTAACGCTCTGGGGAGCGGATCTTGCGAAGATGAAGGGGGTGCAGGTGGCTGTTGCGACTGCGGAGGGAGAGAGAGTCGGCACGCCGGTGAATAGGCAGGCAGTATTTTCCGACGGGGCGCCGGTACTGATTGAGTTTGAGGAGGGATTTTCGGAAGGCGAGTATCCGGTGACGGTTACCGGAACATTTGCGGATGGAACAGAGCAGATGATCTATACCGGAAAGGTGAATTTCGGAGATGTGAAGGGGAGAATGCCTGTTGAAACTGACGATAAAGAAAAGCTCATTGTAAAAGCAGAGAGCGCGAATTATTGGAGAGTAACTCTTACGGATATTACCAAATATTCAGACAAGAAGAGTATCTCCAAATGGAGACTGGATTTCGGCGACGGGAAATACACCGAATACACTCAGGAAACCTATACTAACAAAACAGAGCACACATATGCCAGCCCTTCAGATCCCTCGGAAATCACTGCAACATACACAGTAACATATAGGGCATATTACAACGATGGAACAGTAACCACAGCATCGATAGAGATAGTTATATTTGGGAGCTACAATGAAAATAGTCTTCATAAATATGTGAGTAATTTCAAAATCGAGGAGAAGGGAGAGATGCCAGATCATATCGATCTGAAATATGTTACATCAGAAACATACTGGAAAGTATGGATGGATGATAAGGGAATCCAGATAAACGTGAATACCCTCAAAAATGGTGCAAATAACGTAAAATTTTACATTGACAACACCCTCCAGACCAATAGTAATAATGACGGAACAGGAATATATACAGGATTGCTAAAAGATGCGAAATCTGGAGAACAGCATATCCTGCGTTTGGAAGTCTACAACAGTTCCAAATCGGAGATGCTTACATCGCATACCGTCACTCTGACCATACGATAAAATATCTGTAGAAATGTGGGCTTATTCTCAACCACACCTCTGCCAAAAATAATTTTTTGAGTAAATTGAATTCAGCACTTGCCGCCGAACATTTCCCACGAGCGTTCCAGTGCGTCCAGTGCCGGAAGTTTCTTTCCGGTCAGAAACTCAATGCAGGCTCCGCCGCCGGTTGACAGATGCGAGTACATCGGTTCAAGACCGAGCTGCTCAATAACCGCCGCCGTATGACCGCCGCCGCAGACGGAAAATGCCGCCTTGGAAGCTGCGTGGAGAAGCTCATACGTACCCGCCGCAAAATCACGCTCTTCAAACATTCCCGCAGGACCATTGAACACAATGGTTCCCGACTCGCGGAGAAGTTGCGAAAAGACACCGATGGATTCCGTACCCATGTCAAGAATCGGACAGTCCGCAGGACTCGCGCCAAGCGGATACTCGCGGCGGCCGCCCCCCTCCTTAACAGCAACATACTCAGGCAGGATCACCTTATCACCATAGGACGCAAGAATCGATTGTGCCTTCTCTATCTCGCTTTCGTATCCGAGAGTTTTGATCAGATTTGCTGACGGCGCACCAATGTCAATCCCTTTTGCAAGATAGAAAACATTCGCCACAACACCAATAATCGCCACACGGTCAGCCGTACCATTGGCAAGAACATGACCGGCAACGGCAATCGAATCATCCACTTTGGTTCCGCCAAGAACAAACGTCACCGGCTTTGGAGCAGAAGTGAAAACGCGGGACAGATTCTTCACCTCTTTTTCCATCAGCAGACCGGCGACGGTCTTCATCGCAAACGGCAGACCGGTAATCGTCGGCTGTGAACGGTGCGCGGTTCCGAAAGCATCGTTGACAAACAGATCCGCCATAGAGGACAACCTTCTGACCAGATGAGTATTCCTTCCGTCCTCGGGTTTCAAGGTCAGATTTTCCTCAGCACTGAACCTGACGTTTTCCAAAAGAATCACATCGCCGGGATGGGCCTTTCGGACCGTTTCCTTAGCACAGCGGCCAATGATATCGTCAACATACGTCACCGGCATACCAAGCAGACGCTCAAGACGCTCGGCATGTGCCTCAAGCGTCGTGAAATCCTTCTTACCCGGACGGCTCTGATGAGCAAGAACAACAACTTTGGACTCCTCCAGCGCCTGAATGGTCGGGACATGTTCGCGGAACCGTTTGTCGTCAAGAATCGTATTGGACGAAGGATCAATCGGCGAGTTCAGATCCACCCTGACCAGAACAGTTTTTCCACGGGTTTCCACATCAGCAAGCGTACCAAATTTCATGGAAAAATCACTCCTCCCTCTCTGAGATAATCATAGAACAGTAATCACTCGTAGTTACAACGTTTCGTTATGAGCGTATTAAATCCATCGAAGGAAAAATGCCGGGGACGTGAAGTAACCACAGCAGTAGGGTCATAGAGGTGCAACGCCACTACTACTACTATGTACTGTACTAATAAGTACAGTACAGTAAGATAAGAAGAA
>CAZABQ010000112.1:0-5781 GCA_964483485.1 uncultured Methanomicrobiales archaeon
GTCCAGTTTTTTGTCTCCGCCCACATATTTGGTACGGAGAATTCGTTCAATCCACACATCAACCGGAACTGCCTCGAGTTTTTCAAAGGCAAACAGCAGTATGCAGTCCGCAACTTTCGGCCCGACACCCTGCATCTCGCGAAGTTTTTTTTGTGCATCCTCATACGGCATTCCGTGAATGTTCCCTGACCACAGAGGATTGGCTACCGCCATTTCTGCTGCCCCGCAGATATATGCATCGCGGTACCCCACCTTACAGGAGCGAATCTCGCAGACATCAGCTTCCGCGATTTTTTCCGGGGATGGAAACGAGTAATATTTTTTTCCGTCACAGAATATTTCGCCTCCGTATTTTTCCGCAAGATTCTCTATTCTCATCTGAATGCCGGGAATATTTGCACAGCTGGAACAGATATATGAAATCAAACACTCCCAGGGATCCTGCCGCATAATCCGCAGGCCCCTGCACCGTTCAACCGCATCGTGAATAAGGGGGTCGCAGTCAATGCTCGGGAGAATCGTCGTGAGATCATGATCCAGAGAAAAATACCGCATCAGATCTTTTTCATCCATCCCTTCAAAAAAGATCACATCCCCTTCCTGCCGGATTTTCCAAACCTCAGCATCCCCGTACGGCGACGGTGCATACCACGTACCGTCACGGTTTCTCCAGCGAAATGCCTGACCGCAGGAGACACTCAGATCAAGATTGAACCATATATCATCGAGGGGAAAGGTCTGCATAAAATAAAAAAGAAAGTTATTCTTTCATCATCAGGTAGCCGAGCACGATTCCGATAATTCCGGCAACGGCAAGGACAATACCAACACCGCCAAGAACCACCTGAATAAACTCCGGCAGCCAGTACCACATCAGAACAATTCCGACAATCAAGAGAATGATACCCACTATCAGGGTTGCTGCGCCTGTCTTATCCATACAACCATATTATCCGCGAAGACTAATAATTCTACTTTCCTGTACCCTGCAATATCTGATGATAACCCTTATCTTTGCAGAAGGCATACTTAATAGGATGCTAAGTCCTAGCATGATACACTATGTCACAGTGGGTGCCGGGACACTGGACAAGGATTGCCGTTATGTTTTGGAATGAAAAAATGGAAACCCTGCGGGGAAAAGATCTGCAGGAACTTCAGTTGAAACGGCTGAAAGAAACTGTTGCCCGAACGCAGAATATCGGTTTTTATAAGAAAATGTTTGACGAAGCCGGTCTTCGTCCGCAAGACATCAAATCACTTGACGATTTGTCGAAGATTCCGTTCACGAAAAAATCAGATCTTCGCGGCGGATATCCGTTTGGATTCCTCGCCGTTCCGATGAGTAAAATCAACCGGATTCACACAACCTCCGGCACAACCGGCAAGCCAACGGTCGTTGCATACACGAAAAATGATCTGAACAGCTGGTCTGAACTCATCGCACGAAACCTTACCATGGTTGGCCTTCGCGAAGGAGACATGTTTCAGAACGCCTCCAACTACTCGCTGTTTACCGGAGGTCTCGGTTTCCATTACGGTGCGGAAAAAATTGGTTGTGCGGTTGTTCCGG
The DNA here is from genome assembly GCA_964483485.1 of uncultured Methanomicrobiales archaeon. Classification (GTDB taxonomy): domain Archaea; phylum Halobacteriota; class Methanomicrobia; order Methanomicrobiales; family Methanocorpusculaceae; genus Methanocorpusculum. The sequence goes on from CAZABQ010000112.1 coordinate 1,574, forward strand.
CAGGTGTCGGCAACACGAAACGCCAGATCGAAATGATTCAGGACTTTGGAGTCAACGCCATTCACTGCACGCCAAGTTATGCCATGCACCTGACCGAAGTCGCCGAGGACATGCACGCAAATCTTGACTCGCTGAGAATTGGTGTGTTTGGTGCCGAGTCCTGGTCAGAAAATATGCGCCGCGATCTGGAAGCGCGCCTCAATATCAAAGCCTATGACAGTTACGGTATGAGCGAACTGTTCGGCCCCGGCGTCGCGTTTGAGTGCCCTGAACAGAATGGTCTGCACATCTGGCATGACTGCTACATCGTTGAGATCATCGATCCTGCGACCGGAGAAAATCTCGGTCATGGCGAAAAAGGAGAAATGGTCATAACACCGCTTGTCAAAGAAGCAATGCCGCTTCTCCGCTACCGCACGGGAGACATCACCATGCTGATGGAGGATGACTGTCCCTGCGGTCGCGGACAGAAAATTGCCCGCCTGCTTGGCAGAAGCGATGACATGCTGACCGTTCGCGGCATCAATGTGTTCCCGTCGCAGATTGAGCACGTGCTCAAAAACATCCCCGAGGTCGGCGATCAGTTTATGGTGTACATCGACCGGGTCAACCATCTCGATGAGATGACGATTGATGTGGAGATCAACAAGAACATTTTCTCCGGCGAACTCAGCGACCTTGCGAACCTGCAGAATAAAATCGGCAAGGCTCTGCACGAAACACTGACACTTCGTGCAACCGTCCGGTTGGTTGAGCCGAGTTCTCTTCCGAGATTTGAAGGCAAAGCAAAACGTGTCGTGGACCGGAGGGTTATCTAACTATGGCATACTATAACGAAAAAATCGAAACCCTTGCAAAACCAAATCTGGAAAAACTTCAGTATCAGGAACTGAAGGTTCTGGTAGACCGGCTCTACGCAAAATCAACCTTCTATCATGACAAAATGAAGGCAGCAGGAGTTCTTCCCTCCGACATACACTCCCTTTCCGATATAACGAAGCTGCCGTTTATGCGTAAGACCGATCTCCGCGACAACTATCCCGACAAACTCGTCTGCTGTTCCAAAGAGGATCTGGTCAGGTATCATGTTTCGTCCGGTACAACCGGCAAGCCAACGGTTGTCGCCTATACCAAACATGATCTGGATATCTGGGCAGAAGCGGTTGCCCGATCTCTTGCCTCCTGTGGTCTGGGACGCGGCGACGTTTTGCAGGTTGCCTACGGCTACGGTCTTTTCACCGGAGGTCTCGGTCTGCACTACGGTGGAGAAAAACTCGGCGCAACGGTTATCCCTGCATCAACCGGAAACTCCGAGCGACAGATTGAACTGATTCAGGATCTGGAGACGACTGCAATCGCCTGCACACCTTCCTACTTTGTGCACTTAATTGATGTCGCCAAAAAGATGGGCGTCGATATTTCCAAAGACACGAAACTTCGCACAGCAGTTCTTGGAGCAGAGCCGTGGTCCGAATCGATGCGGCGCTACATTCATGAACAGTCAGGCGTAGTTGCCCACAACATCTTTGGAACCTCTGAAATCTCCGGCCCAATGTTTACCGACTGTCAGGAACTAAACGGTATGCACATTGCAGGCGACATTGCGTACACCGAGATCATCGATCCCGAAACCGGTGAGGCTCTGCCGGCGGGAGAAAAGGGAGAACTCACGATGACCATCCTCACCAAAGAGGCAATCCCCATGATCCGCTACCGTATCGGCGACATCACCTCCATCCTTCCGGGAGACTGCCCGTGCGGCAGAACATCGCCGCGGATCGATCGGCTTCAGGGAAGAGTGGATGACATGCTGGTTATCCGGGGCATCAACGTGTTCCCGTCTGCTGTTGAGCATGCGCTTCTCCGCGTGCCGGAACTGACGAGCCACTTCATGCTGGAAGTTACCCGCAACGGTCCGCTTGATGATCTGCTCGTTAAAGTGGAGCTGAAACCGGATGCAATGACCGACAGTATCAATGGACTTATCGGGCTACAGTCGCGGGTTGAGCGAACACTGCGTGACATGCTGAATGTTTCTGCAAAAGTGGAACTCTGCCCGCCGAACTCCCTCCCGCGTTTTGAGGGGAAAGCAAAACGCGTCATTGACACCCGGGTGTTCTAACATGACGAACAGTAAGTATCTCATCAAACAGCTCTCCATCTTCTCGGAGAACAAATCAGGAAAACTTGCGGCAATCGCAAAGATCTTCCACGAAAGTCAGGTGAACATTCATGCGTTCAGCATCGCAGAGGCAAACAGCTTCGGTGTGGTGCGGGCAATTGTTGACAAACCGGATGTTGCGTTTGCGGCATTTTCCAAACAAAACTATGCCTTGCAGTACACGGATGTTCTTGGCGTGAAGATGAACGATGTACCCGGCGGACTTTATGAGGTTGCAAACCTGCTCGGCAGTATCGGCATCAACATTGAGTATGCGTATGCGTTCCGTACCGGAACGTTTGGAACGCTGATTGTCAAAGTTTCCAATCCTGTTGAGGCGGTGGACAAAATTCTTGCCGCTGGGCTTGAACTTGTTCCGGCAGCGGAATACAACTTCTGAACTCTTTTTTTCAAACCATCAAAAGTTTAATACGTTTTCTCGTGGGAAACTACGTAGTGATATCTGATGACGAGCGAGTACATCATCAAGCAGCTTTCCATCTTTGCGCCGAACACGCCGGGGACTCTTGCTGAAATTGCCAGAATTTTTCAGGATAATCAGGTCAACATCTCCGCGTTCTGCATTGCGGAGGCAAACAGGTTCGGAGTGGTGCGGGCGGTTGTGGACAAACCAAACGTCGCCTATGCTGCGTTTGCAAAGAAAAATTATCTGCTCAAGTTCACCGACGTCGTTGCGGTAAGAATGGCGGATGTTCCCGGAGGTCTGTATGAAGTTGCGTCCCGGTTTGGCGCCGCAGGTCTCAACATTGAGTATGCGTATGCATCAAGGAGCGCTGAGCAGCCGACACTCATCGTCTACATTTCCAATACCGATATTTCCCCTGATGAAGCCGTGAAAAAAATTCTCGCGTCAGGTCTTGTGCTTGTGCCTTTGGCACAGGACAAGGTCTGAACGTTTTTCAGGATTTTTTGATTGCGTCCCGGTTTTGTCTGTACGATTTTTCTTTCGGATTGATCTTCATTGCCCGCTCGAATGCAGAGACCGCGTCATCTTTTCGTCCAAGATATGCACACGCCGCACCTTTGATGCTCCAGACAGTATCGTCATCCGGCAGAGCCGCAAGCACTTCGTCAGCAAGATGAAGAGCTTCTTCAAACTTTTCCGTTCGCACGAGAAGGTTTGCAAGCATTTTGGCGATACGTCCATCGTCAGGGTTCGCGTCCCTTCCCTCGCGAAGGAGAGTCTCAGCCTCGGAGATTTTTCCAAGAATTACCAGTGCGTTCGCTTTGTTTGCAAACGCTGCGGCATTGAGCGGGTCGATGGCAAGGGCTGCGTCTGCTGCGGCGACTGCACCCGCGGCATCCCCGACCGGAATTAAGTATCCCGCCTTGTTTGCATGCAGAAGAGCAGAGTGGGGATTGATTGACAAAGCATCGCTTACGGCAATCACGGCGTCCAGATATTTTCCCGACGCGGCAAGAAGTCTTGCACGTTCGGCAGGGAACCGGTAGTCTTCAGGGAACATCTCCGAAGATTTTGCATAGCAGCCGAATGCCGCAGTTGATTCGCCGGTTTGTTCGAGCAGCAGTCCGAGATTGTACCAGACATCAGGAATATTCGGCCGGATCTTCAGCGACTCCTGATAGCAGTAGATGGCGCCTTTCGGATCATCTGCTTCTATTCGTGCCGCGGCTTCTTTGCACCAGAGTACCGGGTCTGACGGGTTCGTAACACTTGGTCGTCTTGCCATTATTTTTTCTCCCAGCGCAGCAGCTGTGACAGACTGCCGAGCGTTCCGCCGCGGCGGATTTCCTCGCGGACACGGATCTCGTTTTTGAACACTTCAACCGCCCGCCGCGCAATTTCGTAGGCACGTTCCCGGGGAATAACCACGACACCCGACTGATCGCCAATCAGCCAGTCGCCGGGACGGACACCCTGGCCGCAGCAGGTAATTTCTGCATTGATCTCGCCGAATCCTTTCGGCTCTCCGGCGTTCGGTTGAACTGCGGTTGCAAATACCGGAATGTCGAGTGTCAGAATGTCGTCCCAGTCCCGTACCGCTCCATCGATAACAATACCTGC
>CAZABQ010000113.1:0-5674 GCA_964483485.1 uncultured Methanomicrobiales archaeon
AGCAGCAAGACGGGAATTGTTAGCAGGATCACCGCTTCCTCCCTCTTTAACCGCAACAATCATTTCTCGTGCGATTTTTGTGAATGCCTGCGCACGCTTTGCGTCTGCAGCACCCTTTGTCTTTTGGATATTATGCCATTTAGAATGACCTGACATGTTAACAGCTCCTCTTGTAATTTGCGATGATTATTCTATCATACAATCAAAGCCTGTGCAAGTATTTTTATGGCAAATGAAATTCAATTAGATTTTCCCTTTGGGATAAGGAGCGGTCTGCGGCTAATAGAAAAGTCGCCGTCTATAGTGTTTGCATTTTTAATTGCGTCCATTAGGGCGACCATTTCCCTGACATCTTCTTCACACCGCTTTTCGATGCTTTGATAGTCTTTTTCGTCTGCCATATCCCAGACGCGTTTTCCGGTGGGTTTCTGGTCCCGTTCTCCGAGGAATCCGTTTGCAAGTTCGTTGTGGGTGCAGGGGTGCAGCACAGGACGGGGGATCTGAAGAAAGCCGATACCTGCTGTTGCAAGGTCAACGACCCGCATTTTACAGATGGTTTCGTAGATTTCTTCCTGCGGGGCGACCTGATACTCCTGACATTTTGCGGCAAGGAAGGGGAGATCAAATGTGGAGATGCCGATTCCTGCTATGATCGGGTCGCAGTGAATGCGTTTTTTTGCGGCAAGCGGTTTCCAGATTTCGGTGAAGAGACGGTAAAGATTTTTTACGACTTCTTCTTCAGATCCGTCCCGCCATATCCAGTAGTGTTGGTAGTCGGCGGGTTTTTTGTCAAGGAGAGGCCGCGACCGGTAGACGACTCCGCCAAGGAGGGTGTGATCTTTTCTGTAAGGGTTTACGGCTAAGGATGCGCCGGTTTTTCTCTTGCGGTCGCATCCGGGAACGAAGGCTTCAAGGTCAAATACGATAACCTGCGTGAGGTCAGGTCGGAATACTACCATTTTGTCAGAGCCCCATGCTGCTCAGCTGGATTAATCCGACTACGCCGGTCCAGATGGTGTGGACTGCTATTGCTGTGAGCAGGAGTCCGACGATTTTTGAGAGTATGACAATGACGGTTTCTCCAAGTATTGCGGTGATTTTTGAGGAGAAGGCAAGTACAAGCCAGATCAGGACGAGGGCAAGGGCAATTGCGGCGGCGGTTGCGAGGATGCCGTTCTGGGAGCCGAGGATCATGACGGTGGTGATTGTTCCAGGGCCGCACATGATTGGTGTTCCAATGATGACACCTGCCATTGATTTGCGGACGATGCCTGCCGGGAGCTGTTTGTCTTTGGCTTGTTCGGCGCGCTCTTCATGTGCGGCTTTTCCACCGATTTCAAGGCCGAGGACGATCTGAAGACCGAGGATGAAGAGAATGATACCACCGGCGACTTTGAAGCTTTCGAGTTCTATGCCGAGGACGGAGAAGATTATGTCGTTGAAGACGAGGAACGCGAACATCAGGGCTCCTGCGACGGCTGTTGCTATTGCGGCCTGTTTGAGAATTTCTGCTTTTGAGAGTCCGCGTGTGAGGTTGATGAACATTGAGACCGAGAGCAGAGGGTCGAGGATGATGAACAGCGTGATTGCCGCTGAGATGATTGCGGTGAGTATCTCGAGCATAGATGTTGTACTCTGTATTGTTTTTTGATCGATAAATACGTGGGGAACGGATGCATACTACCGAATTGATTATGGAAAAATGCCAACGGTATAGAATAAACTGATGTACTCTGTGATAAGGAACCAGCACCACCAGAAGATGATTCTGTTAATTGCAGCGTTTGCTATTTTTATGGATGGTCTGGACGGGTCGATTGTGAATGTTGCGCTTCCGGTGATTGCTGCCGAGCTGGGCGTGGATATTTCGGGGAGTTCGTGGGTGGTGATGGCGTATCTGCTGATTATGGCAGGGTTTATTCTGGCGTTCGGGAAGATTGCGGATCAGGGTCGTATCAGGCAGGTGTTTTCGGTCGGGTTCGGGATTTTTGCTGCGGGGTCGCTGTTTTGTGCGGTGTCGCCGGGTCTGGAGTATATGATTGCCGCACGGGCTTTACAGGGTCTTGGCGCGTCGATGATTGCTGCTGCTGCGCCGCTTCTTGTGACGCGGTTTTTGCCGGAGGGTATGCGGGGTCTTGGGATGGGGGTTATTGCAACGACCGGCGGCGTTGCGCTGACGTTTGGTCCGCCGATCGGGGGTCTGATTACGGCGTATGTCGGCTGGCACTGGATATTTCTGATTAATGTGCCGATCGGGATTGCGGCGATTGTTTTCGGGAGGTCGGTGATTCCTCTGCCATCGTCTCCGGTCCGTCGGGAGCGGTTTGATCTGTTCGGGACGTTTGTTTTGTTCGGGGCGGTTGCGTCGTTTATTCTTACGCTGGAGCGGGGAGCGGAGCTTGGGTGGATGAGTTCGCAGATTCTTTTGTGTGCGGCGGTGTTTGCGTTTTGTCTTTTGCTGTTCTGCGTGCATTCGCTCAGGAGCAGTAATCCGCTTCTGAATATCCGCATTTTCCGCTACTGGCAGTTTTCTGCGGTGACGATGTCGTATCTTCTTACGTGTATGGTGTTTGCCGGCGTGATGTATATGGTGCCGTTTTACATGCATTCGGCTCTCGGTCTTGATGCTGCGGTGTCAGGTGTTTTGCTGATGGTCTCTTCGGTGATTACTGCGCTGATTGGTATTCCGGTTGGTGCGTGGTGTGATCGTATCGGGTGCCGGGTGCCGTGTATTCTTGCGGCGGTGTGCAGGATTGTTTTCTGTGCGGTGCTTCTTGCGGTTGTGCCGTCTTTTGGTGTGTGGGCGCTTGTTCCTGCGCTGGTGTTTATGGGTCTTGCGTTTGGTATTTCCGGGGGGCCTGCGACAACGCGGATTGTGCAGCATGCGCCGGAGGGCGAGGCAGGTACGGGTACATCGGTGATGATTACGTCGGATTTCCTCGGAGGTGTGATTGGTGTTGCTGCGTATGCGGTGGTGTTTTCGGTTGCGGTTCCGGCGTCGGTGGGTGTTTCGGTGAGTGAGTTGTCTTCGTCATTGTTTGTTGAGGGATTCCATGCCACTGCGATGTTCGGGCTTTTGTGCGGTGTTGCAACGTTGGTTCTTTCAGCGGCAGTGCCGAATCTTCTGGTAAAGCGCGAGAATCTTACGGTTCACGAGTAGGTTCTGGTCGCGGTTTTCTTATGTGAGTTCCGCGTTATGATGTTTTGAGGCGTGAACCGTTGTGTAAGGATAAAAAAGCGTTCTGTTTGGGTGATTGTATTTCGGGCAATGCCGCAGTTTGCGGCATTGTCCGTTTTGCTGTTGAGAGATGGGCTGTTTACTGCTCTTCTTCTTCTTCGTCAAAGCTTTCTTCTTCGTCCTGTTTGAGTTCAACGTTGTTGATGTCAAACTGGCGGAATGCGAGTTTTTTTGCTTTGATGATGTTTCTGCCTTCTTTTCCGATTGCAAGACCGCGGTCTTCGTCGTTTACTTCGACGTATGCTATTTCGCCGTCTTCGTCATCTTCAAAGGTGACGGTGCTGACATGCACCGGCAGGAAGCAGTTGCGGATGAACTGAACTTTGTCTGCGTTGTATTCTACGACTTCAACTTTTTTGCCGAAAACATCGGATGCCTTTTTGATGCTGGCACCTTTCTTTCCGATTGCAAGTCCCATCTCTCCGGGGTTGATGACGAAGAGAATACGACCGAATTTGTCGTCAACTACACAGTCACGTGCACCTGCACCGGTCAGGTTTTCAAACTGTGCAATCATACGCATTGCATCTTCGGAAATGGTTATTTCGCTCATATTATGCTCTCTTAAGGCTCAGAATGTCGGATTCACCTGCGTCGACGATGGCAAGTACGCTGATCATGTGGTCACGACCGCATTCTTTGCCGAGCTGACGGGAGCTGCCGTCGAATTCGTAGAGCGAGAGGTTTTCTGCTGCTGCGATCATTGCGCGAACTTTTGCGGGTGCGTTGTTTGCAACGATGACGAGTTCCGCTTTGTTTTCTGCGATGATCTTTTCGACGCTGTTCTGTCCTAAGATGACCTTACCGGTCTTGATTGCCCTTCTCAGGGATAAGTTGAAATCCATGTTGAAATTCACCATTTTTACGGTAGATCTGCACTCCGATCCGGCACCCGGGGAGGTGGCCCCATATAATCCGAATCTTCCCGCAGTCCGTGTCCTTTCCGTTCTGGACAGGACACCAGTTTTCCCGGCGGCATACTGCCTGAGGGAAAAACTGTGTATATGTTGAGGTTCTGTGGTAATGAACGTTTCTTCGATCTCATGGTATGAATATCTGTCCGCCGGTGTTTTTTTTCCATTCGTTCATGACTTTTTCGAGTTTTTTGCGGTCGTCTTTTTCAAACGGGTCGAATACGCAGAGGGAGGTGGAGAGGTCGGAGAGTTTTCTGGGGAGGCAGCGGAAGTCGCCGTGGAGTACGGTTATGTGAAGGTTTTTTCCTGATGCATGTAATATTTCGATTGGGCATCTGCGGGTTTTTTTGGTGAGAAAATCGTCCCAGTCTGTTAACCAGCTGCATTCTTCGAGTCCGAGGGGTATGCGGTTGACTTCGATGTTGACTGCGCTCCAGTATGCTGCGGCATACCAGCGGTCGTTTAGGATGATGCGCGGCATTCCTGCGAGGCCTGCGGCGATGCCGAGTGTTCCAACGCCGCTGCATCCGTCAATGACGATTGCGGGACGGTTTTTGTTTATCATGCGTGAGACGGAGAGGAGTTTGGGGTTGAAAGGGCGCGGTATCTCGATGTGCATGGTGCTGCTGCGCTGGTAGACAACGATGTTTCCTGCGGTGGAGGAGAAGATTGTTGCGTGCAGGTCGCAGCCTGCGATGCATTGATGGGTGTGGTAGACTGGGGAGTCGATGCCGTCGGAGAGGCCGGGTATGATGTGGTGGTCGCAGACGATGCCGCGAAGTTCGGGGATTTCGTGCATGAGCCGGTCGGCTGTTTTCCGGTCAATTGCGTGAGTGAGGAGGATCATGGATTTTTCGGGGAGGTAAGGGGGTGAGCGAAGTGCCATGAAGGGATGCAGGTGAGGGAGTCCGGCACTGGTTAGAGGAGCATCAGGCGGGATTATTTTCTCTTCGGTGAGAATGAGCCAGATGTGAAAAAAAACGTCGTCAATGTAGCGTTTGCCGCAGACGGGGCAGGGAGGGGGCGGGAGATCAGGATCCGGGGGTATGTGTTTGTTTCTTGGTAGGCCATGACAGGAGGGGCATGCATCAAACCGGTGAACGGATAGTTTCAAGAGGTCATCAGATGATTGAATGCAATCCTGTCCGCAGACAGGGCATTTCATAGTTGTGTGATTGGTGTGGGAGGTAATAATGGTATGCCGGGTCTGAGCGTTGTACCTAAATTCGTTTATTGCCATTTGACGGTCGTCATTAATCGTATTTTAGCGCATGGACCGCAAGTCCTGCGGTCTTGCTCATCGCTTTGCGGGAGCACACAGAAATACACGGAACCAAAAACATCACGGAATAGTTGAGTGGTGAGTGGGCAGGATGAGATAAGAGACCGCGAGTCGTATCTGTACTGATGCGATTAGCATCTCCTTTCCTGAATAGTGCCGCGCTTCACCTTGCAAACACCCGGACAAAAAAAAGTATTAGAGCCTGAGAGTTTCCTTAACTCTCTGCGGCATGTGTATCAA
>CAZABQ010000114.1:0-5403 GCA_964483485.1 uncultured Methanomicrobiales archaeon
ATACGCTAAGACCGCTGGAGCCCGTCGCCATTCCGGACTAGGCCACGACCCCGCATCGTTTGCGTAATTAATGTCAATGTCTATTCATTTAAGGATTTTGGTTTTTGCGGTGTTGCACCTTTATCCCTGAGTATTCCACGGAAAATGCTGAACGCATGCCTTCGGCCTGCGATTCGTGGGCTAAAATACGGAGCCGGTACGATCCGCACCGGAGAAATCTGCATTCGTACATTCGGCCAGCCGTGCGTAAATCCCGCTGAGATCTGCATCGGTGAAGTTCGCATCACGGAAAAACGCCCGCTGTGCATAGCAGCGGCGAAGATGTGCGTTGGTAAAATCCGCACCGGTAAAGTCGCCGCCCGAAAGATTTGCCAGAGACATATCCGCATCACGGAAAACGGCATACGCAGCAAACGTTCCGGAAAGATTTGCAGAGGTAAGATCAGCACCGGAAAAATCAGCTTCATCGATAACAGCGCCGGTAAGATCCGCTTCGGCAAGAGATGTCCCGGCAAAAACGGCGGCGGTCAGATCAAAATTTCTGAGACATGCCCCCGCAAGGTCTGCATCCGAAAAATCCGCGGCCAGCAAGATCATCACCGCTTCATCAGACTCACGAAGATACCGCGTGTACCAGCAGTTCCATTCGGTGTAGTCGCCGCTTTCGACTGCCTGAAAAAACAATCGGTCTGCGTTCAATGAAGGCCTCCGCCAAAGATGATCGCATATAAGAAGAGGGCGGCGAGGATGATAAAGATGAGAAGAAAGAGTACATCATGCTTTCCGTCCCGTGCATCCTCCGGGCGAAGAGGCACGCGTACTTTTTCCTCGTGATGCTCGACATAGGGATTTTCCTGTTCGAGTTTTGCAAACTCCGCATGTTCCTGCGGCGTAAAATCAGGATCAAGTTCAAGATCTTCTGAAGTATTGGGGAGAGGACGCGTATTCACAGTACCGGATATGTGCGACGCATCAGGTCTAAAAGGTTTGGCAGGGGAATACTTTCGGAGCATCCGAAAGTTCCGAAACTGTTTTGGGAGAGGTATTTGGCGACCTAAGCGCCTAGTATAGTATGGAGTTTTACACTCCAAAACAATGCCATGTATGAATAGCAGTTGAACAAACTCCCTCTCTCGGGGATAATAAGGAGGATACAATGACCTGGATTCGATAAATGGTTCAAAAAAAACCAGCCACTATTGGATATAACCTCATCCTGCATTTGCAGAAATTACTACACATGTCCATTTCCATAAATATCATCTCAGTTAGAAGGCTGAGAGCTTCTCTCTTTTCTCCGGCACAGGGTTAAAGTTGTCTTACGACGAATAAGTACCCGTATATTCTCAAGGCAGTAGCGGAGTGAACATAAGTTGTACGAGATAGTGAAAGCACACGCCTTGTCCGAGGCGGTTTTTGAAATGTGGATTCGTGCGCCGCAGGTTGCACGCAATGCACAAGCAGGACAGTTTTGTATTATTCACCCCGACGGCGCCGGCGAACGCGTGCCCCTTACCATTTCCGGAACCGACGGTGATCTGATTCGGATTTCGTTTATGGCAATCGGCACGACAACAAAGCTGCTGGCATCCCTTTCTGCGGGCGACTGCCTGCGTGACGTGGTAGGACCTCTCGGGATGCCGAGCGATATTACAACCGGCCCTGAGACGGTCGTAATTGTCGGCGGCGGCGCAGGAGTTGCCTGTACGCCGATCATTGCCCAGGCGGCAAAAGATGCCGGCAACTATGTTATCGGGATTATCGGCGCACGGAATAAGAGTCTGTTGATCCTTGAGGATGAGATGCGGGCGATCTGTGATGAGCTGTTCGTAACAACCGATGACGGTTCGTACGGGATCAAAGGATTTGCGAGCGGACCGTTAAAGGATCTCTGCGAGAGCGGAAGAGCAATCGATAAGGTCTGGATTATTGGTCCCGGTATGATGATGAAGGTAACGAGCAGTGTTACGAAACCGTTCGGGATCAAAACCTATGTGTCGCTGAATCCGGTTATGGTGGACGGCACGGGAATGTGCGGGTCCTGCCGCGTGGTGGTGGACGGTAAGATGAAGTTTGCCTGTGTTGACGGCCCTGAGTTTGACGCTCATCTCGTTGACTGGGACGATCTGCTGGCACGCCAGCGGATGTATATGCCGGAAGAAAAACGGTCGCTGGAGTTCCGTACGGAGCATCACGAGTGCAGATGCAGGAAGGTGGCGTAAAATGGATAGAGATGCAAACGTTCGTGTGACGGATTTTGCTGAGGTGGATATCGGATTCACGGAAGCCGAGGTAATTGCCGAAGCGGCACGGTGCATTCAGTGTAAGAAGCCGAAGTGCGTGAACGGATGTCCGGTCGGTATCGATATTCCGGCGTTTATCCGTGCCTGCGAGATCGGTGAGTTCCGGGAAGCTGCACGAATTATTAAGAAGGATAATATGCTGCCCGCTATCTGCGGCAGAGTTTGTCCGCAGGAGACACAGTGTCAGGGCGAGTGCGTGCTTGGCAATAAGGATATGCCGATTTCGATTGGGCATCTTGAGCGGTTCGTTGCAGACTGGGAGCGGAAGAATGGTATTGAGACGCCGGTTCGGCTGCCGCCGACCGGGAGGCGTGTGGCGGTTGTCGGGTCAGGACCTGCGGGTCTTTCGGCTGCGGCAGAGCTTTCCCGGCTCGGTCATTCGGTGACCGTGTTTGAGGCGCTGCATGAGGCGGGCGGTGTTTTGATGTACGGTATTCCGGCGTTCCGGCTGCCAAAAGAGATTGTGCAGGAAGAGATTGAGCAGGTGAAAAAGCTCGGCGCAGAGATTAAGACGAACTACGTGGTAGGCCGCAGTGTGCCGGTTGCTGAACTGCTCGGCTATGATGCGGTGTTTCTGGGAACCGGCGCCGGACTGCCGTACTTTATGGGTCTTCCGGGTGAGAATCTGTGCGGGGTCTACTCGGCGAATGAGTTCTTAACCCGGGTGAATCTGATGGGCGCTGCATGTTTCCCGGCAAATGATACGCCGGTGAAGTCCGGCAAACGGGTTGTTGTGATTGGCGGGGGTAATGTTGCGATGGATGCGGCCCGGGTTGCCCGCAGAATGGGATCTGACGTTACGCTGATGTACCGCCGCGGCGAGTCTGATATGCCGGCACGGCTGGACGAGGTCCGCCACGCAAAGGAGGAGGGCGTGGAGTTTCTGTGCTGCACGAATCCGGTCCGGTTTGTGGAGGGCGAGAACAAGGCGGTTGCAGGTGTTGAAGCGGTAAAAATGGAGCTGGGCAGTCCGGGAGATGATGGCCGCTGTTCGTTTGCACCGATTGAGGGCAGTAATTTTGTGGTGGAGGCGGATGTGGTTGTTGAGGCTATCGGTCAGGGACCAAATCCGCTGCTGCTGCGGATGATGCCGGATCTGGTGCGGAACCAGAACGGAAGTGTTGCGGTGAACTGTCTTGGCCAGACGGCGATTGCAAAGGTGTATGCCGGAGGGGATGTTGCAACGGGTGCGGCAACGGTGATTCTTGCGATGGGTACGGCAAAGGATGCGGCCCGGGCAATTGATAAGATGCTGCGCAAAGTGCCGCAGTTCTAAGGTGCTGAAGGCATCTTTGGAAAAATATTTTTTTCGCCGTGGCGGCACGGGTCGTGAACTGAATTCTTTCTGATGTCAGATATCAGATGTCAGATGTCAGATATCACAGAGATTGTAAGAAAAGGTATAGCTGAGAATTTTTTGCGCCGCCTCTCTTCATCGAAGATGAGTGAGAGAGAATATTTTCTCTTGTGGTAGAGTTATGGTACTGACTATATAAATAGAATCACTTTGTCTCGATTCTTGGCAGAGGGATTTTTCGCGGATGATCCTTTTTTTTCAAAACACTGGTGATATCTGACATCTGATGTCAGATGTCAGCAAGAGTTCACGAGTGATACGAATCAGAAGGCGAAGTAGATGAACTCCGGGGTTTCGGGTGGTGAGAGGAGCAGGATGGCAAAGCCGAGGATGGCGATGTAGAGTATCCAGTAGAACGGCCGCAGTCGTGCACAGAACGAGAGGTAGTCGTAGACTGCGGCTGTTTTGACAAACTCTGCGAGCCGTTTGTTGCACATTACGATACATGCGAGGACGATCACGCCGATACCGCCAAGGACGGCAAGTCTGGTGAAGGCGGAGAACTGGAAGTCGAAGAAGAGAATCTTCTGGATGCAGATGAGGAGGTCATCGAAGCTGTTTGCCCGGAAGATCATCCAGCCGAAGAAGACGAGCGCCTGTGTGATGAGGATCTTTATCAGGAGTCCCGGGTTGGAGGAGAGAAATCTGCTTTTGGTTCCGATCTTTTTCTCACCGATGACGTAACGGTGAAGAAGGAGCAACACGCCGTGGTAGCCGCCCCAGAGAACGAATGTCCATGCGGCTCCGTGCCAGAGGCCGCAGATTATCATGGAGGCGAGGAGATTTGCGTAGGTTCGCATGTGTCCTTTGCGGTTGCCGCCGAGCGGGATGTAGACGTAGTCGCGGATGAAGCGGGAGAGGGTCATGTGCCACTTTCTCCAGAAGCTCTGGATGTTTGCGGCGAGGTAGGGGAGGTTGAAGTTTTCCGGGATTGTGAATCCGAGACAGCGGGCGCAGCCGATTGCGATGTGAGCGTAACCGGAGAAGTCGCAGTAGATCTGGATGCCGAAAAGGATTGTGCCGAGAATGATCCATACGGAGGCTGCGGTCTCTGGAGAGGAGAAGACAAAGTCAACCCGGCTTCCGAGGTTATCGGCGATGACCATCTTCTTGAACAGTCCCCAGAGAATTAAGGTGATACCTATTTTCAGATTTTCTCCGCTGATATGGATTTTATCTTTGAGCTGCGGCAGAAATTCACTTGCCCGGACGATCGGCCCTGCAACGAGTGCAGGGAAAAATGCGATGAAGAGTGCATATTTGTGGAGCTTTTCCTCGGGTTCGAGTTTGCCTAAGTAGATATCAAAGATGTAGCTGAGCGCCTGAAAGGTGAAGAAGGAGATGCCGACCGGCAGGAGGACCTGAAGTAGTGGAATGGATGCGTTGACTCCTGCGGAGTTCAGCAGCGAGTTGATCGAAGAGACGCCGAAGTCGATGTACTTGAACCAGCCGAGAATAATTAGCGGGATGAGTGTGCCAAGAGCGAGCCAGCATTTTTTGCGGCGTTTTGTTTCTGCTGCAAAAATTTTTGCGCCGCAGAAGAAGGAGGCAAAGGTAACAAAGACCAGCAGCAGGATGTGGATGGAACCGGAACACCAGTAGAAGTAGTAGCTTGCCGCGAGGAGGAATGCATGCTGCCAGAGTTTTCTTCGCAGGAGTTCGGTTGCGATGAGAACGATGGTGAAGAAGAGGAGATACTCAGGCGTAGTGAACAGCACCGGATTCCACCTCCGCGATTATGAG
>CAZABQ010000115.1:0-5388 GCA_964483485.1 uncultured Methanomicrobiales archaeon
CCGCAAACACCAACATGAACCCACACTGCGGAACTCCTATAAAGAAAAAAACAGTCACAGCAGACTTGCTGCCGGATTTCGCTTATGAGAACTTTTCTTCACAAGAGTAAGCACTGACTCCTCAAGAGAACTCTGCGGAACAAACCCATGCTCCTCAAGACTCAGAAGAGCAGCATCAAGCTCTGCGTAACTCATACCAAGCTCCCCCTCATCACTCTGACCCGGCCAGAACCCGGCACTCGGCGTCTTCTCGATTATCTCACGCGAAATACCCAGCTCCTCTGCAACCGCATACACATCCTTCTTCCATAGATGAAGGAGCGGCTGGATATCGGCTGCCGAATCCCCCCACTTGGTACTATAACCGATCATATACTCGGTTTTATTCGACGTCCCGCACACAAGAGAAGAACGTGACGCAGCAACATTATAGAGAGTCGCCATCCGCAGACGCGCCGTAAAGTTCCCACGAAGAAGAGGGGTATCCGTCAGAGCAGGATCCGCAAAAGCCGCATCCACCGTATCCCCCAGAGGAATCGTGATCATGGCAATACCAAACTGTTCACAGAATACCGCCGCGTCCTCCCTATCCTTCGGGCAGCTTGACGACACCGGCATATGTACCCCGAAAACATTCTCTGGTCCGATCGCCTTTACCGCAACCGCTGCGGCAACCGCTGAATCAATACCGCCGGAAATACCGACAACAACACCCTGCGCCCCCGACGCCCACAGCGTCTGGCGAATAAGATCCTTCATACGGGTGACAGCACACCCGATATCCTTACACAGCATAATTTTACACTCTCTCCTGATAAATTTCCGGCAGTTGATCCGAAATACGTTTCAGAGCATAGGCAGCCGATGGATGACCTGCGGAAAATGCCGCAAGAAACGACCCGATATCCGCAGAAAACGAATCCTTCTCGCTCGCGGTACATGCCCCGGTCCATCCGTGAAGACGGGCATAGAAATACACCTCTTCACGGGGTATCACCGACAGAGGACGAATAGTCTTCTTTGCGGGAACCAACAGCAGATCTACCGCAGTTCCCGAACACACCTGACAAAGAACATTCTCTGCTGCATCCTCAAGGGTATCTGCCGTCGCCACAGCGGTAGCAGACCCCCTATCCGACACAAGAGACACATCACGTCTGCCGGCAAGAATCACCGAAAGCAGAGCTGACAAAGCATACGACGCGGCGTCAACGCGAACAGGCACGAACAGCTTCTCGCCCGAAGCAATACCGCCGTCCTTTCGCACCTCGCGTTTGGCCTTCGCCTCAATGTCCAGTGCAGCGTGATGGGAACAGAGGGCTACCCCTGAATACCCCTGAACAATCACCGCATCATTTCCGCACCGCGAACACTTCATAGATTACACAATAGGTTGGTGTTCGTGGGATATGTAGATTCGGCAGACGACCCGCAACATGATACTTTTATCCCTGCAAAGTCAATCAATACTTAATGCCTTTGTCAGCAGATGACATCAAAAACCTTCACAAATACGAAATTCGTATTCTCAACGCCTTAGAGCGGATGATGCGCCGCTACCGCTGGGTCCCCGAAGACGACCTCAAAGCAGCAGTCCATCTCTCCGCGAACGAAACAAAATACCGAGTCGGTAACCTCATTCATCTCGACATGGTCAGATCCGACTCCGTCCCCTACAAAGGATACTCCCTCGTCTTCAAAGGCTACGATGCCCTCGCCCTCACCTCACTTGCCGCAAAAAAATCCATATCAGCACTCGGTACCATGATCGGCGTCGGCAAAGAATCAGAAATATACGAAGCACTCGGTTTTGGTGTAGTCGTACTCAAACTCCATAAAATTGGACAGCGCTCATTCCAGACCGTACGCACCAACCGCGACTACCTGCCCGAAGAAGGACACTGCCCTTGGATATTTGCCTCCGCAAAATCCGCAGCCCGTGAATACGAAGCGCTCACCGCCCTCAATGGAAAAGTCAACGTTCCGGTTCCAATCGACATCAACCGTCATATCATCGTCATGTCCTTCATTCAGGGTGTAAACCTCAACCGGTGCCCGCTCGAAAACCCGGACGCAGTCTGGCAGGAAATCCTTGAACAGGTAAAAGCCGCCTACGATACCGGATACATTCACGGCGACCTCTCGGAATACAACATCATGTATGACGGCGCAGTCGTCTGGATCATCGACTGGCCGCAGTGGATCACCCCTGCCCACCAGAATGCCGAAGCAACGCTTCGGCATGACCTTGAAACTGTCGGCACATTTTTCACCAAAAAATACCAGAAAATCTACGACATTGAATCTGCCGTCCGGTTCGTAACCGGCGAAACAGCGTTCGACGGGAAGGTGGAATGAACGGTCTCGTCTTTGGTATCGACATCATTCGCGGCTCAGTCCGGTCAGGAACCCTGCGCCCCCATTATGCCCTCGTGCGCGTGTTCAACGGAACCGTAGTCTCCGAAGAAAAAAATGTCACACAGTATCGGCTGATCCGCTCCATCAGAGCGGAGCAGCCGGAGATTCTCGCGGTCGACAGCATTCAGGAACTCGCACGCGATACTGCCGCCTTGTATGAGTTTTTGGCTGAGATGCCGGGCAGTACAAAACTTGTACAGGTAACCGGTGACGGAACCCGCATGGAAAGCCTGCCAAGAGTTGCCGCACGCTACAACCTGACGTTTGACAAACAAAACCCCATGGAAGAGGCAAAAGCCTCTGCTCTTCTTGCCTCTTTTGGCGCAGGGTACGAAGTTCTCGCCTATGAAGGAATCACCGACATAACCGTATCAAGATGCCGGTCGCCCGGGCGTGGCGGATGGAGTCAGAACCGGTACGTCCGAAAGATGCACGGAGCAGTCCGCGCCCATGCCCGCGAAATTGAGATGAAACTGGTCGCGGCAAACCTTGAGTACACCCTGACCGTCAGGCGTGCATTCGGAGGAGAAAGCCGGGTTCTGTTCACCGTCTATGCCCCACGCCGCGACATTCCGGTATCCGCATCAAAAGGCGGCGATACTCAGATACGCGTAGCAGGCAAACGGCGCGAAAAACTTGAGTTCAGGCAGCTGACCCGTAAATCCAAATACCTGATTGTGGGAATTGACTCGGGTACAACCATCGGCATTGCAGCGCTCGACCTTGACGGCACCCTTGTCTATCTGGCAAGTACCCGGCTCTTCTCTGCCGCCGACCTCGTTGCGGAGATTGCAGGGCTTGGAAAACCGCTGGTTATCGCATCCGATAAGGCAGAGATGCCGTTTGGGGTAGAAAAAATCCGACGTGCCTTCTCTGCTACTGCCTGGAACCCAAAAAAGGACATCCTCGTCAAAGAAAAGTATGTTCTGGCAGCAGGGCATGACTTCAAAAATGATCACGAGCGGGATGCCCTTTCCGCTGCCCTTTACGCCTACCGGACCTACAAAAACAAGTTCGACAGTATTCTCAGACGTGCTCCGGCAGGTTTTGACATCGATGAACTGCGGGCGCAGATTGTCCGGGGTTCTTCGCTGGAACAGGCAATAACGAAAATCTCAGGAGATGAGACTGCTGCTGCGTCCGCAACCGAAGAGCAGAGCAGGGAGACAGAAGTCGTCATTTTCGATGAGCGCGACGAGAAGATCACGCGGCAGGAGGAGACGATCCACAGACTGCGGACACTGGTTGAAACCCTGTCGCAGGAGTCTGCCGGAAAGGATACAACGATCTCCGCTCTTCACCGACGGCTGAACACCGAGCGGGAGGAACGGTACGCCAAAATGATCGCATCAACCGAAATCGCCGACCGTGACCGCGAGATTACCGCGGTGAAAAAACAGCTGAGAAAAGAAGAACGCCGCAGTAAAAATCTGCGGGTACGGCTGGACAGGATGAAACGGTATGTGTCGCTGCAGGCAGGCGAAGGGTGTTCGGCGCTGAAGGTTCTGCCGCTGCTCGCCCGCGACTCGGTTCGGAGTCTGGACGATGAGATGGGACTTGGCGAAGAGGATCTCCTCTATGTGCTGCAAATTGACGGGTGGGGTAAATCCGTTGTCCGGGACCTCGCTGAGGCAAAGGTCAGGGCGGTGATTCTTCCAAGACATGTGTTTACGCGTGCCCGCGAACAGTATCTGATCGAGGAGTTCCGGGAGGTAAACCTCCCGGTTCTTTCGGGGGCTGATCTGTCGCCCCGGGTAAAGGGTAAAATCGGTGTTGTGGATACCAATGCCCTTGAATCCGCTCTTGAGGCGTGGACTGCGTCGCAGACGATGTATCGTAAGGAAAAAAAGAACGCGGTCTTTGATTCGATGGTAAAGGAGTATCAGGTCGGGCGGGTGCGGGAGGTGCGGGAGCAGGGAATCGATCCTGCAACGATTCTGCCGGAAAAGTATCTGCTAACGAAGGGAGAACCAAAACCCAAAACCAAACCTGCGGGGAAGATGCCCGTACCAAAGACACCGAGGGAGCCTGCGGCACCCTCGGTTGCTCCGCTACCTCCTGCCCCGCCTCTGCCAAAGGATCAGGACGGGACCGCTAAACCCCTGCCGCAGAAAGAACAAGAGGCATCAACCCTTTTGTCAGCGGTACTGGCTGCGTATCGGGAACAGAGAAAAAAGGAAATTTCAGGTGATGAGTAATGGATGACCGGCAACTTCTGGAGACAATCCGGGACCTCATTGGCCGCAATGAGACGGCGGATGACTGTGCAGCATTTGAGTTCGATGAGGGACGACTGATTCAGGTGGCAACAACCGATATGCTGCATGAGACTACCGATTTCCCAAAAAGTATGACTGAGTGGGAGATGGGATGGATGAGTGTTGCGGTAAGCCTCTCAGATATCGCGAGCTGCGGGGCACAGCCAACCCAGGTACTTGTTGCGGCAGGTCTTGACCGGCCGGAGCGGCTGAGACCCATCATGGAAGGAGCTGTTGCCTGCGCAAACCGGTATGGAGCAAAAATTGCCGGCGGCGATATCGACAGTCATCAGGAGCTGACGATCGTTACGACCGCTCTTGGTCTCGTGCCGCAGGAGTTGTACCTGCGGCGCAGCGGGGCATCTCCGGGAGAACTTGTATGCTGTACCGGAACTCCCGGGGCTGCGCAGGCGGCCCTTGACGGATGGTCCGTATACCGGGACAATCTGGTGATGCCAAAACCGCAGGTTGCCGAGGGCCAAAAAATTGCCCGGGCAAAGGCAACGGCGATGATGGACGTCTCAGACGGCCTCGCGGTCTCGCTGTATGACATGGGTGAAGCATCAGGTGTAGGGTTTTCGCTCTGCGAAAACCTGCCGCTTCTCCCTATCCCGGATGCCGAGAAGTACTTCCTCTACGGCGGCGGCGACTTTGGTCTGCTGTTCACGATCTCCCCGGAAAGGCTGGAAGCACTGGATGTGCCGGTATCCGT
>CAZABQ010000116.1:0-5359 GCA_964483485.1 uncultured Methanomicrobiales archaeon
CAATTTCTCTCAGTGGTTTTGATCCAGTACCAAACCCTTAATCCCTCGGGAAAACCTATAAAATACACATGAAGATTCTTTTCGCAATAGCTCCGGACAGGTTCCTGGATCAGGAATATGTCGTCCCGAAAACCCTCTTTGAGGAGAAAGGAATTACCTGTGTCACCGCCTCCACCATTCACGGAACATGTTACGGCATGCACGGCGAAATCGTTGAATCTGACCTCTCCTTCGACGACGTAAACCCGGGCGACTACGACGGAATCGTCGTAGTCGGCGGCATCGGCTGTCAGGACTACCTCTGGAGATGCGAAAAACTGATTGATATCGTCAACAAACTCGGCAATGCCGGAAAAGTCACCGCAGCAATCTGCCTCGCACCTGCCATCATCGCCGAAGCCGGACTGCTTGCCGGCAAAAATGCGACCGTTCTTGAAACCCCTGCCTCCCGCCGCGTCATGGAACTTGACAAAGCCGTCCTCGTCAATGAGCCTGTTGTCATCTCCGGCAAAGTAATCACTGCCAGAATGCCGCAGGACGCAGAAGCATTTGCCCAAGCCATTCTTCAAAATCTTGCATAAATACCTATGACTCCCGACCCCTCCCGTACGACACCCGCACTCGACGATGCGATGAAGCTCTTTAACGCCGGAAATTTTGCCGAGGTTATCAGCCTCGTCTCCGGCACGAGCGATCCCGCTCTTCTTCTCCTTGCCGCCCGCAGCTATGCCGAGACCGGTCAGTATGACACTGCCGGATACCTGCTTCGCGATCTCATTCAGGGAATGCCGGGTTCATCCTACCTGCACAGCTATCTGGCTGACGTCATGGAAAAAACCGGCGATGAACATGCGGTATCCGAGTATGCGACCGCCCTGATTCTTGACCCTGAAAACAGACCGGCTTTACGGAGCTATGCCCGGCTGCTTCTTGCCAGAAACGATCTTCGCGGTGCCATTCCCTCACTGCGGTCTCTGGTTCGGTTCGGCTCAGACCCGGCCGACATCAGACTGCTGATGAAAACGCTCACCGAAGTTGGTGAACCTGAGGAAGCTGCGGCACTGCACGTGCAGAACTTCGGCGAAGATGAGTTTTCGCCTGAGTATGTTGAAGCCCTGCTTGCGGCAAAAGAGTATCAGAAAGCGATGAGTGTCGCGCTTCGCGGCTGGAATACGGTGCGGGATGTTGTGTATCTCCGTCTTGATCTTGAGGCTTTGGCTTCCCTTGACCCGGAAGCTGCGGAGAGTGCATATCGCTCGGCACTGGACAGTTTTGAAGAGGAGCAGCTGGAGGACGACGATGTAGCCCAGATCCGGTTCTCCTTTGTTCTTCTGGAAAAACTTCTCGGTCACTACGACGCGGCCCGGTATGAGCTGGGTATTCTGGTCAAGAGCAGGGCAGATCCCGTCTACCGGTTGCTGGAAGCAGAGCTTGCCTCCCGGACCGGTCATGCGGATGAGGCAAACGTCATTTATCGTCAGCTGATAGCCGAGCAGTGCGGAAAGGATGCCGAGGTTGCCGATTCCGGTATGCAGGAGCTGGTGATCAACCGGTTCAAGGTGTTCCTTGACGTGGTCAGAACCAAAGAAGAGGTCGCAGGAATTATCAGTGTTCTGCTCTCCTCGTATCCGACCGCCGTCTGCTTGACGCAGATCGGCGCAGCATACGAGGACGCACGTGCCTGCACGCAGGCACGCGACTGGTACTACCGGGCGTATCGTGCGGACTATATTCACGGCGGTATTGCCTATGCGGGTTTTCTCAAGCGCCTTGGCGAGGACCGCGAATGTGAGACGGTTATTCGGTATATCCTGACGAATGTTACCCGTGCGGCGGATGTGGAGCTGGTTGCGGGCGAGGTGCTGAACGGCAAGGAGGCAATGTACCGGATTGCGAAAGTTATGGATCAGGTGCTTACCCGCTTAACGTCGGTTCTGGAAAAACTCTCCTCGAACGGTCGTGAGATGCTGGCGGTCGGTCTGCTGTATGCGGCGGGCGATGCTCTTGAACGGCAGGATTACGAGGAGTGCAAGTGGCACTGTCTGCTGGGTCTTGATGTGATGCCGTGCTATCCTGCGGTGATTAAGGTGGAGGATTTCATGCAGCTGCTGTCGCAGGCGAAAGGCCGGGCGCTCGCGGAGCGGCCGGTTCTTCTGGAGAAGAACTCATGGCTTGAGGCTGCGTCCGACTCTTCGGTGGAGCCGGAGCCTGCGGCGAATCTGCTGGATCTCGACGAACGTGAGCAGCAGGTGGTTGCGTTTTTGCGGGAACACCGTGAGGCAACGGAGATGGATCTGCGGTCAGTTCTTGGCACACGGCGGGTGACCGGTATTGTGAACGGAATTTTAACGAAGGCTGCAGAGAAGGGCGTGAAGATTTTGGAGAAACGCGGCGTCGGCGAACGCGGGGAGATTTATGGCTATACCGGAGAGTAACGGGTTCGGGCGCGATGAGCGCCGGCTGGAGAGTGTGGGAATAATTAATGCTCTGCGTCGCGGAACGGTGCCGGAGTCAGGACTGTCGCGTCTGGCGGTCGGGCTTTCGACCGAGGAGAAGGTTATCTCGTCCCAACTGGCGTTTGTCGGGACCGGACATGCGGATTGTAAGTTTGTCCGGGGAGAGTACGGGTCGGGGAAGACGTTTCTGATTTCGCGTGCGCAGGAGATCGGTCTTGCGGCGAGGTTTGTGACGAGTCATGTGGTGATTTCTCCTGATACGCCGCTGCATAAACTTCAGGCGGTGTATGCGAAGATCTGTGCGGGTCTGACGACGCCGACGGAAGGTCATGCGCTGAAGAGTATCGTGGATACGTGGATTTACGGGATTGAGGATCGTTTGATTAGTACCGGGATTCGTGAGGATGATCCTGCTCTTGCGGAGATGACGGGAAAGGAGATTGAGGCGGTACTTTTGCGGGTGAGCGGGATTAATTCGGGTCTTGCGGCGGCTCTTCGGACGTATTATCAGGCGAATAATTCGGGGGATTTTGCAACTGCACAGTCTGCGGTCGGCTGGATTTCGGGCGAGCAGACGGTCGGCAGAACGTTTAAGTCGCAGGCCGGACTAAAAGGGACGGTTGGCGAGAGTGATGCTCTGGCGTTTCTGAATGGTCTGGTGCATGTTATTGTGCAGGCAGGGTATGCGGGTCTTCTGGTGACGTTTGATGAGGTGGAGACTGCACAGGCGTTTGCCCGTCCGCAGCGGGAGAAGGGGTACATTAATCTCCGGCAGATTGTGGATATGATCGATAGAAATGAGCTGCCGAACTGTTTTTTCCTGTTTGCGGGGACGCCGGCGCTGTTTGATAGTGCGAAGGGTATCCGGTCTCTTCCGCCTTTGTATGATCGTATCGGGATGATCGCAGATGACGGGTATGCAAATCCTATGCAGACGCAGATTGTTCTGCCGAAGTTTGATGTGAAGAAGCTTGAGGAGGTGTCGTCCCGCGTGATTGAGATTTATTCGGAGGCGTATTCGGAGGTTGATAAGAGCCGTGTTTCGATCCGGTTTATCAGGGCGATGATTGAGCGGGTGACGGGGAGGTTCGGCGGACGGGTTGATGTGGTGCCGCGATTGTATCTGCGTGAGTTTGTGGATGTTCTGGATAAATGTGCGTTGTACGATTCGTATAATCCCATGGAGAAGTATGCGTTTGCGGCGAAGGAGAATGATTCGTCACTGAAGGAGGAGGAGAAGGCGGTGATGGAGGTCAGCTGGTAGGTTGGGTTTTTTTGGGTGAGGGATTTTTCAAGAGGATTTAGGCGGTGTGGGTCATGTTGGTGCTGTTTTTGGAGAAATCTCTCCTATGGCTTTTTTTTCTTATTGAGTTAATTGTGTACTGTTGAGTGATATATTCGGCTTCGTGAACAGAGTTATTTCAACGCGAAGTGGTGAGCAGACCGATGGCATGCGATTCGCGTAGATTCCGCGAAGTGGTGAGCACGGCTATGCCGTGCAATTCGCGTTTACTAACTCTGTTCACGAAACCGAATATATCACTCAACAGTACACAATTAACTCAATCGGAGATACACGACGGTGAGTCTGAGAATTTTCTCGCACTGAAGTGTAATCTGGTTTAGCAGTACTGCATCATGTTCGTTCATACTTTCGCCTGCACAGTTCCCAACAGTACCGCGTCGGATTTTACGTGATGAGCAATGAGCGGTGAGATGTATTCTATTGAGATCAAGTCCACCTGCCGGTGAAATACTGCTGCAAGATAGTCGTGCAGCCCTACGAGGTCAAACATTCCACCTCTTTCTTTCTGAAAACAGTAGAGGATGTCAATATCAGACTCGGGCGTGTCTTCTCCCCGTGCAACCGAGCCGAAGATTCCAATTGTTTCAATGCCGAAGCGTTCGCGAAGCTCGGGGAGGTGGGTTTCCAGTTTTTTGAGGACGTCCTCTTTGATGCTTGTGTATTCCGGCATTGGTTCGTATGCTATAATTGGTGTGATTGGGTAATGAGTGTTTTGGCGGGTTTTGGTTTTGCGGGTGTTCGTTCTTCAGGATTATTGCACGAGGGGTTGGTGGTGATGAATGGTTTGAACCATGAATCTCCCGGATAGGCAGGAAATCCGCTTTTTGATGAGAGTCGGCTTTGGGCATGTCAAAAATACGCTTGATTTGAGCTCGAATCTCTATTTTCTCTGTTTCTGCTGTCTGAGCTGATGTTTTTCGGATGATGAAATACCTTACCTATCTCTAAAGTGGGCTGAAACTCCTGATTTTGGGCTGCGACACGCCGGTTTCGGACACCGGATTTTCAGAGATGATTCAAAAGCAAATATTCGGTGTTTGCTCCCCAGTTACAGGTATATGTGTCTCTCGGGCGATTTCAGATTGGCAGCAGATCTTTTTCAGATGCGACAACGTGGTTTATTTAAGCTTATTTTTGCATTTCAGACGGTTTTCAGGGAGTTATCTTTGACGGGAAAAAAGAGTGGTTATTCGTGATAAGGGTAGCCAAGCGACATGTGGATCTGGACGATCTCCCATGCATGGCCGGTTCCCCGGAAGACTGCGGTGAATCGTGAGGGGGTTTCGTGGACTGTTCCGCTGCCGGTTGTGCTCAAAAGGATGCAGTCTGCGGAGAGCCAGGCAATGACACCTTCGCCTTTGACGTCGGGATTTTCAAAACGGATGCCGCCGGTTGTGTATCTGGCGAAGTTTTTGGTCATCATTGTGGTGAATGCGTCGCGGCCCTGAAGGATCTCGTCGGTCCGACAGCCGTACATGAGGATGTCGGGGGCAAGGGTTTCTGCGAGGGCTGCGGGGTCGTGATGGTTGTAGGCGGTCTGATATTTTGTGAGGAGGTCGATGATCTGGTTTTTGGTCTGCGTGGAGAGCGGCATTGT
>CAZABQ010000117.1:0-5356 GCA_964483485.1 uncultured Methanomicrobiales archaeon
CTCACCGAGTTCGCGTGTGCCGCAAGACCCTCGGCAGTTGCAAGCGCTTCGATGACTCCCCCAATCGCCTCAAGTCCTTCGCGGGTCACCATCTGCACCTGCGACCGCTTCATAAAATGATTGACGTCAAGAGCAGAGTAACTCTTCGCGTATCCTGCGGTAGGAAGAACATGGTTCGTACCCGACGCATAATCGCCGCAGGCGACCGGTGTGTACGGGCCGATAAAAATGGAACCCGCATGGCGGATACCGGAAAGTGTAGAAAGTGCGTCCACCGTCTGAATCGAAAGATGCTCGGGAGCAATCCGGTTCATCAGATCGATTGCCTCCTCCATATCCCCGGCAATCACGTAGCCGGAATGAGCAAGCGCTTTTTCCATAATCTCGCGGCGCGGGGCATTCGCGATCTGGAGATCGATCTCTTCGCCAACTTCAGCGGCGAGTTTTTTACTCTCGGTTACCAGAACACACGCGGCGTTTGGATCATGCTCGGACTGGGCAAGAACATCCGCTGCAATATAGCGCGGGTCAGCTGATGAATCGGCAATAATACCGATCTCGCTGGGTCCTGCGGGAAAATCGATATCTGCATACTCACGAAGCATCATCTTTGCCTGCGTCACGAATACGTTGCCGGGACCGACAATCTTCTGGACCGGACGGATAGTTTCTGTACCCAGAGCCATTGCGGCAACCGCCTGGGCACCACCGATCTGATATGCCTCATCAACGCCCGCGATATCGAGAGCTACCAGTGTCAGGGGGTTGACCTGCGGCGGAGTACAGACCACAATCTCGGGAACACCGGCAACCCGTGCGGCAACCGTTGTCATCAGGACCGTCGACGGATATGCAGCACGCCCTCCGGGAATGTAGGCACCCACACGATCCAGCGGCGTCGTTTTTACGCCGAGCGTAATTCCCGGCTCCATCTCTTCAAGCCACAGCGTCTTACTCTTCTGAAGTTCGTGGAACTGGGTGATTCGCGCCTCGGCCTCAATCAGCGCTTGTACAAGATCAGGCGCAACATCATCGTACGCCGCATCGATCTCCTCGCGTGAGATCGAAAGCGACGATAACTTCTGATGATCGAACTTTTCTGTCAGGGAAAACAGTGCCGCATCACCGTTCTTTCTGACATCCTCAATGATCGTATTTACCGAATCCTTCACATCAGATAAAGAGCCTCTGCGCATGCCAATCCATGACTCAACCGAGAGCGGCTGCCAAAACATGATTATATGTTTGGCGGGCACGGTATTACGCTTTTTCAACGAACAGGGCGCTGCACCGAAATTCGTTTATTGCCTGATGTTCGTCATTCATCGATTTCCGCGGGATACTCGGGGATAAAAGTACAACGCCATAAACGAATGTATGGGCAACACCGTAAAAACACATACAGTAAAGAACTCAGCCGCAGACATATGTAGGAAGAGGAAAAAGCAGTGAGATACCATTACGATAACGAAACCGTCTACATCCGGGGAGCATGGCGTGCGGCAAGTACCGGTGTTGACGGGGGACTTAGAAACATTGCGACTATCCTCAACCGAACCGTCCCGATAAATTTCGATCACAACGATCCTCTCGCCTACATTCAGGAAATTCTCGCGGCAAAAGGATACGGCACCGATGCCTTCGGTCTCCTGACCGCGGTCGAGATGCACAATCTCTGCGTGATGCAGTACGACTACATCACCGTATTTGTGACGGCAGGTGTCTCAAACCCGAACCCTGACCCGACGAAACCGCACACCATTAACATCATCGTAACTTCTGATGAGAGCCTGTCAGACGCGGCAGTTTTGGAAACCATCATCACTGCGACCGAGGCAAAAGCCCATGCGCTCAGAAATCTCGGACGTGACTTTACGGGCACGACCTCGGATGCGGTGGTGGTTGCCGGAATTTTAGCAGACCAGCCGCAGCATGTGTATGCCGGAACGTTCACCGAAATCGGACGGCGCGTCTATGACGCAGTTCTTACCGGGGTGACCGCATCACTCGACCGTCAGGAGGGCCGCGTAATCCGCACACAGCCGTCGTATTTCATCTACTCCCGTTACGGAGGAAATCACTGGGTGGAATGGCAGAAAAAAAGCTGTCCCTATTATCCCTGCCACTTCAAGGGTCAGTCCTGCGATTTCTGCTACTGCCCGTTCTATCCCTGTCACGATACGGAGCTCGGAGAGTTTGTGGACAGTTCGTCAGGCGGAAAAGTCTGGGCCTGTACGAACTGCCTCCTCCTCCATAACCCCGAGATCGCTGCGTATCTCAAAGCGCACCCGGATGCAGAGCTTCCCGAACTCAAACATCAGCAGAAATAACTCCCTCTATGCCATCACAGTGTGCTGTCTGTAAAGGAAAGGGTCTCTGCGGCCTGCAAAACTGTCCTGTTACCCGCAGGTTTCATGCGCTGAAAGACGTGAAGCCGGTTAGCGAATACATGGGAGCATCACCTTCGGTTTTTGTCGGAAGTTACGGGTACCCCCGCGTAATTGGCGGTCCTTTAATGATCAACGATTCGGACAATCCGCTGCAATGGGTGCGGGACGGCTTATCCATCGATGATATTGTGGGCATCCGTTCACAGACAATCCGGGGAGGGAAAGAGCTGGATGTGAAAGTCCCAGACGCTGAAAAAATTCAGGAGATCGCACTCTCCGAGCGGCCTCTGGATGTTGAAGTCGCGTTTACCAAACCGGTTCAGTTTGATCTGAACTTCGACGGAACCGTTGCGCCGGTTGGAATGACTGGGGCGATGAAGAGACTCGACGTTATTGATAACGCCAGTGTTTCCCGGATTGTTGACCGGTGTACGTCAGATACCGATCTCCGGGCAACGGAAGCGGCACGGATTTTGTTTGAGAACGGAACAGATGTCTACAAAATTACCAATCTTCTGACCTCCGGTCTTCTCGGGGTGCAGAGGAAAGTTGTTCCGACACGCTGGGCAATTACGGCAACCGACGACATGATCTCGTCAGGTATGAAGCGTGATGTTGTGCGAATGCCGGCACTGCCGGAGTTTGAGGTATTTTGTGCGACACTGTACGGTAATAGTCTCTGTTTTCTGTTAATCCCGGCGGAAGAGTGGCAGTTTGAGATGATCGAGCGCTGGCAGAAACATTCCCTGTGGGCAGGCGACGAAGAGACCATCATTGAAGACGGTGAGACTGGTCTTACGAAGAGTAAATACTCGCCGATTGCCGGTGCGTACTACTCGGCGCGGCTTGCTGTGCTGGAGTATCTGAAATCAGTCGGCAGGTGTGCGAAGGTGCTCTGCATCCGGGATATCTCCGGCGACTACTGGGCACCTCTCGGCACCTGGGTTATCCGCGAGGCATCCCATGCCTCGCTTGCGACCGCGCCGGTGCGGGTGGGAACCCTTGCCGAGGCAACGTCTGCGGCGGCGGCGCTGCTTGATACGAGTTTCTGGCTGTCTTACGCAAAGATGCTGCGTGATATCAGGCAGCAGAAAACACTTTCGGAGTTTTTCCTATGAAACTAAACGAAATCGAAAAATGGAAGCCGGCTATCTGGATGCTTGCCGGAATGATGATTCTGGCTCTTGTCGGACTTGGGGCTATTTATGTGTCAGGCGATATACCGGAGATGCTGGCGATCAGATATTCGGACGTGAACAACTGGTATGCGCTGGGAACTGATCCCGAAGCAGAGGTAGATGTCTTTTATCTGTATGACGATGTGGACATCTCTGATATCAATCCCTACGAAACCAATGTGGATGTGTCGCTTTATGAGATACACAATAGAGTACGCGATGAAATAACAGCAACAAGGGATGCATATCCGACAGGGATGAATGATTACATTCCCTACTACCGCCAGATGACCAGCTATGCACTGGAGTCGGATCTGCCGGTTGTTGAGGATGCGGCAGAGATGCTCGCGTATGCAGATGCGAAGGCTGCGTTCCACTATTACATGAATGTCTGTAATAATGGCAGGCCCTATATTCTCGCCGGGTCCGGACAGGGTGCAGAGTATATCGCAGAGATGATCGTTGAGTGGTTTGGAAAGCAGCCTGCATATCTGAAAAATCTCAAGGGCGTCTATCTGGACGGCAGCAGGCAGAGTGATGAGACGATTCTTTCGTTCCTTGGGGATAAGACAATTGTGATCGTATAAAAAAGAGAGTTGTTCTGGATTTATCCGTCCAGAACCATTTTTTCGAGATCAAGCGGCTGGATGTGTTTGCCGTTTTTGTAGGCACGCATGTTTCCGCCGGATATTTCGTCGATGAGAACGATTTTGTCGCCGACTTTTCCGAACTCAAACTTGATGTCATAGAGTTCGATGTCCTTTTTGGCAAGTTCTTCTTTGATGATGGTCGCAATCTTCTGGGTGAGGTCCTTTAAGGTTTCGTAGTCTTTTGCAGAGACGATACCGAGGATGTCAAGAGCGTCTTTGGTGATTGGCGGGTCCTCACGGTCGTCGTCTTTTAAGGTTGTCTCAACAAATGCCGGAAGGTTTGCAGCTTCAGTGATGTAGTCGCCGTAGCGGCGGTAGAAACTGCCTACTGCACGGAACCGGCAGATAACTTCAAGACCCTTGCCAAACGTTTTTGCGGGGATTACGGTCATCGCAACGTCATTGATGTTGCAGTCGATGTAGTGGGTTGGAATGCCCTTTTTGTTCAGGATCTCGAAGAAATATTTGGTTAACCGGAGACCGGCACGGCCCGCGCCGTCAATGGTCAGGCCCACTGTGTTCATGCCCGGGTCGAAAACGCCGTCGGCGCCGGTACAGTCGTCCTTAAACTTCAGCAGATAGTTTCCGTCGTCAAGAGCGAAAACATTCTTTGTTTTGCCGGTGTATACCAGTTTCATGGTAGAGGAGTGTTGGCAGTATTTAGGTATAACTCTTTCACAATTCCGGGTGCTGGATTTAAATTCGTTTGGTGCTCTTATGCTATTCGTGTCATAAATTGTACTTCGGTCTACGGTGTAGATGGAACAGATCTCTTGATGCGGCGGGATGATTTCGTAGGAGGTAAGCGGGTGAGTGGGGATGGGTGGATTCGCGGTTCTTTTTTCATCCTTCCCACGGATCACTCACCAGTACATCATTCACGAGGAGGGGGCAGAGGAGATATCCGTGAGCGGCACCGTCTACATGATACCCGACGTGGATCAGACGCATACGATTCGTGCAGCCTTCAAAGAAGCGCCGCCGGTTCCCGCCGGCGACTTCTCCGGCAACATGGACAACGCCTACCGCGTGCTCTTCGAGACCAGCGGCGGCAGCTTCATACAGCCGGCGACCGGCCTCTCGTCCGGTGACCGCATCACAAAGCCCGCCGACCCGGAACGCGACGGCTACCGCTTCG
>CAZABQ010000118.1:0-5310 GCA_964483485.1 uncultured Methanomicrobiales archaeon
ACAACAAGCTCCAGGGCTCCCAGGCAGCAGATGCACTCACCAAGATGATTGATGATGCAAACATCGACGATATCTACACGAAGCTCACGTTCACCGTTGCAGCACCGTGGATCAGAATCGTCAACCCGGGAGACCAGGCAGCAGGTTCCAAGTTCACCATTAAAGGAACGACCAACCTTGCAGTTGACGACCAGATCCTTGTAGAAGTTGTATCTTCCTCGTTCACTGCATCCGACAAGACCCAGACCAACACCAACAGCGGTGTCTCCCAGACGACCAAGGTCGTTGCAGGCGACGGAGCTGACAATGCATGGTCTGTCGATGTCGACACTACCAACTGGAAACTCGATCAGTACACCATTAAGGTGAACGGTATCGAAGTCGATGTAACCACCACGGCAGACTTCAACCTCGTTGAGAAAGTCGTCCCGACCACCACGGCAACCACTACGACTACTACAACCACCACCACCGCACCGGTAACCACCACCGCAACCCCGACTACTCCGGGATTCGGCGCATTCATTGCCCTTGCAGGTCTTGGCGCAGTAGCACTGCTCGTACTCCGCCGTAACTAAACGGTTGAAACAAAAAGAGTGAGCGAAAACTCTTGAGAGAAATCTCAAGAACCATCAATCCCTCTTTTCCGATCGAAAATCTCTTTTCAAAAATATTTCAAAAATCTCGACAGACAAAAACAAAAAAAAAGAATTCCCTATTTTGCCAGCAAGTGGTTTGCCACTTTAATAAACAAACACTCGCCGGTATCCAGCTCATAAAACGTATCGGCCTTCTTATCTATCTTCGCATCAGCTCTCCAGAACTTACAGTCCTTTCCCATACAACGATCCTGCGTCAGCGGACAAATTATACCCATAAAACCACCTTTTCTGACAGTATAGAATCGAGATAATAAATCACTTTCGATTCACAGCAATAAAAGAAAAAAAGAAAAAATCAGAGACAGATCATCGAAGCGGTGATCATTGTCCCGACCCCGTCATCAGTGAACAGTTCCAGAAGCAGATTATGCTCCGCATTTCCATTCACCACATGTGCCCCCTCAACCCCGTGACGGACCGCAGTCACACTTGCCTCAAGTTTGGGGATCATACCGCCGGAAATCGTCCCATCCGCCATCAGTGCATCCACATTTTTCAGAGTCAGACGGTGGAACACCTTTGTCCGCTCCTTGTCCATCACACCATCCACATCAGTCAGAGAGATCAGCTTGAACGCCTTCAGCGCCACCGCAATCTCACCGGCCATAGTATCTGCGTTGATATTAAGATCATTTCCTTTTCGATCGATTGCCAGAGGAGACACCACCGGAATATACCCTGCATCAAGAAGCGTCTCCAGAAGTTTCGAATTGATCTCACGAATCTCTCCGACAAACCCCAGATCAACCTCCTCCTCATGATCACCAACCATAACTTTCTTTACCGGCATCTTCTCTGCAATTACCAGACCCCCGTCATTACCGGAAACACCAACGCCCCGTGCACCGTTCTTTGCGATCATACTCACAATCGCACCGCTGATCTTGCCTGCAAGAACCATCTGTGCAATTTCCAGAGTCTCCGCATCCGTCACACGCAGACCGCCGATGAACTTCGGCTCCTTCCCGAGCGCCTGCATCTTCTGCGTAATCTCAGGGCCTCCGCCATGCACCAGCACAACACGCATTCCCACATAATGGAGAAGTACAGCATCCTCGATCACCGTATTCATGATCTTTGGATCCACCATTGCGTGACCGCCAAGTTTAATCACAATCGTTTTACCGTGGAACTTCCGGATGTACGGAAGTGCCTCCATTAACACACTCTGCCGGTTCATGTTGTATACTTCCCGTTAATCTCCACGTATTTCTCCGTGAGATCACATCCCCAGGCTACCGCCTCCTTCTTACCTGACTCAAGCGTGATCGTAAACACCACGTGCTTACCTGCCATCGCCGCCTTAGCCCTTACGAGATCAGCCGTGATCTCCCCCTTATGCACAAGTTCAGTCTCCCCCTCTCCCTCGCCAATCGACAGAGACAACTCATCAATCGCAAACTCAACGCCCGAGTATCCTGCAGCACAGACGACGCGTCCCCAGTTCGGATCCTCGCCGTACACTGCACTCTTCACCAGAGGTGAAGTGATAACCGCTCTTGCGATCTTCTCCGCATCCTTTTCGCGACATGCTCCTTTGACACGGACTTCGATCATTTTTGTTGCACCCTCTCCGTCGGCTGCGATCTGCTTCGCAAGAGAGATACAGCATTCTTCAAGAGCTGCGGCAAACTCTTTCTTTGGTACATGCCCGGCTTCGCCGGTCGCTGTACAGAACAGAGAATCGTTGGTACTCTCATCACCATCAACAACGACGCGGTTCAGACTCCGCCGTACTGCGGTTTTCAGTGCGTCATGAAGACGCTCGGAGGAAACTTCCGCGTCGGTATAGACAAAGGAGAGCATGGTTCCCATATTGGGCGCAATCATTCCCGAACCTTTGCAAATACCGGCAATGGTGAAACCTTCCCGCTGGACAAGGGCATGCTTCTGTACAAGATCCGTTGTCATGATCGCTTTTGCTGCGGCAACTTCTGCATCGGAAGAGTGGGCAAGCTTTCCCGCAACATCAGTACTCTGCCGGCGGATGAGATCAAGATCCAGATATCTTCCGATTACACCGGTACTCGCAACACCGGTTTCTTTTTCGGAGATGCCGAGGGCTTCGGCACCGATGACGGCCATGGTCTTTGCATCTTCGTATCCGCGTTTACCTGTGTAGGCATTGGCGCATCCGCTGTTTACGATGACACCAGCGAGCTTCCCGCGTTTGGTACGCTCCGCCATGAGGTTGACAACCGGTGCGCGGACTTTGTTGGTAGTAAAGACCGCAGCCCCGGTTCCGGATGCTTTGATAAGTGCAAGGCCGAATTTTCCTTCTTTTATGCCCCAGGCACTAACGCCTTCTACAGCACAGATACTTTGCATAGATATTCCTGTGTATTATATTTGTTCAAGCTATCATGAACCTTGTTACGGGAACATTCCCGGCATGCGGATTCCGTCAGTTTCGGCAAATCCGCACATGATGTTCATGTTCTGCACGGCCTGACCTGCTGCTCCCTTGACGAGGTTGTCAATGGCAGAGACTGCTACCAGCCGTGTTCCGTCGGCTTCAAGTTCAAAGTTGATATCGCAGAAGTTTGAGCCGCGGACACCGCCAAGTTTTGCGGTTTGCAGACGGACGAATGGTTCGTTTTTGTAGAATGTTTCATACCGTTTTTTCACGTCTTCAAGAGTTACCGGTTCGTTGAAGAGAATGTGGGCGGTTGTGATGATACCGCGAATTGCGGGGAGCAGATGGGGGGTGAAGTAAATTTTTGCGGTTGAGTTAAGGAAGGCTGCTTCCTGTTTCATCTCCGGCAGGTGGCGGTGAGCTGTTACTTTGTAGGGGGCGATGTTTTCATCGACGTTCGGGTAATGTGTGGTCTCAGAGACTGAGTCGCCTGCACCGGAGACTCCGCTTTTTGAGTCATAGATTATTGTTGCGGCAAGATCGGCTACTGGTGCTGCGGCAAGTGTTGCACCGGTCGGGAAGCATCCGGGGTTTGCGACGAAGTCCGCGCCGCGGACTTCGTCACGGTGAAGTTCGGGGATGCCGTACGGGGCTTTGAAGTATGCGGTGTGTTTGACGCCGTAGGTCTTTTCGTAGATGTCCTGCGGCAGCCGGTAGTCGGCACTGAGGTCGACGGTTTTGATGCCGCGCTCTCTCAGACGGAGGGCGTACTGCATTGCAGCGGTGTGCGGGACCGCAAGGAATGCGAAGTCCGCGTCAATTTCATCGACTGACGGGTTAGTGTAGTCGAGGTCGATAAGGTTTTTTAAGTGGATGTGGTCTTTGGTTACGGGAGTTCCTGCAAGTTTGCGGGAGGTGGCACAGACAATGTTTGCCTGTGAGTGGGTCAGGAGCAGTCTGATGAGATCTCCTCCGGCGTATCCGGATGCGCCGACGATCGCGATGTCCATGATACAGTATGGGATGCGAGAGAGATTAAATTCTGTTGTATTGATGGAAAAAAGGAGAAAGTTATTGGGGTTCCCAGCCGGAGTCGTAGATGCTTTCGGGTTCTTCCGGCAGTTTTTCTTCTGATTTTTTGGGTTCGGGTTTCTGCGGGTTGAGGAGTTTTTCTGCGAGTGTTTCAAACTCTCCTCTCCGTTCGAGTTGTGCGATGAGGTCCTGCGGGAGAGCTTCGACTCCGCGGGATGCACCAAGGTATGCGCCGCAGATGAGGGTGAGGGTGTCGGCGTTTCCGCCGCATGATGAGGCGCAGGCGAGGAGTTCTTCAGGGTTCGCGAAGCGGTTACAGAGGAATATTGCAAGCGGCAGGGTATGATACACCGAGGAGGAGTTTCCGATTGCGGCGAGGGATTCGGTGATCTGCATGCCGGTTTTTTCGATGCGTACGGCGTTGCTGATTCTTGCGGCAAGGTCAGTGTCCATATTTTGTGCGGCGGTGATGAGGGCCTGATAGGCGTCAGTGGTATTTCCTGTTTCAATCAGTGTGTTGAGCATGAGAGCCAGGCTGATTGTTGCTGCATGTGCTCCGGGATGTGTGTGGGTGATGCTGCAGGCTTCGAGAAGTTTTGGAGCCATTTCCTTTCGATCTGTGTAGGCGAGGGCGAAGGGTACAGCAAGGGAGATGCAGCCTGCGCTGTCGGAGTAGACACCTGATCCTATGAGGTTATTGTTGGTCTGCATTCGTTTGCATGCGGCGTAGATGGTTCCGTCGGGATACCGGAATTTGTTGAGGGTGTGTGTCCTGAGAAGGTCTTTGGCGTACGCTTCAGGATCCCAGGATGCGTCAGCGAGGAGGCGGGCAGCGGCGAGCATTATTTGTGAGTCGTCGGTGTACTGGCCCGGGAGAAGGTCGTGGTTTGGGTGACCTTTGTATGCACGTTTGAATCCGAGGGTGACTCCGATGAACCGGCTCACCGTGGTTTCACCGGGCATTCCAAGGGCGTCGCCGAGTACGGCGCCGAGGAGGCATCCCTTGTATTTGTTCAGCATGTATTATTCTATTGGGGGGAAGGGGGTTAATTGTTATGGTGTGTGTGGTTTTGCTGTATTACATCCCGGTAGGATTCCATTTTTGTATGCGGTAGGATTCAATTGGGGTGGGTTTTATTTGTTGTACTTGGTGTGTTCTTTTGTATGGGGTTTTGTTATTTTGGTGTGTGGTGTTCGTTGATTGCTGAAGTGCGAGACGGGGCCGTTTGGTCTGTTTTTCTGATGGAATTTGGTAGGATG
>CAZABQ010000119.1:0-5211 GCA_964483485.1 uncultured Methanomicrobiales archaeon
AGCGCTGGAGCTACTCAAACAGCACCACCTGGATGGTAACGAACAAAACAATAGCCTAAATATTTCCCCACTTTCTTTTTTGATCTTTACGCATGGTAATGTATGGCAATTGCCGAATCTCTGCGCTATTCTGCCAAAACCATCTGTATAGGCTTTCACTCGATGATTGTCACCCTTATTTGTCAGGGAGAATATATATGTCAGAAAATCAAACACTTACTAATGGTAAGTGATTTGGAGCTACAGACGTCCGGATACAACTCCACACAGCAGCGTATTGTCAGCTATCTAAAAGCCGGTGTATCTA
Source organism: uncultured Methanomicrobiales archaeon (assembly GCA_964483485.1). Taxonomy (GTDB): domain Archaea; phylum Halobacteriota; class Methanomicrobia; order Methanomicrobiales; family Methanocorpusculaceae; genus Methanocorpusculum. The sequence continues at coordinate 308 of CAZABQ010000119.1, forward strand.
CCGGTACCCGGTTCTTTAAGGCAAAATATATCGCAAAAGAACTCGGCATCTCTTCTCGTGCAGTAGGTACCAACCTTGCTCTTCTTGCGGAAAAGTGCATGGAGCTTGAAATTGTTCAGTGGGGCTACTCCACCAGTACTACCTGGATGGTCAAACTGAGGCAATACCTTAATTAGGTTTCTTCCCTCATTTTTATCTATGGGAAAAAAGATTGCTGAGATCGTCGAGACCATAGAGTTCGTTGCAGATATTGAAGGTTCAAAAGACTGTCTGATGTCACAGCAAGGTGAGCTGTGGTTCAATATTGATGTCCCCAAAGGTCACGGTTTGAAAACCGGCGATAAGATACGGGTTATCGTTGAACGCGCTGACGAGTAATTTTGTAGCGGACCTCGGGTTATGAAACAGTTTGTACTGGTTCTGGCAGGAATAATTGTGTGTCTTCTCGCCGCCATTATTTTCACGGCGGGAGCAGCTTCTGTTGACGCAGAAGATCCGGTGTACGTAAACGGGCACCTTGTGGCGGCATTTCAGTACAGCGGCGAGACGAAAGATGTCTGGGTCCAGTGTGTAATCTTTCGTGTAGATGACCTGCTGTCTTCGGAACAGGTGGGAGATGTTCTGTCGCTTGCGGAGACGTTTTCCAAAGGTCGGGAAATCTGTGAGTTTCCTGTAGCGCTTGAACCGGGTTCTTACTCTGTGCGGCTTTATGTCAGAGAAAGAAATGACGGAGCTGCGCGGCTTGCAGCATTTATTAAAAATTTTGAGGTAATATGATTCATATCTTTGACAATGCTCTCCTGTTTAATCCTTGTACAGGAGAGTGGCAGTCAGTTTCTTTTTCCGTTGAGAACGGGATTGTGATGTCGGTTGGTGCACGAAATCATCTTTCCGGCGATGTGGTTACGGACTTGAACGGGGCACGGGTGGTTCCCGGTCTTATCGATACGCATGTACACATTGAAAGTACGTTGCTTGTCCCGCGCGAGTTCGGCCGCGTGGTTCTGTCTCATGGTGTGACGACCGCAGTTGCCGATCCGCATGAGATCGCTAATGTTGCCGGGTGTGCGGGTATTGATTTCATGATCCGTGATGCAGAGCATGCGCAAACTGATATCTTTTTTATGATGCCTTCCTGTGTTCCGGCAACCGCAGCAGATGTAGGCGGAGCGGTGATCACTGCTGCGGATCTCAAACACTATGTGGATAATCCCCGCGTTCTCGGACTTGGGGAGATGATGAACTTCCCGGGCGTTATTCATGATGACCCAGGTGTCCTTGCAAAGATCCGTCTGTTCCGGCATGTTGACGGTCACGCGCCCGGCGTGACCGGGGATGATCTCTGTAAGTACGTCGGTGCGGGTATCAAAACCGATCATGAGTGTACGTCTGCCGAGGAGGCGCGGGAAAAACTGAGGCAAGGGATGTACATTCTTCTGCGCGAAGGCGATGCTGCGAAGGATGTCGCGGTGCTTTCCTCAGTTGTGACGCCGTTTACTGTTTCCCACTGTTGTTTCTGTACCGATGACCGCCATGTTGATTCGCTCGTCCGAGAGGGTTCGATTGATCACTGTATCCGTGTTGCGGTAGCTGCGGGTATGCCGCTTGAGCTGGCTCTCAGGATGGCAACGCTTTCTGCTGCCGAGTGTTTCGGTCTTGAGGACCGGGGTCTGATAGCGCCCGGACGCATCGCTGATTTCTGTGTTCTTGCAGATACTCCGGAGTTCAGCGTTGCTTCCGTGTACAAGCGCGGTGTTCCTGCATCAGAGATTCCTTTCACCGCAGTTTCAACGTCGTTTGATTCGCCGGAAATCCGGTGCAGACTTCCGACGCCCGCTGATCTTTCTCTGCCTGATTGCGGTGTTGCACGAGTTATCGGTGTGATTCTTGGTGAGATTGTGACGCAGAATATTCATGCCCGGATAGGGGCTGACGGTGTTCAGAAGATCGTTTCCGTTGATCGGTATGCGAACCGCGGATTTTCCGTGGGGCTGGTGAAAGGATTTGAGATCCAGACGGGAGCGATCGCGGCATCCATCTCTCATGATGCCCATAATATTATTGCGACGGGCGCAACGGATGAGGAGATCGTCGCAGCGATTGACGCGGTTGCGGATGCCCGTGGCGGAATGGCTGTTGTGACCGGAAAGGAAGTGACTGTTCTTCCGCTTCCGATAGGAGGGCTGATGATAGATGAGCCGGTCGAGGATCTGCTTGTAAGGCTGGATGCACTCACTTCGCATCTGCAACGGACGGGGACGTATTCTCGTGCGTTTGTACATCTGTCGTTTCTGTCTCTGACGGTGATTCCTCATCTGAAGATGACGCCGCAGGGACTGTTTGATGTTGATGCGTTTACCAGTGTCCCGCTTTTCCTCTGATTCTTGGAGGCATAGGAAAAGATATTGAGAAGGAGCGCAATAAAGAATTATCATGAAGCTACAGCGTAGTGTTGCTCTCTGTCTGGTTGCAGCATTTCTGCTTCTGCCGTTATTTGCAGGAGCTGCAGCTGCAGCGGAGAATGAATCCGAGGTAATCAGCCAGAAGCTGATTATTCTCCAGAATGCGGCTCTGACGAATCATTACGGGTACATTGCCGTGGATTCGGTGAGTGTGGATTTGAGCCAAGGAGTGGATGCCACGTATACGATCAACTACTCGATCGATCCATGGATTGCGTTTCTGGTGTTTTTGTTTGGTAAGCAGGATCTGAAAAACCGGTTGCTGAAAATTCTGAACCCGCCTGTTTCCAGTAACGGGCAGAAGCAGGAGATAACGTTCCAGTATGTGGATAATGATATGGCGAAGATCTCTGTTTCAAATGTCGGGATGAGTTACGGGGATAAAACCTACTGGTATCCGGAGCATGAGTTTGCGGTGACGATTCCAAAGATTGAGTTCCATTCGTCTTTTACCAAGACGTTTAATGATACCCGGACGATTCAGCGCGGATTTGGTTATTATTAATTCCCCTGTTTTTTTGCCTGAATGATCACGTCTAAACATGTTTACGGTGATACAATAGTGATAGTATGCAGATGTTTGTAGGCGGCAGGGCTGTTTCCAGTATTTCGGGAGGCAGTGTTCAGGTTTTTAATCCGGCAACGGGTGCGGTTATTGATACGGTCCCTGCCGGAGATGCAGATGATGTTGCAGCGGCCGTTCATGCGGCTGAGGATGATCAGCCGAAGTGGGCGAAGTCCAGCCCCGCAGATAAGGCCCGCGTTCTGATACATGCGGCGGGCCGTATTCGTGCGGAGGCTGATTCACTTGCGGTGATGCTGACGACCGAGCAGGGTAAGCCGCTTCGTGAGGCAAAGGATGAGATTTTGGGGACTGCCCATGTGTTTGAGTATTATGCGTCGATGACCGGGAGTGTCCGGGGCGATGCGGCAGTTCTTCCGAAGTACGGGTACATGAATGTTGTGAGAAAACCGATCGGTGTCTGCGGCGCGATTGTTCCTTGGAATATGCCGGCGATTATTTTCGGGTGGAAGGCGGGGGCTGCGCTTGCGTGCGGGAATGCGGTTGTGGCAAAGCCTTCGGAGACGGCGCCGCTGACGATTCTTCGTCTTGCCGAGATTCTTGTGGAGTCTGGTGTTTTTGGAGGGGCGATGAATGTGGTGACGGGTACCGGTTCTGCGGCGGGTGATGCGATTGTCAGGAATGCAGATATCCGGCATGTGTCTTTTACCGGTTCGGTTGCAACGGGCAGGGCTGTTGCTCTTGCGGCGGCGCCTGCACTGAAGCGGCTGACACTGGAGCTTGGCGGGAATGATGCGTTTATTGTTGCGGCTGATGCGGATGTTGATGCGGCGGTTGCGGGCGCTGTTCGGAACCGGTTCTATAACTGCGGTCAGGTCTGTACGTCGGCGAAGAGGATTTTGGTCGATGCAAAGATTGCTGATGCGTTTGTGAGAAAGGCGCAGGCTGCTGTTGAGAAGTTGTCGGTTGGGAACGGACTGGAGAAGGTGAATGTTGGTCCGCTGAATAATCCCGGTCAGCGGGATGCGGTTGCGTCTGTGGTGGAGGGAATTGTGGCGGGTGACTGCGGCAGGGTTGTGTGCGGCGGCAGGGTGGGGGACGGGGCAGGCAATTTTTATCTGCCGACGCTGTTGTCGGATGTTTCCCCGGACGCTGTGCGTGAGGAGATCTTTGGTCCGGTGATGCCGGTGATTTCGTTTGAGACGTTGTCTGATGCGGTGGAGATTGCGAATGATACTCCGTATGGTCTCGGCGCGTCGATATGGACGCGGGATATCAAGACTGCGTATACGGTGGCAGAGGCGATGCGGTCCGGTGTGGTCTGGGTGAATCGGCATCTGATTCTTCCGCCGGAAATTCCGTTTGGAGGTACGAAAGATTCAGGGTATGGCCGGGAAAATGGTACGGATTTCATCTATGAGTTTACCGAGCCGAAGAGTATTCTCATCGGCATCTGACTTTTTTTTGGCGGATGCGGGTCAGAATGTGAAACGGTGGGTTTATATGAGTGTTGATCTAATGTATTAGAGCACAAAGGTGCAGTGTCCCGGTAGGGTAGAGGATATCCTAGAAGCCTGCGGAGCTTTTGACCTGGGTTCAAGTCCCAGCCGGGACGTTAGCGATTTTTTTTAACGTCCTTGTTTTTGTGATTGTTTTTTTGTCTGTGATTAAGTGGTGGTTTTGGGCTCTGTCTTTTGACAGAGTCTGCTGTTACTGGTAGCTGACTACTATTGTGCAGGTATGCGGCTTGCTGCGCCGTCTGCTGTATGATGATCAGGGTGCGGGTGGATTGTACAATCAATGGGTTCTGGTCAGGTGAGGGGTGTGTTACCCGGAGATATTCGTCCTCTATAATTTTCCGTTCTTTTTGAAAAATGAGCGTCGCGCGCCATATTTTTGAGCATTGAATCCTAAGATAA
>CAZABQ010000120.1:0-5208 GCA_964483485.1 uncultured Methanomicrobiales archaeon
GGTTTGCCATCTGGAACCGGATGAACTTGAGCATGTTGTCATACAAAACCCGCCCCTGCCGGACAGCGGTAACAATGGTTGCAAAGTTGTCATCGGTGAGAATCATCTCCGCAGACTCTTTGGAAACCTCTGTTCCGGTAATTCCCATCGCAACACCGATGTCTGCGGCTTTGAGTGCCGGGGCATCGTTGACACCATCGCCGGTCATCGCAACGATGTCACCCTTTGCCTTGAGCAGCTGCACAAGCCTCACCTTGTGTTCCGGTCCTACGCGTGCAACAACGCCGATATCATCAATGCTGCTCTGGAGTTGTTCATCTGACATTGCAGACATCTCAGCACCCGTGATGACCTTGCCGGTTATTCCGAGCTGATCCGCAATGGCTCCTGCGGTAGTTCCGTGATCGCCGGTGATCATTCTGACCCGAATGCCTGCGGTCTTGCAGGTGGCAATAGCATCCTTCACTTCCGCACGCGGCGGGTCGATGATGCCGACCATAGCAACGATAGTGAGACCCTGAATACTCTCCGGTGTCGCCGAGGATGGATCAAACGTTCCCGGATCAAAATCCCGGTATGCAATCATCATCACACGGAGACCTTTTTCGGCAAGTGCATCGTTTGATGCAAGAACGAGGGACTCGGATCCGGCAAGCGGCGAGATGGCTTTATTGGCATCAATGTAGTGGGTTCCGCGGGAAACAAGAACATCCGGTGCGCCCTTCACATAACATCTGACAACTTCTTTGCCGCTGTCCGCATCGATCATCCGGTGGAACGTTGCCATGAACTTGTAGTCGGAATCAAACGGCACTTCGGCTATCCGCGGATACGCAGCCCGTGTGGCTGCGGTGTTAAGACCGCCTTTCTCTGCAAGGACCACCATTGCGCCCTCGGTTGGATCACCGACAAGTTTTCCGTCGGAAACGGTTGCATCCGAACAGAGAACCATCGGCATAAGAATAGGGTCAAGTGACTTGATCAACGTTCCGCCGACACGCTGAATCTGACCGTTTGCAAGATATCCTTCGCCGGTAACCGTCAGTGTCTGGCCGGCAACCACAATTTCCCTTGCAGTCATCTGATTCATCGTCAGGGTTCCGGTCTTGTCGGAACAGATCGCGGAGGTGGAACCGAGCGTCTCAACCGACGGAAGCCGCTTGACGATTGCACCGCGGCGTGCGAGGTCCATCGTACCAATCGAAAGCATCAGCGTCATCACGACAGGAAGACCGGTCGGTACTGCGGCGACCGCAAGGGCAATGCCGAGCGTAAAGAGATCATCGAACGGCTCTCCGTGATAAAGACCAATGCTGATGAGAATAATCAGGGCAAACGCCGCAATGATCGCAACCGCGATACTCAGCTGATCGATCTGTTTTGTTAGCGGTGTTTTTTCTTCTTTGACCTCGCGAAGCATGCCGGCGATTTTTCCGACCTCGGTGTTCATCCCGATTGCGGTGACGATCATTTTTCCTTTGCCGCGGGTCACAACCGTGTTCATGAAACCCATATTGACCCGATCGCCGATCGGCATGTCGTCTGAGGAAAGAACAGACGTTTCCTTGGGAACCGGCTGACTTTCTCCGGTCAGGGCCGACTCCTCTATTTCAAGACCTGCGACATAAACAATTCTGCCGTCGGCAGGAACGATGTCTCCGCTCTCAAACTCCACCACATCTCCCGGAACAAGTTCCTCAATGGGAAGAGTAACAAGCTGACCATCCCGAATGCAGCGGGTGGTGGTCTTCATCATTTTTTTCAGCGCTGCAATACTGTCAGCCGCCTGCCGCTCGGAGCGGATACCGAGAACCGCGTTCAGCAGCGTTAAGGCAAACAACAGGACTGCGGTACTGCCGTTACCGACGTAAAGACTCAGGGCGGCTGCCGCGAGCAGAATTATCTGCATGTAGTCGCGGTACTGACGAAGAAAAACCCGAATAAAACTTGGTTTTTCCTCATTTTGCAGTACGTTGTCCCCAAACGTTTTCCTTCGTTCCTCTACACTGCCAGATGAGAGTCCTCTTTCAAGAGAAGTAGAAAGACGGCTCCCTACATCCGAAACAGACAGGGAATGCCATGACTGGGTGGGGGAAATATCCAGTGTATCCATACACTACTCTTTTGTGGAAATTGGCGGTGGTCCTTGATTAATCTGTGTATGAGGTCATTTTTCAACCATAGTGCCGTACAAAATAATCTGATTTCTGAAGATGACGGCAGTACATTTTTCCTGAACCCCGGAAAAATCGGATGTTTTTTGTCAGCATCCGGACCATTATAATCTTCTGCGTCGATAGATCTCCTGAGGCAGAACACGCCTTGGAGATATCCGTATCATGTCCTCTGAAGTCATAGAATTCCTCAAGAAAAATCCCGTCACGTATATTGCATCCGTAGATAAGGACGGAAATCCCCACGTACGTCCCATTATGTTTGTGATGGAAAAGTTCGGCAACCCCTACTTCGCCACCACCAACACCAAACCCATGTACGTGCAGGTGAAAGCCCACCCGCGTGTGGAAGTTGCGGCAACAGATCTCGAAAAGAAGCAATGGCTGCGCATCTCGGCAAACATCGTCTTCACTGATGATGAAGGAATACGAAACGATGTCTACAAAGCCCATCCTTTCATGAAGAAGTTTTTCACGTCTTTTCAAGACAAAAGGCTGGAAGTTTTCACCCTCGAGGGAACCGCAGTAATTGCCGGATGTGAAAAACACCCTCCGAAAACCTACACACTGAAGGGATAAAAGCCGCAAAAAAACCTCTCTAATTTTTTTCAGCCTGTCTACACTGTATCACACATCCTTTATGTTATCGTGCTTCCAATGTAGTAGGATATGGACGCATACGAACTCGTCACCCGTAACACGGCGGAGATCGTCACCGAAGACGAACTCCGGCAATTGTTGAACAAACCAACAAAACGGGTCTATACCGGGTATGAACCCAGCGGCGAGATTCACCTCGGTCACCTGGTGACCATCAATAAACTGATGGATATGAAAGCAGCAGGGTTTGACGTCGTGGTCTTGATCGCAAACCTGCACGCATATCTGAACCGGAAAGGAACATTTGAACAGATTAAGGAACTCGCCGAGTACAACAAGGCATGTATTGAGGCGTGCGGTCTGAAAGGTGCGGAGTTTGTACTGGGAACTGATGTTCAGCTGACGCCCAAGTACCAGACCGAGGTTCTGACACTCTGTCAGGAGATCACGCTGAACCGTGCAACCCGCAGTATGGACGAGGTTGGTCGGGCAATGGACAACCCGATGGTTTCGCAGATGGTGTATCCGGTTATGCAGGTTGTGGATATTCCGACCCTGAATGTTGATGCGGCGGTCGGCGGCATTGATCAGAGAAAGATCCACATGCTCGCACGCGAGCATCTGCCAAGCCTCGGCTACAAGCCGCCGGTCTGCATCCACACGCCGATTGTAAACGGACTCGACGGTCAGAAGATGTCATCCTCCAAAGGCAACGTTGTCTCGGTCGCCGACTCTCCGGAGGAGATTAAGAAGAAGATGAAGAAGGCATTCTGCCCGCCTGAGACGGAAGGAAATCCGATCCTGCAGGTGTTCCAGTACAATATCTTCCCGCGGATGTCTGAAGTTGTCATTAAGAGACCGGAAAAGTTCGGCGGAAACGCGGAGTACCAGAGCTATGCAGAACTTGAAGCCGCATATGCCGCAGGCAAAATCCACCCGATGGATCTCAAGGCCGCATGCGGTGACTCCCTGACAGAGCTGCTCGCGGATGCATATGCATACGTGCAGAGTTACAAGAACTAACCGGTCCGCCAAAATCGTAATGTGCCGCAGACCAGTCGTCTGCGGCTTGGTTGCAGAGGGGAACGGGAAAAATACCGCATAAATTATTTTTTTCTTTTGCAGAATGACAGAAAAAACCGCCGTAAACAAGAGCGAACAAAATTTTTTGAAAGCCTATTGCTCTCTTCATCACCTCACCGGTCTTCAGAAAATTACCGGCGGCTGGTCAGCAGACAAAAAATATCTGGTACAAAATTCTGACGGCGAAAAATTTCTGCTCCGCATAACAATGTCGGCAGAAAAACTTCCGTACAAACAGCAGGAGTTTGCCGCACTCAAAACTCTGGAAAAACTTGATCTCCCGATTCCCCAACCCCTTGATCTGGCTGCTGCAAAAGACGGCGAAACCATCTGCATGCTTCTGTCGTGGGTGCCGGGCAAAGAACTTACAGAGGCAATGCCCGACCGTTCGCCCCAAGATCAGTACCGGCTCGGTCTTGCCGCAGGAAAAATTCTCCGGCAGCTTCACACAGTTCCTGCCCCGGACACCATCCCTCACGGGAAGAATGGTTCGCGAAAAAAATCGATCGCCGCATCAAAGCATATGCCGCGTGCGGCGTCCGGCTCCCGCACGACGAGAAAATTCTTGCCTACATTGCTGCCAACCGCCATCTGATCCACAACCGCCCGCAGTGTTTTCAGCACGGCGACTATCATGTCGGCAACATGGTTCTGGACGAGTGCGGAACGCTCGGCATCATCGACTTTGACCGGGCAGATTACGGCGACCCCTGGGAAGAGTTTAACCGGATCACGTGGTGCGTAAATACGAGCAGATATTTTGCCGCGGGAAGAATTGACGGATACTTTGACGGGAACGTGCCGGAACATTTCTGGAAACTGCTGCTGCTCTACATCTTCTCGGACATGACGGGTGCTGCCGCAGCTGCCGTTTCCCTCGGAGAAAACGAAGTTGCCGGCGTCGTACAAACCGCACGGGATGTTCTTTCATGGTTTGACGAGGGGATAGAAGCAGAAAGTCTGATTCCAAACTGGTATCATTCCATAAAGTGTAGATAATGCAGATGCTAACGGAAAAACTGACATATAAAATGTGATGAGTCTGATAAATTCCGGAAAGAGAGAGACGGAGGGGACACTGCTCTCCCTGCCGCGAGGTAAGCGTAGGGATGAAAATTACGTGGTAAAAGAGAGGATTTTTCCCGTTACCCGAGAAGGGGAACAATCTCGCGGCACGGCATACCGGACACAACCCCTCGTGCCGCAGCAGGGGCATTCACATACGTTGCCTGCGCATTGAGCAGATCCTCAACAGAGGAAACACCGCTGACCTGAACCGCAGGAATACCCAGCGTTTCAAACGTACTCAGATTAAATGCCGTACATCCGATAAACCCGTTTTCGGTCGTCA
>CAZABQ010000121.1:0-3176 GCA_964483485.1 uncultured Methanomicrobiales archaeon
CGGCTCCGGGCGGGAAGGAGAGCGACGGTTCGCAAATGCGATTCGCGGAGCGAGTCTCAGCGAGCGAGATTCGCGCCAATTCGCGGTTTTTTTTCTTCATAGTGCCACTCTGGAAGTTCAACAGTACACAATAAAAAAGAAAACCGCATGAGCGATTTATCCCGAGTCGGCAAATCACTATTGCCACACCTCCGGGAGGTACACCCGCGTAAACCCCAATAGCAGAATACCCATCAACCGCGAAAAAACAGCAAACTCTTCTGAAAAAAAGAGAATATTCCCTTCTCCTCTCACTTACCTGCGCAGACCCCGCAGCAGAACAACACCCGCAGACAAAAGCCCTGAGATCAGCACAACCGACGACGAAGCCTCCGTCGGCTCAGGCGTCTGAGGAACCGTCGTCGGTACAACCGTCGTTGGAACCGGAGTCGGCGTCTCGGTTGGTCTCTGCACCACATCAAACGTCTGCGACGAACTTACCGTGACCTCAACACCGGAAACCTTCGCCGTATAGGAATCGATCATCAGCCGGCCCCCGTCAACCGCAAAACTCCACGTATTGTCAGGAGACCCCTTCACAACCTCCACCGACCCGGAAACACCCGACGGCGGCGTCTGCTGATTCTTACCGGACACAACAAAGGAACTCGGCGCAACATCCACCAGCAGCTTATCACCCGGAGCAACATTCGTCGTACCGGATATTACAAACGACTCCCCGGAAAACCTGTTTCCAATCTGCCCGATCGTCACATACGGCGCCTGCACCGTCAGTTTCAGCGTCGTATACAGATCATCGATATACGGCGAATCCAGCATCTTTACCAGAGCATTCGCCGCCTGCGACCCCTGAAGTCTGCCGGCTCCCTCCACCACAAACGAACTCTGCGTACCGCCGCCTGCCGCAATCATTGCAAGAACCTTTTTCCCGTCCTGGGAAATCTCCTGTATTCCAAACCTGCCGTCATACATTGGATGCTCCACCACCACAAAATACTCCCCCGCAGACATACTCTCCGGAATATGCATCTTATAATCATACATCCCGTCGCTGACCGACACGAGCCTCCGCTCATAATAGTTCGGACCGAAAATGAAGATCGCAATCGACGACGGATTTCCGTTCACACTACCCTTAATATGGACTGTGTCACCCTTTGCCGCCGCAAGAGACGAAGACCCGGACGTCAGACCCGGCTGCTTCAACTGAATTGAAAACGTCGCATACTGCGTACTCGAAAGATGCGACTTATCGTTCATCGTACTCACCGCATAAATCGTATAGGTACCGGTATCAAGACCGGTCCGGCTCGTATCCCACCGGTACTCCCAGGTATGATCCGACTTCACCGACACCTTGGTAAACCCGGACGTCGACGGCGAATCCAGCATCACACCGTTCGAGTTCAGATTAGGTCCCGTAAGGAACAGATAGGTCGTATCCGAGTCCGTGTTCGTACCGGTCAGTTTGACCTCCTCTCCAAGATAATACGAAGCAGAACTGCTGCCGATAGTAGGCGCAATCGTCATACCTCCTTTTACAATCTTCACGTTTACCCGATCATAATCGCTTCCCTTACCGGCAGACTGACCATAATCCACAATATTGTTGACTCTGACCGTATAGGTCCCCTCCTCAACCGGCTTACCGTTCACCGGATTTGTCGAATACTGCACCACTCGCTTCCCGGAAGCATCCGTAGTCACTACACCCCATGAATTCGGATCATTCGCCGCACCATCCGGCAGAATGACAGGTTTTTCTGAACCCCCGATGATTACCTTCGGACTCTCAGAACCCCGGACAACCCCCGGCTGCCCCGGTATCAGCTGCGGCACCGGACTTTTTCCTGAATCAAGACTGATAAAGTACGGCGTATTCGGCAGACCACTAATCGTCACCGTGAACGGATTACTGCGGACGACCGAATCCGTAGATGCCGTAACCGTAATTCCCGTACTGCTGCCAAGATAGAACGTGACAGAATTCGACTTCTTCGCATAGTTTGCAAACACCTGCGGCGTCGTCCACTCGGCACGCGCCGTATAGGTCCCGCCAACCAGCGTCGTATCCGATAACGAAATATCAGCAGTCGTAATCCGCACCGAATTGACATCAAGGTTCGCGAGGTTCACATAGCCGAGCATCGTCGTCTGTCCCCCGACCGGTGTTGTTACAATGATGCTTGCCTTCGCACCGATACCGGACGGACCGACTTTTGGCGCATCGATCAGATAGTGAACACTGCTGCTTTTACTTACCGCCTTCCCGTCAATCGAGTCAGTCGAACCGGCAAGCTCTCCCCGGAGAATCATCTCCGGCTGCCAGATATAGATATAGCCTCCCGTCCAGTTTCCGCCGTCATAGATCCGGTATGAACCGGTGTATCCGCCGACCGATACATCAAGGAGATTGATGACACCGTCTGCCCCTGCCGGAATACTATTGAGTACACTCGGATTGGCTGCACCGCTCATATACGCAATTGACGTAGCATACTTACTCTCTGTTATTTTAATACGGATTTTTTCATAGACAAATACGGTATTTCCCGGATACACCTCTCGTGCATCACCGGATATCGGGTAAGACTGTGGGGTCCCGCCGGAGATGTAAATGGGAGATGCCGGAACACTCGCTGCCGCCGGGCTTTCCTCGCTTTCTTCAATCAGCGACATTACCGACGGAATGACCTCCTCTGAAACCGGTGTTGGCCCCGGTGTCTGAGGATTGAGTTTTTCCACATCAGCAATGAAATCCTTCCAGTCCAGACCTGTCTCTGCCGTCGGCTTGTCAGGGAACGTCGTTTCCTCAAGAGTTTCCTGTTTGACCGGGGTCTCCGTCGGCACCTCCTCGGGTTCTTCTGTTCCCTCAACCACCGGTTCGATGGTATCCGGGATCGTCACCGTTACCGTAATCTCAACCGTCGTTGGTACCGTGGTAACCTCTGTTGTCGGGGCAGTCGTCACAACCGTCGTTGGTACCGTGGTAACCTCTGTTGTCGGGGCAGTCGTCACAACCGTCGTTGGTATCGTGGTAACCTCTGTTGTCGGGACCGTTGTCACAACCGTTGTTGGTATCGTGGTAACCTCTGTTGTCGGGACCGTTGTCACAACCGTTGTTGGTATCGTGGTAACCTCTGTTGTCGGGACCGTTGTCACAATCGTCGTTGGTA
>CAZABQ010000121.1:3276-5179 GCA_964483485.1 uncultured Methanomicrobiales archaeon
GTTGGTATCGTGGTAACCTCTGTTGTCGGGACCGTCGTCACAACCGTTGTTGGTATTGTAGTTACTACTGTCGTTACCAGCTCCTCAGCCTCAGTTTCATCTCCGGCTGCCGCAGGCACTCCGGCAAAAAGCAGCAGAACAAAAAGAATCAGAATCATCCCGTATTTTTTCATAAGAGGCAATACTCCCTAAGTACTAAAAAATAGAAATCGGAACGATATAATGATTCCTGATAGAAATCGCGTTGTTCATAATGTCTGTTATAGCACAAAAGAAACTTAGTACTATATTCCGTGAGCAGGGAGCGTCCCTGAAGGTATATTTCCCTGAAAAAAATGATTTACTCTTTTTTCGGCGGCACACCGCCGATTGAGCAGCCCGCACCGCACGGCTCTTTCGGACTCTCAGGAATCACACGATACGCATTTGCCAAAACCGACGAATTGGCAAGAAGACCAGCGACAAGAACCGCCTCTAAAATCTCCTCCTTTGAAATACCCATCTTCTTTGCCACCTGCATATGATACGCAGTACAGTGATCACAGCGGAGCGCCGCACCAACCGCCAGACTAATCAGCTCAATCACCCGCGGCTCAAGCGTACTCATCTGATTCACCGCATTCTTATACAACAGATGCGAGATCAGCGCCTCGGGCGAGTTCGCCAGCTTCTTGTAAATCAGCGGAACCGACCCGTACTCCTCCTCAACCCGCGCCAGCCACTCAGCCGCCGTATCCCTTGCGCCCTTCTCCTCAACCTCGCGAATCGCCTCCTGAAAATCCAGATCAAACTCTACCATATCACTCACACCACAATATTTGTCTCAGACAGCGGCCGGATACGAATCAGAATGTAATTTCTCATACGGGACGGCAAAACATCCGCCACATCCCCGATCCTCACATCATCCTCAATCACCAGATCGCGGATACGCTGCGCATACTCGCCGTAGGCAAGCTTCACCCGCAGACCCGTCAGCTGCACCGCAATCGGTGACGGTGAGTAGACATCCTCAATCTCTGGAATCTCCTGCTTAATCATATCCTGAATCCGTGCGGGCGACACCGACAGCGGATCATGCGACAACTCCGCACGCTTCAGAGAAATCACCCGCTCCACCTCCTCAATCACGAGATCCAGCCGGTGAATATCAGCCTCCGTCTGCGTCCGGTGCATAAACCGTCCGAGACCTCCCACATACCCCTCCACCGGCGGATCGGTCTGCTTCTCAAGCGTCTCACGTGACGCCCCGCCGGTAAGAATTATCGGCACCGTAACACCGCGCCGGAGCTTGGGGAACTTCTTCTCAATACAGGACGCAAAATTCCCGAGCACATAAATCGCCATATCATGCTCATTGATAAGATCCCGCTCCTCGTCATTGATCTGTGAAATCCGCTTCCCAAATCCCCGCGCCATACCAAGAATATTCGACTTTGAACCATGACTGCGCAGATACTCGGCAACATCACAGGCAGAATGCGGCAGGTGATGAATCTCAAGACTGGGAATAACCACCGCAATCTCTGTCCCGACCAGCGGTGACGCCAGAACCTCACCGGCCAGCGGACGGGAAAACTCCTTCAGCCCCTCAATATCATCCTGCGGCATCAGCACCTGCAGCACGACCTCATTCGCGATATTATGCCGCTGCACGATATAGCCGCCCATATCCTCGATATAGTCAACAACCTCATCAAGCCGGTAAACACCGCCCTTATAGGTAACCGGAACCAGAATCATCGCAGTTTCTCCTCCATTATCCTGAAGCGTTCAGCAATAATCTGCTCCACCGCCTCTGCCGGAAGCGTATTCTCACTCGCCGCATAGGAAAAACGGTCCGAACCATAGTTCTCACGGCGGACCTTGAACCCTTCCGGTGCAATCACCTGAATCGCATAAA
>CAZABQ010000122.1:0-5160 GCA_964483485.1 uncultured Methanomicrobiales archaeon
GGCGCCGGCGGAGGAGGGTCCATGTATGCGATCTGTTCCAAAAGTTCCCGGAACCGGGTTGCCGGTGCGATTGAGGGATGCGATGCCAGGTCAATCATTACCACTATCGATACAGATGGAGCACGGAGAGAGAAAGATGAGTGAAATTACGGTCCTCAAACTCGGCGGCAGTGTCGTTACGAAAAAATCCGAACCCGGCGTAATCAACACCGCACGAATCCGCGAACTTGCCGAGCACATTGCCCCGGTTGCAAAATCGGTCCCGCTGGTAATTGTTCACGGTGCCGGTTCCTGCGGTCATCCGGAAGCAAAGGCATACCACATTCAGGACGGCGTCTCCCGGGAAAACGCGGAGGGAATCGCGGTTACCCACTTCGCGGTCCGCAGGCTGAACGAGGAGTTCGTTTCCGTTTTACGCGAATGCGGTGTGGATGCGGTATGCATGCATCCGTTCTGCAGCAGTCTTGCGGAAAACGGCCGGCTCGTCTACTCCGGAGAGGAACAGATCAAAGCGCTTCTCGCACTCGGCGTAGTGCCCGTGCTCCACGGTGATGTGGTCATGGATACCGTCCGGGGTGCCTGTATCGTATCCGGAGATCAGATCGTCCCGGCAATGGCCCGTGCCCTTGGTGCAACCCGTGTCGGTGTTGCCACCGACGTCTCCGGCGTTCTTTCCGGAACCTCGATTGTTCCGGTTATTACCCGGGACAATGTCGGCGGCATTGATCTTGGCGACTCGGCAAACACCGATGTCACCGGAGGAATGCGCGGCAAAGTTGAGGAGCTGCTGCTTCTCGCAGATGCCGGAATACCGTCCCATCTTTTCCACATCTCCCGGGTAATGGACTTCCTGGGTGGCAGGGATCACGGCGGGACCCTGATTCGTTAACCCCGAGCAAATCATGACAAAAGAGAAACTGACCTCGTCACGCAAGATGGATCACCTGCGCATCTGCAGTGAGACCGATATCGAAACCGGGAGAACCGGATTCGATGACGTACATCTCGTCCACTGTGCTCTGCCGGAATGCAATATGGATGCGATCGATTACTCGGTTGAGTTTCTCGGTCATCGTCTCAGTTCCCCGCTGTTTATTGCAGCGATGACCGGCGGGCATCCGGATACCGCGGAGGTGAACCGTGTTCTGGCTGCAGCTGCCGAAAAATACGGGCTTGCCATAGGTGTCGGGTCCCAGCGTGCTGCTCTGGAAAAACCCGAACTTGCGGATTCATTTTCGATTGTCCGTGAGACCGCACCGCATGCATTTGTCTGCGGGAATCTCGGAGCCGTTCAGCTTGCGGAACACGGAACCGAGTGGGCGGAACGTGCGGTTGAGATGATCGATGCAGATGCCCTCTGTATTCATCTGAATTTCCTACAGGAGGCAATCCAGCCTGAAGGGGATCATGACGCTTCCGGCTGTCTTGCGGCGATCCGGCAGCTGTGTAACGATGTGGCATTCCCGGTCATTGTGAAAGAGACCGGGAACGGAATATCCCGCGAGGTTGCATCCCTGCTCTGGGATGCCGGAGTTGCTGCCATTGATACCGGCGGCGTCGGCGGAACCTCGTGGGCAAAGATAGAAGGAATCCGTGCTGATGAGCGCGGGGCTGCCGGTGATAAAGCACTCCGGGAACTCGGGGATTCTCTCCTTACATGGGGAATACCTACTGCAGTGAGTGTTTTTGAGGTAGCCGGGACCAGAAAAGGACCTGTGATCGCAACCGGCGGGCTGCGGTCGGGTCTTGATATTGCGAAAGCGGTTGCACTCGGCGCAACACTCGGAGGCATGGCGCTCCCGCTGCTTTCCCCTGCCCTTTGCGGTGAAGATGAAACATTCCGGACCATTGAGTCGATACATGCCCAGCTTCGTGCGGCTATGTTTCTGACGGGTTCGGCCGATATTCCCTCACTTGGCGCTGCCAGGACATATATTACGGGAACATTGCGGCAGATGACAGGATAAGCCCGGGAGAACTCGTGCCTCGGTCTGAAATAGTTTGGAGAAACAGGAATGGTTGACATAGAAGTCATCGCTGTCGGCGGATATAACGAGGTCGGAAGAAATATGACCGCGGTCCGTGTCGGCAAAGAGATCGTTATCTTTGATATGGGTCTGTATCTTGACCCAATCTCAGGAAATAACAATGTAGAAATGGAGAACATGCACTCGCTGGATCTGATCCAGATTGGTGCAATCCCTGACGATACCGTCATGAACTCGGTCGAAGGGACGGTAAAGGCGATTGTCTGTACGCACGGTCACCTTGACCACATCGGTGCAGTTCAGAAACTTGCCCACCGGTACAACTGCCCGATTCTTGCAACACCATATACGACCGAGCTGATTCGTCAGCAGATCGAGAGCGAGCGGAAGTTTTCGGTGGCGAACAAGACGTTTGCCCTGAAGGCCGGAAGTAAGTATACTATCTCGCAGCATCTGACGCTGGAGTTCGTGCGGGTTCAGCACAGTATCATTGATTCCGTTATGGCAGTGCTTCACACGCCGGCGGGATGTGTGGTGTATGCCAATGATTTCAAACTGGATATGACGCCGGTCATCGGCGAGCCGCCTGACATTGGCCGGATGCGTGCCATCGGCAAAGAAGGTGTGAAGGTTTTAATCGTTGAGTCACTGAATCTTGATGACCGCGGATATGCACCCAGCGAGCAGGTAGCCCGGCTTCGGGTGCGTGATGCGATCACCCGCTGCGAGGATGACAAGAATGCGATCATCGTCTCGACGTTTGCGTCACAGATTGCGAGAATTAAAACCATTACCGAGTGTGCCCGGGAGATCGACCGGGTGCCGATCCTGCTGGGCCGCTCGATGGAGAGGTACAACGGTACTGCCGAGATGATGAAGCAGGTCGCATTCCCGCAAGGGACGAGTATCTACGGGAACCGTAAGACTACGGACCGTATGCTCCGCCGTGTTGCCAAAGAGGGCAAGGAAAAGTATCTGCTGGTGGTAACCGGTCATCAGGGTGAGCCGGGTTCGATGCTGTCCCGTATGGCTGCGGGCGATACGCCGTTTAAGATCGAGAAAGGGGACAAGGTGATGTTTTCGGCAAACATCATTCCAAACCCGGTGAACTATGCACAGCGTGCGGAGGTTGACCGTTTGCTGCTGCGGCAGGGAGCACGTATCTTCGATGGTCTGCACGTGACGGGACATGCGTTCTATCAGGAACATTATGATCTCGTATCCATGCTGAATCCCGAACACATTGTTCCGTCCCACGGTCCGTTTGAGATGAAGGGCGGGTATGTGTCGCTTGGCCGTGAGTTAGGCTACACGCTGAACAAAGAGATTCACATTATGCAGAACGGGGACCGTCTGGTTCTTCCGAAATAACCAAAATTAAGAGAGTGTATCGAATGGAGTTATCTGAGTATCTGAAGTCTGTTGCTGAAAAAGTTGATCAGGAGGCAGACGAGTACAGCAAAGCGACTGATACGACACTGCAGAAGGCGTCTGCTCATCTGCTACTCGGCTGAGGCAAGCGTCTCCGGCCGGCGCTGGTGCTGCTTGCGGCTGATGCGGTCCGCAAGGGAGCGTCCGCAGATATTTTTGCGGCTGCTCTTGCCCTTGAGTGGACTCATACGTTCACGCTGGTTCATGATGATATCATGGACGGCGATTCACTGCGCCGCGGCCGACCGACCGTTCACGTAGTCTGGGACGAGCCGACGGCGATTCTTGCCGGTGATGTGCTGTACGCAAAAGCGTTTGAACATCTCTGTTCGGTGAGGAATGCACGCCCTGAGTCCAAGGTTGCGGCAGTGCAGATGCTGTCGCACGCCTGCTATGAAATCTGCGAGGGCCAGCAGGAGGATGTTTCCTTTGAGACGCGGAACGATGTCCGTGCCGAGGAGTATCTGGAGATGGTCAGAAAGAAGACGGGTGTTCTGTATGCGGCGGCGGCAGGTATCGGAGCTGCGCTTGCGGGTGGTGACATCAAGCAGATCTCCGCGTTCTATACGCTGGGTCTGAACACTGGCATTGCGTTCCAGATTCAGGACGACATTATTGATCTGATGACGCCGCCGGAGGTTTCCGGGAAAGATCAGGCATCTGATCTCCGCGAGAACAAACAGACGCTTCTTGCGATTACGGCTCGCGAGATGGGTGTGGATCTGTCGAAGTATCATAAGGATCACCTCACGAAAGAGGAGATTGCAGAAGCAATCGCACTTCTTGAAACGTCCGGTGTTCTCGGGAAAGTTCGCGGTATCTCGGAAAAACTCATCGCTGACTCAAAGGCAGGTCTTGCGAGCGTGGTGCTGGAGTCCGAGGAGCGGGATCTGATCTTTGAGATGGTGGACTTTTTCATTACGAGAGGATACTAATCTCTCTTTTTTTGAACCCGATTTTTCCTGAATTTTATGGATCAGGCTGAAGTTCTCCGGATTGTTTCCGATTATGTCCGTTCTGTTTTTTTTGCCGAGCCAACCGGTCATGACTGGTGGCATGTGTCTCGCGTACTCAGTCTTGCGGAACATATTGCATCTGCGGAGGGCGGTGCCGATCTTTTCCGTGTCCGGCTGACTGCCCTGCTGCATGATGTCTATGATGAAAAGTTCTATGAAGGCGACGGTGATGCGGCACTCGTTGGACTGCTTGACCAGCTCCGGGTTCGTGATGAAATCGCCACGGATGTTCTCTCGGGAGTTCTCTTTGATATCGGGCACCTCGGCTACAAGGGCGGGTTTGATCGAACACCCCTGTCCCGCGAGGGACAGATGGTTCAGGACGCGGACCGGCTGGATGCAATGGGGGCGATTGGCATTGCCCGGGCGTTTGCCTACGGCGGAGCGAAAGGCCGCGAGCTCTATAATCCTGATGAGGGCATCGTGACGGTCGCAGATGCTGCGGAGTACCGGAACGGCAGCCGGCACACCATCAATCATTTGTACGAAAAGCTGCTGCTGCTCCGGGACCGGATGAACACCGAAACGGCGCGAAAAATCGCGGAACGGCGGCACCGGTTTATGGAGGCATACCTTGCGGAGTTTTTTGCGGAATGGGATTGTAGGTAACTCTACCAGCCTTTTTCTGTTCGGATGCGTTCGATACCCAGTTTGAGTTGCGGAATATCTTTTTGCAGCACATCCCAGACTGTTTTCCAGCTGACGTCGAGTCATGCCGCCGCAAT
>CAZABQ010000123.1:0-5148 GCA_964483485.1 uncultured Methanomicrobiales archaeon
CAAAGGACTGGACGAACGCAGAGTACGGTGCGCTCGGTGTAGTCGCAGGAGCTGTTGCGGGCAACAGAATTCCTCTTTTCATGGATATTCGGCCGAACCGTGACATGCTGAAGAGTCTGGGTGCGGCAATGGCAGCGTCAGGTGCGGTTGCACTGTACCACGTAAACGAGATAACTCCTGAGTCACGGTTCCCGTTCTTCAAGAGGCATATCGCCGAGGATGAGCGGGAAGTGGTGACGATCGAAGTTTCTGATGTGCTGAAGGTGTTCGGCGATCTTGAGGTTTCGGCAGTTGCTGTCGGCTGTCCCCATCTGTCAAAGGAGGAGATTTCACGCGTTGCGCAGCTTCTTTCCGGGAAGAAAACGGTAATGCCGTTTTATGTGTTTGTTGCCGAAGAGATGAGAGCGTCCTGCACGGCAGAGCTTGCGGTAATCGAGAAGTCGGGCGCAAGGGTTGTTCCCGACACCTGTATGGTGGTGTCGCCCTTAATGGATCATACCGGCTGCGTGATGACCAACTCGGGCAAGGCCTACTCGTATCTGCCGGGAATGTGCGGCGTGACGCCGAGAATGGGAACGCTTGAAGAGTGCGTTCGCGTAGGGTGCGGTGAGTAAATTGAGTTTTCTGGATAAAATATCTCCCTTTGAAAAGCGGGATCTGCTGATTGCCTGGTTCTGTCTTGCGGTTGCGTTCACGCTTGGTATTTCCGGCGGGATTGCGTTTGTTACTGACTTTACAAAGATCTCCGTTGATACGCTCGCGCTGACGTTTATCGTTGCGATCATAACGGTCGGACTGTCGTTTGTGCTGCATGAGATGGCGCATAAGTTTACGGCAATCCGGTACGGATACTGGGCAGAGTTCCGCAAAAATATTCAGATGCTTCTCATAGCAGTGGTTATTGCGGTTGTTACCGGTATTGTGTTTGCAGCACCCGGAGCTACGCTGATCAATACTGCCGGACGTGAGATGACAAAGAAGGAGAACGGGATCATCGCGCTTTCAGGTCCGGTAACGAATCTGATTCTTGCAGTTCCGTTCTTCATCTGTATGATTGCGGGTATCCTTCTTGGAGGAGCAGAAATCAGCCGGTTCACGATCCCCGGATTTTTATTCTATATGGGGATGGTTGGTTTTCAGGTGAACGCAATGCTGGCGTTTTTCAACATGCTGCCGGTGGGGCCGCTTGACGGCAGGAAGATTCTCCGCTGGAATGCGGTGGTGTTTGTTGGCGTGATTGCGGTGTCGCTTCTGCTTCTCTACATCTCGCTGCAGCCGTGGATGTTTGTGAAGCTGTTCATTTACAGTTGACGATATCCAAACTTTTTTTACGTTTCTTCCCGTATGCTGTAGATATGCAGCTTCCGAAACTTCTTCCGACAACGGTTGTCGGGTCCTATCCTTGTGTGAAAGGGACCGGCCTTTCCGGTATTTTCGATCCCTATAAACATGCAGTGAAGTTTGCGGTTGCCGAACAACTGAGAGCGGGTGTGGATATTATTTCCGACGGGCAGGTGCGGGCAGATATGGTGCAGGCATTTGTTTCCAAGCTTCCGGGCATTAACGGAAATACGGTTATCGGGCCGATAGGTATTTCGGAAAAACCGATTACAGTTGCGGATACGAGATATGCGCTGACGCAGACGCCGCATGTGAAGGGAATTCTGACCGGACCGTGTACACTTGCATATGCGCTGAAAATTGAGACGCCGACGTACCGCGACCGGGAGGAACTGGTGATGGATCTTGCGGCGGCACTGCATTCGGAGGCCCAGTTCCTCGCAGGGTCAGGGGCGTACATGATTCAGGTTGACGAGCCGATTCTTTCGACCGGTGCGATAGGTATGGATACGGCAAAAGAGGCTCTGAGAATTATTTTCAAGGGTATTGAGACGCCGACCTGTATTCATACCTGCGGTAGACTGAATACGATTTCTTCTGAGTGGACACGGCTGCCGGTAGATATCATAGATTTCGAGTATGCGGTGAGTCCGGACAATCTTTCTGATATTTCGCGTCATGACCTGCGGAACAAGAAAATCGGGTGCGGATGTGTGAAGAGTTCGGATTCGCAGGTGGAGTCGGTTGAGGAGATTGAAAAGAGAGTGCGTACCTGTGTGGATGTGTTCGGACCGGAGCAGATTCTGATCGATCCCGACTGCGGACTGCGGATGCTGACGCCTGAGGTTGCGTTTGCGAAGCTTGCGAATATGTGCGAAGCGGTGAAGAAGGTCAGAGCAGAGCTGTGATCTGATCTGCTTTTGATCTCAGGTGTGGTTTTGTCATGATTCTCTCAGACTATGCAGTCCATCGCATCGGGTATTCGTCGTGACCGGTCTCGGTGGGGCGGCGTGACTGAATCTCAAAACCCTGTTTTTCATAAAATATTTTTGCCGCTCTGTTTTCCACATACACACATAGTGTGGAAGACTCCCGGTGAGTCATATCTCCATTATCTTCTCAGTATCCTGAGAAAGGAAAGGACGAATCATAAAAAAATTAGAAGAAAGGAATCGCGGCAACCCCGACGAGAACCGCGATCACCAGCAGAATCATTACCGCGTCCACTGCATGGTACGTCAACTTTCTCCGGTATCCTGATGCAAGCCGGTACCCCCGCATATCGATCGTTAAGCCGAGGGTATCGGCCTTGGCAAGTGAATTCAGCAGCAGGGGAAGCATGACCGGGCCAAGCTGCTTGATTTTTCCGATAACCCCTCCGCCCGGGAAGTATCCGCGGGAAAGCTGTGCCTCATTGATTCTTGCACCCTCTCTCTGAAGAGTCGGGATAAACCGGATGGCAATCAGAAACATCAGCGCATAGTCGCCCGGAATCCGCAGCGTATAGAGAGTGTTCACCAGATCCCGCGGCTGGGTCGAGATGACCAGCAGCTGGAACGCAAAGATCAGCACCGCAAACCGCAGCGCCATCTGCACAGCAAACAAAATCGCACCGGTCGTTACCGGCAGCATGCTATTCGGCAGCAGATAGACGATCACCTCACCGGTCGCGTTTGTCAGAATCGTCAGTACGACCAGCGCAAGACCGAGGATGATTAAGAGCGGAACCTGACGGAGAAGAACCCTCAGCAGACCGCCGGCGGCAGCAATAATCAGCACGAACGCAATAAGACCCGCAAGAACTGCGAGGTTCGTGGTAAAGATTGCGGCAAACATCATGCCGACCGCAAAGATAATTTTCGTCATCGGGGATAAACGGTGGACGAACCGGTTTCCCGGGATGTACTGCATAATATCTTCCATTTCAGACACCTCCTGCGGCAGGAACACGAATATGCGTCACGTGTCCTGCTTCCATTTCAACAATCCTGTCCGCAAACATCTCGGCAAGCGACGGATTATGAGTTACCATCAGAATCGTTTTGCCGTGATTTCTCATGCCGGTTAAGACCTGCATAATCTCATAGGACTCCTGCATGTCAAGACCGGTTGTCGGCTCATCCATGATGACAATCTGCTGATCCATCGCAAGCACACATGCCAGAGCAAGCCGCTGGCGTTCGCCGCGGCTTAAGTGACGCGGGTTTACCTCCGCCTTGCCGCCGAGTCCGACAGCAGTGAGTGCGACGACTGCCGCTGACGGGTCAGGGTTGCCGATATTTTTCAGACCAAACAGAATCTCTTTTTCGCAAGTGTTTTCAAAGAGCATCGTATCAGGATTCTGGAACACAAGACCGACAGTCTTTGCAATCTCGGAGACACACTTACCGGT
Organism: uncultured Methanomicrobiales archaeon; assembly: GCA_964483485.1. Lineage (GTDB taxonomy): Archaea > Halobacteriota > Methanomicrobia > Methanomicrobiales > Methanocorpusculaceae > Methanocorpusculum. The sequence continues at coordinate 3,734 of CAZABQ010000123.1, forward strand.
GATGTCCTCACCGTTTAGAACAACTCTGCCCGCGTCAGGACGAAGAAGACCATTGAGATGCTTCACCAGTGTCGTCTTACCGGAACCATTCTCACCAAGAACTGCAACAATCTCACCTTTCGCAAAGGAAAGAGAGACATCGTCAAGAGCAAGCACCTCGCCAAAACGGTGGGTGAGTGACTCGGCAGTAAGAACAGTTTCGCCGCACGAAGGAGTCCGTACGATCGGCGTAAACGAAAACTGTTCTGCGACCGGTTTTCCGTCATAGACAACTCTGCCTTCCTCAAGCCGGATCATTCGGGTGGCAAAGTCAAGCGTCTCGCCGGTCATATGCTCAACCAGAACAACCGTGTGCCCGCGGTCGGTGAGGCTCTTGAGAAGACTGTACACCTGACGGCGTGCATTTTTGTCCAGTTCAGACGTTGCCTCATCAAGAACGAGGATAGGCGTCTCGCGGGAGAGCGCGGCTGCCATTGCGACACGCTGCTTCTGCCCTCCTGAAAGAGCGTGCGGGGCACGGTCTTTCAGATGTCCGGTACAGGTAATCTTGTAGATCTCATCCAGTTTTTCTGCGACCTCGTCTGCGGAAAGTCCGCGTGTTTCAAGAGCGGTCAGAATCTCCTCTTCGACAGTTGTGAAGATCAGCTGTGCGTCGGCATCATCAAAGACCATACCCACCTGCTTGGAAAGATCGGTCACATCCTCATACTGATCCGCGTACTTTCCGGCAACGGCAATCGAGCCGGTCAGATCCCCGCCGTATGCATGGACGAGAACGCCGGATACCGCACGGGAAAGTGTGGTTTTTCCGGCACCCGAAGGACCGGTAACCACAACGAACTCTCCCTTGTTCAATGAGAGGGAAATGTCACACAGTGACGCAACGTCAGATGCCTGATAGGTGAAACCGACATGATCGAGGACAACCGGAACGTCTGCCGGAGCCGGAACAGTGTGCGGCTCAGCTATGACGCTGCGAGTCTTCTGCATGACGGTTGTTGCCGGCATTGCGATTATCTGGGCAATGATGGTGTTCACAACCACCGCACTTGCGACGATTGGGATCATCGCGATTGCAAACGCAAGGACCGTGCCAACGGTTGCGTCGGGAGCGGTTGCAAGCATTACCATACACGTGATACCGATAAAGGTGAATCCGCTCGCAGGAGTTGCGATTGCGGTTGCAACTGCCGGGGCAAGCCGTGTGTGATCTTTGATCAGTTTATAGACCGCAAGACACACGACCGCACCAATGGGTTCGGAGATGAGATTTCCGAGAGGGAAGATGGAGTGCGAGAATACCGCACAGATGATACCGGCCACAAGACCGATACCGACTGCCTCCCGAAACTTCGGGACGACAAGGATGATCGCAAGACAGTAGAATGCAATCGTTAAGTTGGCAACGATTGCAC
>CAZABQ010000124.1:0-5040 GCA_964483485.1 uncultured Methanomicrobiales archaeon
GTCAGAAATCCATACCCGTACACTCTATCCCTTTACCGCCATCGTCGGTCAGGACCTTATGAAAACTGCACTGATTCTGAACGCCGTCAACCCGGGGATAGGGGGAGTACTCATCAAAGGAGAGCGGGGAACTGCAAAATCTACCGCAGTTCGTTCCCTTGCAGCGCTTCTTCCCGAACATGACGTTGTTTTCGGATGTATGTTCGGCTGCGACCCGGACCGTCCGCCTGAGGATATGTGCGAAGAGTGCAGGGCACGCGCCGGACATCTGCAGACGACACGGCAGAAAATGCGGGTGGTGGAACTGCCGGTCTCTGCAACCGAAGACAAAGTTGTAGGTAGTCTTGATATCAGCGCCGCGATAAAAACCGGTGACAAACGATTCGAACCGGGAATTCTCGCTCAGGCACACAGAAATATTCTGTATGTCGATGAAGTTAATCTCCTCAATGATCACATTGTGGATGTTCTTTTGGATGCCGCTGCCATGGGCGTCAATGTCATTGAACGGGAAGGTGTCTCCTATGTTCACCCGTCGGCGTTTATTCTCATAGGAACGATGAATCCGGAAGAGGGTGATCTCCGTCCGCAGCTCCTTGACCGGTTTGGTCTTTGTGTACAGATAGGTGGCATCAAAGATCCCGATACCCGTCTTCAGGTGATTCTGCGAAGAATGGCGTTCGACGCAAATCCAAAAGCCTTTGCCCGGGAATGGGCCGGACCTGAACAGGAACTCTCAGACAGAATTTTTGCCGCACAACAGCTTCTGCCGGTCGTGAAAATACCTGAGTCTATGCTTCGGATGATCGTGCAGATATGTGTTGATGCGGGAGTAGATGGACACCGCGGTGATATCGCGATGATGAAAACCGCAAAGAGCCTGGCAGCATTCCACGGAAAAACTGAAGTTAGCGAGGAGGAGATTCGGGAAGCCGCAATTCTTGTCCTGTCTCACCGGATGAAAAAGACCCCGTTCTCCGGTAGTGAACTCACGGAAGAGTCGGTACAGGAATCCATGGATAAGTCCCGTGAACAGCAGAGCGAGAGTTCATCTCCGCCAAAAGAGGACGGGGACACAGACGGCGGGAACAACATTCCTGATTCATCCGGTATGACACAGTTTGCCGCGTCAGACCCTTTCGCATCAGATCCTCAGAGATAACCCCGCAACTGAGGATTGACAACATTGTGCGGGAAAGTTCCGGACGCCGCAGTACAACCGAGGCGTCCTCAGGCAGATATGTCGGCAGCAGAATTCCAGTTGGAAAACCGTCAACCATTGCGCTTGATGCAACCCTGAGAGCTGCGGCTCCCCATCAGCTGCTCCGGGAAGGACATACAGCGTTAAAGATAGAGACAGCCGATATCCGGGAAAAAATTCATGAGAGAAAATGTGGAAACACGATTCTCTTTGTTGTGGACGCTAGTGGAAGTATGGGGGCGCAACAGCGAATGTCCGCCGTAAAGGGAGCGGTGCTGTCTCTGTTGATCGATGCTTATCAGAAACGAGACAGGGTCGGTCTGGTGACATTTCGGGGAGAGAGCGCCGAACTTCTTCTTCCGCTCACAACGAGTGTGGATCTGGCATCTGAGAAACTAAAAAAGATTCCGACAGGGGGAAAAACCCCTCTCGGCGATGGCCTCCGACTCGGGTTTGAGGTTTTGACTCAGGAGTGTACCAGAAATCCGAAAACAAAACCTCTCATGATCATTATCTCGGACGGAAAAGCAAACGTTAGTATCTCAGGGGAGAAACCAATGGAGGAAGTAAGAAAAATAGCGGAAAAGATATGCGAGTCAAAGATTCCCTCAGTTCTGCTTGACTCTGAAGAAGGAATGATATCTCTTGGATTTTCCGGAAAACTCGCCGAAATGCTTGGAGCAAAATATATGAAGCTGAGCGAAATCGGCTGCGGGAGTAGCAGATGACTGCGTCCAAAACAGCAGAGCTCTACCACACTGTTCAGAAGCGTAAGCTCTTCATTTTCGGGGTACTGCTCCTGCTGCTTTGTGTGGTCTCGGTCTTTGCCGCAGGCATCGGCACAGTTGCCATACCTTTGGCAGATATTCTTGCATCGTTTGGTCATGCCGTACTTCCGGGAGTGTTCAGCGCTCCGGCAACACCAAACGCTGAGTTTATCATCACCGGCTACCGGCTGCCCCGTATCCTGCTCGCAATTCTTGCCGGTATCAGTCTTGCAGTTGCCGGAGCTGTCATGCAGGGGTTGTTGCGAAATCCCCTTGTCAGTCCCTTTACTCTTGGTTTGTCTTCTGCGGCATCGTTTGGTGCAGCATTTATGATTGTGCTTGGGCCTCTTCTCTTCGGGGCTGCATTTGCCGGAGCAGTGACCGTTGCGGGGATCACATTTTCTGTAAACACTGCTCTATTGATCCTTTCCGCCTTCCTGTTCGGCTGGATGAGTGTTGTTCTGGTATATCTTATCTCACGTACGAAACAGACATCACAGGCGATCATGATTCTCGCAGGTGTCGTTATCGGATACCTCTTTCAGGCAGGACTGCTGGCTCTGCAGTATATCTCCAATGACGAAGCACTCCGTGACATTGTTACCTGGCTGATGGGCGGAATGTGGGGCGCAAACTGGCAGGCAGTGCTCGTTCTTTTGCCGATCGTGCTCATCTGTTTCTTTTTGATGGAACGGCGGGCATGGGATCTGAATACGCTCTCCGGCGGGGACGACGTGGCGAAAAATCTCGGCATCAACGTACCCCAGTTCCGAATGCGGGGGCTGATGGTGGTGAGTTTCGCCGCATCAGCATGTCTTGCCTTTACCGGTGTGATTGGATTCATCGGCCTTATGGCACCGCATATCTGCCGGATGATTGTAGGTAACGATTACCGCTACCTGCTCCCCTGCTCAGCAGTAATGGGCGCGCTGATTCTTCTGATCTCAGACACAGCAGCCCGCAGCATCTTCTCGCCGGTTGAGATTCCGGTCGGTGTTATCATGTATATTCTTGGAGGACTTTTCTTCCTCTACCTTATCACGCGGGGACACGGGAGGTACCTCGGATGAGAATTGAGGTGGAATCTGTTTCGCAGAAGTATGGTTCAGTACCGGTGCTGCACGACATCAGTTTTACTGCGGAAGCCGGAGAGGTTGTGGCACTGCTCGGACCAAACGGGTCTGGCAAGTCAACGCTGATCAAAACCATCGCCGACATTCTCAGTCCTGCATCCGGCAGGATTTTGATCGACGGGGTTGATGCATCAACCATTGACCCGATCGACCGGGCAAAACTGATCGGTTACGTGCCGCAGTACTTTCATTATACGCCGTTTACAACGGTGCTTGACACGGTTCTGATCGGACGACGACCGTACATGAGCTGGTCGGTTACCGACGAGGATCTTGCGGTAGTGGACGCAAGTCTTGCAACGATGCATGGTACGGATCTTGCGGGACGGTTTGTGAATGAACTGTCCGGCGGCCAGCGGCAGCGGGTGTTCATCGCACGGACACTTGCCCAGCAGCCGGCGTTCTATCTTTTCGACGAACCGACAAGTTCTCTGGATCTGCGTCACCAGCTGGAGACGGTTGCAACCATGCAGAGAATTGTGCATCAGGAGAAATCCTGTATGATCATTGCTCTGCATGATCTCAATCTGGCTCTCCGGTACACCGATAAAGTGCTGATGCTTGCAGACGGTAAGACCTACGCCTGCGGAACTCCCGAAGAGGTTCTGAGTGTTCAGGCGGTGAAGGATGTCTACGGTGTCTGTGCTGATATTGTGGAAAATGCCAAGGGGAAGTTTATTCTCTCCTATGCACCGTCAGATATGGAATAGGATTTATTTTCCTCCGCAACGCTGAAATAGCGCGTTCGACCACTATTAGTAGAGAGCGTCACAATGAAAAAATATTCTCTTCTTTTGGCCAGTTGTGCGGTTTTGGCTATGCTGCTTTGTGCGGCAGGGTGTGTGACAACCGAGACGCCTGCAGGCAGAGTTGTGATCAATCAGACGAACGGCGAGCAGTTTTCACTACCCCACACGGCGGAACGGATTGTTCTGATGAACTCAAACGCTGCTGAGATGCTGTATGTTATAGGAGCGGCGGACAAAGTGGTCGGTGTGTCCCAGTCGATTTATGATCATGCTGAGCTCGGGCCGCTTTTCCCGAACGCGATAAGCGTCGGCAAATGGGATTTGCCTGATGTGGAGCTGATGAGTTCCCTCTCGCCGGATGTGGTGATAGCGTTTGCCACGTCCAAACCACTGAACGCTGAAGTGATTGAGGCGAGCGGGATTCAGATCTGCTACATCGACTGCTACAAGCCGACGACGATGGCCGCAGATGTCCGTTCACTGGGGATTCTCACCGGCAATTCAGGAAAGGCAGAGGAGTTTGTTGTATTTTATACCGGCGTGATGGACTCGGTGAAGAACAGAACAGAGGCTATTTCGTTTGCACCGTCGGTGTACTGTGAAGGATACACTGAGTATTCGGGTCAGGCGAAGGGATCGGGTATGGATCTTCTGATAGAGTTTGCCGGCGGCAGAAATGTTCTCACACAGGAGATGGGAGCGGTGTCCCCGAAGATTTCGCCTGAGTGGCTGATTTCGGAAAATCCTGATCTGATGATCAAGGTGCTTTCGGTGAAAAATATGGAGAGTGCAGGCGATCAATATGCCGCGTTCACCAAACGGAATGGTTTTGCTAATCTGGATGCGGTTGCGGAGAACCGAAGCTATCTGATTCGCAATGATATCGCGTACGGTCCCCGGACGTTTGCAGGAGCAGTGGCGGTTGCAAAGATGCTGCATCCAGACGCTACTGCGGATCTGGATGTTCGTGCAGTGCTGGATGAGTACAATACGCGGTTTGGTCTGAATGTTTCTGCCGGAGATGTTGTCTATCCGGCATTTGCCTGATTTTTTGGGAAGGAGGACTGCGGTGTACCTCTTGGAGGTTGCAATAGTCATTTGCCGGTTCAGGAGAAATCCCTCCTATGGCCTTTTTGATTTATTGTGTGTACTGTTAAGTGGTATCTTTGGCTTCGTGAACAGAATTAGTA
>CAZABQ010000125.1:0-5034 GCA_964483485.1 uncultured Methanomicrobiales archaeon
AATGATCATTGCCGCACCTTCGAGAGGTACACCGCGTAAGTCCTATTTGAAAAATATTTTCTATCATTACAGTGGTAATATCGAAAAAATAGTTCACCGACTTTTTTCTGGAAATAGTAATTGGTTGAGTGGTATTTTTGTCACCACTCAGCCACTTGCATTCATTTTTTGCCTTGGAAAAAACTCTTCTTCAGAGAGTAAGAATCATTTCAGACTTTTGGAGCAGAGCCTCCAAACGCCAACCCTCATCTATCTGCACGACCCATATAGTAGCAGTATGACTCACGGAGCTTCCGTCAAAAATATGATGAGTTTAATGGCATCCCGCATCGACGCCATCGCCCGGCAGATCTCAAGCGGCGAGATTGATGCGTTTCTTGCGGCAATTCTTGCCGCAAAACGCATCTACGTGATGGGTGCGGGCAGAAGCGGGCTGGTTGCAAAGTCGTTTGCGATGCGGCTGATGCACATGGGCCTGACATCGTATGTGGTCGGTGAGACGATTACGCCTGCAATCGGCGAGGGCGATCTGATCATCGCATTCTCCGGCTCGGGCAACACGAAAACGATCGGCGACATTTCTGAGACGGCAAAAAGCCTCGGCGTAAAAGTTGCCTTAATCTCTTCCAATCCCGACTCCCGCATCGGCAAGATTGCCGACTTTGTGATTAAGATTGAAACCCAGAGAGACCCGGTAAGCTGTGATGCCCATGAGTATGAGATCCGTCAGATGCTGGGTGAACACCGATCGTTTGCTCCGCTCGGCACAATCTTTGAGACGAGCTCCCTCATCTTTGGTGATGCGGTCATTTCCACGCTGATGGATATGACCAAGACTGATGAAAGCGAACTGAAGCGCCGCCACACCAATATCGAGTAACTATCATGACACAGTTTGCAAAGCGGGTTACTGCAATCGACATCTCCGGCATCCGCAAGATGTTTGAAGGGGCAGGGCCGGACGCCATCAACATGGGCCTCGGTCAGCCGGATTTTGATACGCCGGAGAACATTAAGGCGGCAGCTGTTGCCGCCCTTGGCAAAGGCATGACCGGTTATACGAACAATGCCGGTATTGATGAGCTGCGGTTCGCAGTTGCGGCAAAGATGACACGGGAAAACCATGTTCCCTGCTCTGCCGGAAATGTGATTATTACGGCCGGCGGATCGGGCGCCCTGAATATCGCGATTCAGTCTCTGGTTGATTCGGGCGATAAGGTCATTTTCAATAATCCGGGTTTTGTGTCGTACGGAGCACTAACGACGCTTGCCGGCGGTGTGCCGGATCCGGTCCGCCTTGCTCCAAATCTTCATCTGGATGTTGAGGCTCTCAAAGAGCATATGTCTGATCCGAAGGCGAAGGTGTTTGTGCTGAACAGCCCGGCAAACCCGACCGGTATGGTTGAGTCTGCGGAGACTATCCGTGCGGTGGTCGAGTCGGCTGCCGATTACGGTGTGACGGTTATCAGTGATGAGGTGTATGAGAAGTTCTGTTATGGTGATACGCCGTTTGTGAGCGCCGCGACGTTTGGCGATAATGTCGTGACGGTGAATGCGACGAGCAAGACGTATGCGATGACCGGATGGCGGATTGGATTTCTTGCGGCATCTGAGGAGATTGTGCACGAGGCTGTTAAGGTACAGCAGTACACTCTTGCCTGTGCGACGTCGATTGCCCAGTATGCGGCACTTGCGGCATATACCGGTCCGCAGGATTCTGTTGCGGCAATGAAGCATGAGTATGAGGCGCGGAGAAATCTGCTGATTGACGGACTGACCCATCTCGGGGTTTCCGTGAACCGGCCTGACGGTGCGTTTTATGCGTTCCCGAAGTTTGATTCCGCGACGGTGAGAAAAATTGTGGATGCCGGCGTTATTATCACGCCCGGTACTGCGTTCGGCAGTGCAGGGGAAGGATATGCCCGTATGAGTTACGCGACATCTCAGGAGAATATCAAAACTGCTCTTGCACGTATGCAGAGTGTTCTGGAGTGATTATTATGGAAATTGCAGAAATTCGTGTATTATTAGAGAAGCTTTCGAATGCCCATGGTATTTCCGGGTTTGAGTCGTCGGTTGCAAAGATTATCAGAGCCGAGGTTGCGCCGTATGTGGATGAGGTTACGGTCGATACGATGGGTAATCTTGTTGCGGTAAAGAAGGGCGATGATTTTTCGATTATGCTTGCGGCCCATATGGATGAGATCGGTCTGATGGTTCAGTTTGTGGATGATCACGGTTTTATCCGGTTTGTTGGTATCGGCGGCTGGTATAATCCGGTTCTGGTGAGCCAGCGTGTTCTTCTGCACGGCGAGAAGGGTGTTGTCCGGGGAGTTCTCGGGACGAAGCCGCCGCATGTGATGAGTGATGAGGAGCGTAAGAAGCCGGTCGGTTTTGAGGATATGTTTATTGATGTGGGTGCGACGAGTCCTGAAGAGGTTGAGGCTCTGGGAATTTCGGTTGGTACGCCGGTAACGATTGATCGTGAGTTTGCGCCGCTGTCGGGAACGGTTGTGACCGGGAAGGCGTTTGATAATCGTGCGGGATGTGCGATGCTGATTGGTGCTCTTCGCGAGATGGAGACGAAGCATACGGTGTATGCGGTGTTTACGGTGCAGGAGGAGGTCGGACTGAAGGGGGCGAAGACGAGTTCGTTTACGCTGAATCCTGATGTTGCGATTGCAACTGATGTGACGATCCCGGGCGATTCTCCGGGTATTGAGCGCCGGAAGGCGCCGGTCTTTATGGGGAAGGGGCCGGTTGTTGTGGCGGTTTCTGCTTCAGGCCGCGGTCATATTGCAGATCCGCGTGTTGTTTCGTGGATGGTGAAGACCGGGAAGAAGTTTGATATTCCGGTTCAGGTCGAGGTGGGGGACGGCGGTAATACGGATGCGTCGGCGATTAATTTTGAACGCGGTGGTATTCCGAGTGTTCCGGTTTCGGTTCCTGCCCGCTATATTCATTCGCCGGTTGAGGTGGTGGATCTGAAGGATGTTCAGGCCGGTATTTCGCTGATCGCAAAAGCTGTTGCTACGCAGCCGAAGCTGCGTAGCTGAGGATGTCACGAAGTGACGTGAGGGTGAGAGGTAGGTAAAAATACCCTCATTTTGAGCTTTAATTTTTTAAAGAACGTTGATTTCGATGTAACGGGTGGTTTTTCGGACGACGAAATACCCTTACCGCTATTTAAACCGGCTGTAATGCCTGATTTTCGGCTCGAATTTGGCGGGTTCACATGGGGTTTTTTGAGGGTTTTTTAAACTCAAAATCATGTGGTTTGTGGTGCGGATGGGGTTTGTGCTGTTCTGGATTGATTTCTGAGGTGCATCAGTGCTTTTTGAATTTTTGGTTGCGGGATATTCCGCCGGTTTTTGGGGATTATGGGCTATGTGGGTGGTTGTTCTTTGTTTGTATTTGGTTTGTGTTTTTGGATGGGATGTGATGAGTGTTTGTCCACAATATTTATAGTTCGTGGGAATCATATACCACCATATCGACAGAGTATTTGTTCTGTTCTCTGGTGAGTGAAATGAAGTCTGATACGTATCTGTATGCTGTTGCTGCGGCGGTTATTGCCGTTGGTATTCTCGTGTTTGCCTGGATTGGTTTTGTCGCGTCGCCGCTCGTTGCGGTCAGTATTTTTGGGTCGGCCCTGATGATTGTTGCGGCGTTGGCTGTTGCCTGTCTGCCCATGGTTATCGCAGCAGTTCTGGTGGGGTATTCGATAGAGAGGCTTGGATGGATTTCTGTTCCGCAGAAGACCGGGATGTATCTGTGGTATGCGGTTGTCGCTGTGCTTGGTCTGTGCCTTGCAGCTCTTTGTGGGTCGGCGGTGTTTTCGTTTGCAGGGACTGTTGCAAGTATTGCGGCAGGTCTGGTTGCTGCGGTGAATTTCCTGTGGGTCTGTGTTCCGTATTATCTGCTCGGCATGATTCTGATGTATGCTGCAAAGAGGTGCGGATGGCTTTCGGAGAGCGAAGCTGTTTCAAATCCGGCAAAGGATCGGAGGTTTCTGTATGCGATACTTGCGGTTATCGGGGTCTGTGTGGTTGTGCTTGTCATGTGTATCGCTGCTCTTCTCTTGACCGTTGCGGCGGCTTCGATACTTCTGGCTGCTGCGGCGATTGCGGTGCCGGTTCTGGTGTATGTGCTGGTGTTGTATCTGGTGATGTCGATGTTTGTGGCCGTGCGGGGGAGTGAGGCATAGGCGGATGCGGCGGAAGATTGCGGGGGTTTTGATTCTCTGTGTTCTGATTGCGGCAGCCGGAGTTGTAGTGTTCCCGGCTCTTTCACCAAATCAGCCGCAGCCGGTTGAAAATACTGCTATTTCCCCTGATCTCCCGGGAGGGCCGGTTGGAACTCCCGGGACTATCTGTATCCGTACTCCGGGCCCGACGTCCGATCCGGTTTCTTCTCACGATCCGGTCCCGCCTGAGTATTTTGCGGATGCAAAACCTGCTGTTCCGCTGTCTTCCGAGGAGCTGATGACGATGGTGTTTTCTCAGGGGACGTATCAGTCGATGATTTCGCCGGAGGATGATGAGCTGGTGCTGCTTCCTTCATCTGTTCCAAAGGATTTCACACAGGTTTCGCAGGGTGTGTTCGTGGAGTCAGGTATCGGTCGTGATGATGCTGTGGTGATGTTTCAAATGCCTGCTGAAATGTACGAGCGGTATCTTTCCGCGGGAGGAGAGGATCAGTATATTCCGGGGAAGTTTTTTTTCAAGGAGTTTGATACGCTGACAAGTTTTTCGGAAAAGACGGGCGTTGTCATCGAGTGAAAAATATTTTTTCTTAGGAGTTACGCGGTGTACCTCTCGAAGGTGACAATAGTCGTCTGACTCAGGAGAAATTTCTCCAAAAACAAATGAGACACCCGCAGGCACCAACACGATCCACCCCGCGTAAGTTCTATTTCTTTTGACCTGAGGTTTGGAAAAATATTTTTTTGCGATGGAGTTTTTTTGTTTGCCGAAATGTGAGAAAAAAGTTCCGAGGGCGAGTTGGTTGGTTTTCAGATTTGTTCTTCTGTCT
>CAZABQ010000126.1:0-5013 GCA_964483485.1 uncultured Methanomicrobiales archaeon
TGGATTCTGAAGACTGCCGGTATCAAATCCGAAGAGGAGATGGACTGGAAATCATTTGCGGCAGCACTGTTGATCTTCAATGCCTTTGGTATCGGTCTTCTGTATCTTCTGCAGCGTATCCAGCAGTTCCTCCCTTTAAATCCACTGAACCTTGGTGCTGTATCTCCGGATCTTGCGTTCAACACGGCGGTCAGTTTCGTCACCAACACCAACTGGCAGGCGTACTCCGGTGAAGTTACGCTGAGTTATCTGACGCAGATGCTCGGTATCACCGTACAGAACTTCCTGTCAGCCGCTACCGGCATGGCAGTAGTCATTGCCCTGATCCTTGCTCTGACCAGAAAGAATGCGACCGTGATTGGCAACTTCTGGGTACTGCTGGTGCGGAGTCTGTGGATTCTTCTGCCGCTTGCCTTCATCGTCTCCATCATCCTTGTCTCGCAGGGAACTGTTCAGACACTCGCACCGCCGGCGGAGATCGAGCTCATCGATCCGATCCTTGATGCAAACGGCAATGTCATTGCCGATACCCAGATCATCGCTATGGCGCCAGTTACGTCCCAGACGGCGATCAAGTTCCTTGGAACAAACGGCGGCGGTGTCATGGGGGTGAACTCTGCCCATCCGTTGGAAAATCCGAACGCTGTATCGAATCTTGTGGAAATTCTCTGTCTTCTCCTCATTCCGGCAGCCCTGTGTTACACGTTCGGCTCCATGATAGGATCTGTCCGCAAAGGTCTTGCGCTCCTTCTTACGATGGCCATCATCTTTGTTCCGATTCTTGGCATCTGTTTCATCGCCGAACAGGGAGGAAATCCGATGTTTGATCAGTACAACGTTGATCAGGCCTCCTCCTCCCTTCAGTCGGGAGGAAACATGGAAGGAAAAGAAGTCAGATTCGGTATTGCCGCAAGCACTCTCTTTGCAGTCGCAACAACGGCAACATCCTGCGGCGGTGTCAACTCCATGCATGATTCCTACACACCGGTAGGGGGAATGATGCCGCTCCTGCTGATGCAGTTTGGTGAGATCGTTTTCGGCGGCGTTGGTTCGGGTCTTTACGTGATGCTGATCTTTGTCATTCTCGCGATGTTCATCGCAGGACTCATGGTCGGACGAACGCCCGAGTTCCTCGGTAAAAAGATCGAGCCGCATGACATGAAGCTTGCATCGCTGATCATTCTGATCCCGCCGTGTGCCATCCTCATTGGTACTGCCATCTCTGTGATGATAGAGCCGGGAGTATCTGCCATCACAAATCCGGGACCTCATGGTTTCTCCGAGATTCTCTACGCGTTCTCCTCGGCGGTCGGTAACAATGGCAGTGCATTCGGCGGTCTTGGGGTAAACACACTCTACTACAATATTGTGCTTGCAGTCGCGATGCTTGTCGGAAGATTTGCGATCATCCTCGCAATCCTTGCCCTTGCAGGATCGCTTGTCGCGAAAAAAATTGTTCCATCGTCGGGTGGAACCTTGCAGCCGGACACACCGCTGTTCGTCATATGGCTGGTGTTCGTCGTCATCATGGTGGGAGTTTTATCCTTCCTGCCGGCCCTTGCCCTTGGACCGATTGTTGAACATCTGATAATGATTGGAGGTATCTGAGATATGTCTGGGAAAAAGCGTGCGGGAATGTCAAAGGAGATGTATCTGAAGGCAGCGGCGGACGCCGTCCGCAAACTCGATCCGCGCCGCATGATCCAAAATCCGGTTATGTTCGTGGTAGAGATCGGTAGCGTTCTTACAACCGTTCTCTGGGTTTCGGCTCTCCTTGGAAATGGGGAAGAGGAACCATGGTTTGTCGGTGCGATCACCATCTGGCTGTGGTTCACCGTTCTCTTCGCAAACTTTGCCGAGGCTCTTGCTGAGGGCAGAGGTAAAGCCCAGGCGGCAGCGCTCAGGCAGATGAAACAGAAGACGGATGCGTTCCGCATCCGCTCTTCCTATGATCCTCTTACCGGTACCGAACCAAAAGAGGCTGATCTCGAAAAAATTTCCTCCACCGATCTCTGCAAAGGCGATCTCTTTTGTGCATCTGCCGGTGTGATCATTCCAGTTGACGGCGAGATCGTCGCAGGTATTGCGTCCGTCAACGAATCGGCCGTTACCGGAGAAAGTGCGCCGGTTATTCGGGAATCCGGAGGAGACCGCAGTGCTGTTACCGGAGGAACGACGGTTCTTTCCGATTGGCTGGTCGTTCGTGTCACGGCTGACCCGGGAGAGGGATTCATCGATCGGATGATCTCTTTGATTGAAGGGGCAAACCGTCAGAAAACACCAAATGAACAGGCACTGAATATCTTCCTCCTGACCCTTACGGCAATCTTTCTGGTTGTCTGTACGACGCTGTACGCGTATTCCAGCTACAGCGTTACTCAGGCTGGATCCGGTACGGTTGTCAGTGTGACTGTTCTCATTGCCCTGCTGGTCTGTCTTGTGCCGACTACTATTGGCGGTCTGCTCTCGGCCATTGGTATTGCAGGAATGGATCGGCTGATCCGCAAGAACGTCATCGCGACCTCAGGCCGCGCCATTGAAGCAGCCGGAGATGTTGACGTTCTGCTGCTTGACAAGACCGGAACGATTACGCTCGGCAACCGCCAGGCAGTGGACCTCATTCCGGTTGACGGGGTATCCTCTGAAGAGCTTGCTGAAAGCTCCCAGATTTCCTCGCTTGCTGATGAAACTCCTGAAGGCCGCAGTATTGTTGTTCTCGTCAAGGAGCAATACGGTCTGCGGGGCAGACCGGTCGGAGCCCGGGACGGAACTCCTGAGATGAAGTTCATCCCGTTCTCCAGTCATACAAGGATGAGCGGTGTTGATATTGGTCTGACCGAAATCCGGAAAGGTGCGTCGGACGCTGTCTACTCCTACATTCGAAATGCAGGAAATACGGTATCGCCAGAACTTGAAGAGGAAGTGGAAAAAATTTCCAGGGCGGGAGGGACGCCGCTGGTCGTTGCAAAGAACGGTCATGCTCTTGGTGTTGTCTATCTGAAGGATATTGTCAAAGGCGGTATCAGGGAACGGTTCGCCGAGCTTCGGTCTATGGGAATCACAACGGTGATGATCACGGGAGACAACCATCTGACCGCTGCAACCATTGCCGCGGAGGCGGGAGTTGATGACTTCCTTGCCGAGGCAACGCCCGAAAGTAAACTTTCCCTGATCCGGCAGTATCAGGAAGCGGGACATCTCGTCGCCATGACCGGCGACGGTACCAACGATGCTCCGGCACTTGCCCAGGCGGATGTGGCGGTCGCGATGAACAGTGGTACCCAGCCGGCACGTGAAGCGGCAAACATGGTGGACCTTGACAGCAACCCAACGAAACTGATTGAAATTGTGGAGATCGGCAAGCAGCTGCTGATGACGCGCGGATCACTGACCACGTTCAGTATCGCCAATGATCTGGCGAAGTACTTCGCGATTATCCCTGCGGTATTCATCAGTACCTATCCGGCCCTTGCGGCTCTGAACGTGATGGGCCTATCCCAGCCGATTCTTTCTGCGGTCATCTTCAATGCCCTGATCATCATCGCTCTCATTCCGCTTGCCCTTCGCGGCGTAACCTATAAGCCGGTCAGTGCCAATGTTGCATTACGCAATAATCTCCTGATCTATGGTCTCGGCGGTGTGATCGTGCCGTTTGTCGGTATTAAGCTGATTGACATCGTTCTGACCGCACTTGGAATGGGATAAAAAATGACTGATGAGACACGTCCTGACCCTGATACCCTGCTTGCCCATGTGCAGAAAGCGGAAGCAAAAAAAGAGTCAGGACGACTGAAAATATTTCTCGGTTATGCGGCCGGCGTCGGTAAAACCTATGAGATGCTCAAAGCTGCCCATCAGCATCTTGCCGAAGGACGGGATGTTCGGATCGGATACGTGGAAATTCATAAGAGGCCGGAGACGGCGGAACTCACGGTTGGAATTCCTTCAATCCCTCTGAAAAAAACCGAGTACAGGACAGCAGTTCTGTACGAGCCAGATATTGACGCAATTCTTGCCGCTCGTCCTGAGATAGTACTAATAGATGAACTGGCTCATACCAACGCTCCCGGCTCGCGGCATCCGAAGCGCTACATGGATGTTGAGGAACTTCTCGCCGCTGGTATTGACGTCTACACTACCTTAAACATCCAGCATCTGGACAGTCTTCGGGATATTGTATCCCAGATTACCCATGTTCCGGTCCACGAAACGGTGCCTGACCGAATCATCGATGAGGCTGACGAGATTAAACTGGTTGATCTTCCTCCTGCAGAACTGATTCAGCGTCTCCGGGACGGTAAGGTGTATGTTCCTGACATGGCCGAACAGGCTCTCAGAAAATTTTTCAGTAAAGGCAATCTCTATGCCCTGCGGGAAATATCCCTGCGGCGTGCTGCAGAGCGGGTGGACAGTCAGATGGTTGCTTATATGCAGACACGTTCAATTCCGGGACCCTGGCCGGCAGCGGAAAGGCTTCTGATCACAGTAGGTCCGTCGCCATTTTCCGAACGACTTGTTAGAACTGCCCGCCGACAGGCGGACAGAATGAATGTCGACTGGACAGCTCTGTATGTGGAGACTCCAAAGACACGTGCCCTGCCCAAAGAGGATAAAGAGAGAATCTGGAAGTCGATGAAGCTTGCAGAGAGTCTTGGGGCAAAAACGGATACTGTTTTTGCCCTGTCGGTTTCTGATGCCGTAATCTCGTATGCGAAGAACTACAATGTGACCCGTATCATTCTTGGAAAAACACTGCGGCCCCGCTGGAAGGAGTTTCTCTTCGGATCAATTGTGGATGACATCATTCATAAAAGCGGTGATATTGATGTCTATATTGTCAGTCAGAACGAGGAGTACGAGAAACATGCGCCAAAAATCCGCGAGTCACGGTTGCCGCAGGTAACCGCGTTCGGTCTCGCTGAAGGCATTCTTCTGGTTGCGGGCGTCTCTTTCATAGGAGAGATGATGAAGGTTTCCATCTCTGAAACTACATTGATGCTGCTGTTTTTTGCG
>CAZABQ010000127.1:0-4999 GCA_964483485.1 uncultured Methanomicrobiales archaeon
GTTGTGTAAACGGAGATCAAAATAATGACTGAAGAGCAAAGACCTCTTCATTTTTTTACGATACTGATTCTCATTTTAGCTATAGTAATCGTCGGTTTTTTTGGTATTTACATAGGAAGCCACATATGGGTCGCCGCAACAGGTTCATCTGTTACCTACAGCATCACAACCTCCGGTCTCAATACCAGTACCGTAGATGAACCGGTCACGTTGTACTTCCCCCTCCCCTATGTAAAAAATTCGCCTGCTCTTTCTTCTGAGAAATATTATCAATCATTTGACGGTTGGGTGAGCAGTATCGCAGATACCGAGTACGGCAATATGCTTGCCCTCACTGCAACAACTTTTCCTCTCAAAGATATTCAGGCAACATTTCGGCAGGATCACATCAACTATGCAGAAATGTTCTTCTCACATCGCATACCTGAAACATTCGGTCAGCTCAATCTTTTGCCGAAGGTATCTGTCCCTCACTCACCATACACAATTTGTGTAGATGACACCCACACGGCATACAGTGTACAACCTGACACGACTCCTACCTTGATCTATCTTCCCGGTACGATAAACTCTTCAGACTTCATTGAAATTCATGTCGCCTATCAAGTATTCACACCGCAAAATCTCAAAAAACTGCTTGGAGGACGTATAACGCGTGAAACGGTCTGGATACATGAACGCATACCTCCAGGCAACATCTCAGGATTTGTTCCGGTCACTTCATTGATCCAATCAGGACAACTGCCGCCCGAATATTTCCCAATCAACATTGACCCACCCAAAGGTAGCAGTATAAACGATTTCGTTCTGATCCATGATGGTACGTGTGTTCCCGGTTACACTACTCACTATGATTACATGGTTGGAACAAACACGACAGAATTTCGCGTCGCCCTTACATGGGACAACCCGAAATACAGGATGAACCTCAATCTCATTACGCCGGATGGATACATACTTGGTCCGTACACCGATCAGTACGACAACATCAAAAACGGAATAATTCCTCTTACCATTAGGTCCCCGGCTTCCCTTGAAGGAGAATG
This sequence comes from uncultured Methanomicrobiales archaeon, assembly GCA_964483485.1. Taxonomy (GTDB): domain Archaea; phylum Halobacteriota; class Methanomicrobia; order Methanomicrobiales; family Methanocorpusculaceae; genus Methanocorpusculum. Next base: position 1,047 of record CAZABQ010000127.1, read on the forward strand.
GGGCATCGAAGTATCAAGCGAAGAACCTCCCGGTCAGCATCAGCCGTATCAGATACATGTCAGAGAATACTAATCAATCAAGAGTCAGGACAGCCCTCACCCTCGGTATCGCAGTACTGCTGCTCATCGTTGTTTTCTGGGGAATACTCTTTGCCGATACAGAAATAACCGGTGCCCACACAGTTGCTCTCTATTATATAGAACCATTTTCAGAAAACCCGGAAACGCTCTCCTCAGGTCTTGGCAGTACCACGCCAATTATTCGTTCCAACATCTATGCAACAGGCATAAGCGAACATCATGCCCGCCAGACATTTGCTCTCTCAATCTTTTCAGTATTTTCCCAGACACCATTCCGGGAACCCGTGAGACTTTTGATCCCGATAATTTTTACTGCATTTGGTGTCATCATTATTCTCCTGTTCACAAAAAAAGAAAAAACCAAATCAGACGTACCGAAAAAAATTCTTGAATATCTATCAGAAAATCCCGGTGCATCGCTCTCAGAAATTGTAAGGGAAACAAAAGCATCACGCGGGTCTGTAGTTCATCATCTCAGAAAACTCATTCGCGATCGCGAGGTACATGAAATTCCTAACAAGAAACGTCTCAAGTATTCGATCAAAGGAAATAATCAAGACATGATGTCCATCCAAAAAGGAACGATCACAAAACATCCGACAACGGAAAAAATTCTTGGTTATCTTGAAAAAAATACCGAAGTTTCACGAAAACAAATTGGAGAGGATCTTGGTATCCCTGTATCGGTTGTGTACTGGCATCTTTGCCGACTGGAACATCTGGATATGATCACCAGAAAAAAATCAGGACGTTCTTTCATCTATTCTCTTAACAAAAAATAAATGATACTCAGTCTCCCAGCGTCGCACGAATTGCCCGGCGGACACTTTCTTCTGAAGTTATCCCCGGCATCCATCCGGTCGCCTTCAGCTTCTCCACCGAAAGCCGCATCATTGGCACATCGCCCACCCATCCACGGTCGCCTCCCGTGAAGTTGAACGAAACATTCGAAAGGGCCATCTCCTCCACAATAAGTTCCGCAATCCGCCGGACACTTACCCAGTCTTCAGACCCGATATTAAACACATTAAACGTCCCGTCAGAAACGGTAGGCGCATACACCATTGCCGCAACACAGTTTTCCACAGCGAGATACGACTTACTCTGCCTGCCGTCACCAAGAATCTCCAGCTCCTTGGGATTCTGCCGGAGTTTCTGCACGAAATCATAAATCACTCCGTGGGTACTGCGGGAACCGATAATATTGGCAAACCGGTACACCCAGGCCTTCATGTCATACGTTGCCGCATATGCCGATATCATCGCCTCGCACGCAAGCTTACTTGCCCCGTAGACTGAAATCGGTACCATGGGAGCGTAATTTTCCGGTGTCGGAATAACATCCGCTTCACCATATACCGTGGACGTTGAGGTGAACACAATCTCCTTTACCCCGTGCTCTTTCATTGCCTCAAGAACACGAACCGTCGCGGTCACATTATTATTGTACACCTCAAACGACTTTCTGGCAGAACCCCGCACATCCGGGTCTGCCGCAATGTGGTACACGCGGTCTGCACCTGCAAACGCATCCTGCCAGCCGTCATCCAGAAGATCTGCATGACGAAATCCTGCCAGAGCGCCGATATTTTCCTCAAGATTCATCATCCGGCCGGCAACCATCGAGTCGATAACCGTAACCGTATCTCCGCGGGAAAGAAGAAGGTCCACCAGATGCGAACCGATAAAACCCGCACCTCCGGTAACAATACAGTGCATACAGAACTATTGGCGGTCAGGGATGATTAACTCCGCGATTTTCCCGCAAACCAGCCGACACCGTTCCCCACAAACGTGGCGACCAGAAATGCCAGTGAATACCCGAGCGCTGAAACGTTATAATACAGATAGACGGTCGGCAAAAACAGCAGTGTGACAAACAGCGGAAACGCCGGGTGAAACGCAGAACAGAATCCGTACAAAAATCCTGACACGAAACAAATCAGCGGCAGGATAATCAGAAGAAGTACAATAAAGTAGCCGGTGTCTTCCCCGAGACGGGGAAGACCGTAAAAGGCAGCTCCGCAGAAAACCAGATACGGCAGCATCTGTTTCACGGCGGAGAGGAATGCCATTCTCAGACCTTTTCGACAACAAGTCCCTTGTTGTCAACTTTGGTTTCAACCGCTATATCAAGACCGAGCGGCGATAAAATCGACTGCATATCAGCAGCAGTCTTTTCCGTAACTACGCAGATGGACGGACCAACCGAACTCATTGCCACAAACTCAAGGCCTGCATTTCTCAGGGCATTCATGTGATTGTAGAGCATGAAGGTATGGTGCTGGACTTCGGCACGTTTGGAACCGCGGAACTCGATCTCCCACATGATGTCGCCCATCTTTTTCAGATTGCCGCGGGCAAGAGAGGGAATCATATCCATCATCAGCATGTAGGCTTTGAGTTCCCGGTCGCGGTAGTCGAGGGTTCGCGCCCGGTTCATAAGAAGCGTGAACTCTTCAAGACCCGCATTATCATTCTCAGGATGAATCTTTGGAATGACGATGAAGACATTTTTGTCTTCGGCGAACGGATGGTTGTAAACACGGGTCAGCCGATCTCCGACAAAGGTCATGCCGCCGAAGATACTGGCGGCAGAACCCACGCCTGTTTCAAATCCAAACGCGACTTTTCCCTCTTCCTCGGTCTCTTCCACATAGTTGTGGCCGATGACCATCCGAACATCCTCAAGGCTTAAGGGATTGCCAACTGCTTCATTCATGGCACATACTACGGCGGTTGCCATGGTACAGGTAGAACCAAAGCCGACGTGTTCGCGACCGTGGTCAACGGTTTTGATAACAAAGCCGCCGGTGTAACCGGTTACTGTCTTGAATGCTGCGACAAGGTGTTCGATGAGAAGTCTGCGGGGCGAGTCGATACTGACATTGCGGTCCGTGCAGGAGACGGTTGCTTCATAGTAGATCTGAAGAGCAAATCCGAGTCCGCCGCCGCCGGGAGTTCCGGGGCTGAACCGGTTCATGTCAAGAACGGAGAGGTGGATGCGTGCAGGGGCACGGGCTATTATGGTGTCTCCTGTCGGGTATGGTTCTCTGGCAACAGTTACGCCGCTGGTATGCAGGCATTCGCCCGGATAAAATGAACTGAACTCATACTCAACGAGATCGAGATCTCCACCCCGAATCTTCATGATGGTCATAAGTTTTTCCGAGTGTTATGTGGCGGCTGAAAAAATATAATGGTTTCGGGTTACCGGTCAAAGTACGGACTCTTTCCCGTGACCGACAACGGAATCCCGAACGCAATGGTTGAGTGAGGCAGAAGGCCGAGGGCAAGGGCGGCAGATCCTGCGGAGAACATGATGCGGTTGTCAATATTCAGCGTCGATGCGGTCTTGACAGCTGATCCGACAGCTACGCCGAGGTCGCTGGACCGGAGAGCACAGACCGGACCTTTGTAGAGAGTGTCCGGCGGTGCAATGCTCACGGCTGATTTCATTTCAGCGCAGGTTGCGTGACCGCAGGCGCCGCAGTTGAGACCGAGCGTAGAAAATCCGTCAGCACCAATGAGAAGACATGCTCCGCTCTGCCTGATGTTTCCGGCATCACGGAGGAAAAATTTCATGCCGGTTGCTGCTGCGATCTCTTCCATTTCAACGGCAAGTTGTTCAAGCTGTTCTGCTCCGAGAATGTTAATCTCTATGACATCGGAGCCTTTTGATTTGGGTGCAGTCCGTGCAGAGATTGCCATGAGTTCTGCAGCGGTAATGAGTGCTGAAGAAAGTTCCATGATGATGTGTATTGCGGTATCCGGTTATCTTTGTTCTGGTAGCGCTCAAAAAACACATATAGCATCATTTGGTTTATTCCTTGTGCGGACAAGGTTGTTCGATTAAAAAAATCAGGGTTCAC
>CAZABQ010000128.1:0-4936 GCA_964483485.1 uncultured Methanomicrobiales archaeon
ACCAAATACAGTCTCGGCAGCGTTGCCAACCACGTCTGCATGCACCAGACCGTCATCGGTCAGGAACTCATCGCCCAGATGGACCAGCTTGACATCATCCCCGACCACATGGTCGGCTGCATTGGCGGAGGAAGCAACTTCGCAGGATTTGCCTTCCCCATGATCCAAAAGAAACTCAAAGGAAAAACTAACACCAACTTCCTCGCCGTCGAACCATCAGAAGTCCCCTCCCTCACCAAAGGAGAATACCGTTACGACTTCGGCGACTCAGGCTGCATCACTCCCATGTTCAAAATGTACACTCTCGGTCACGACTTCACCCCGAACGCCGTACACGCAGGAGGCCTCCGGTACCATGGAATGAACCCGCTGGTCTCCGAACTCTACCACAACAAAACCATCAACGCCGTATCCTACACAGAAGACCAGATCTTCCAGGCAGCCATTACCTTCGCCAGAACCGAAGGCATCATCCCTGCACCCGAATCATCCCACGCCATTCGCGGGGCAATCGAACTCGCTCTTGACGCAAAGAAAAAGAACGAAGAAACAACCATTGTCTTCAACCTCTCCGGTCACGGACTGCTTGACATGGTCGGCTACGCAAACTTCCTCAAAAAATCAGACCATCCGGTCATTGAAGTGTAAGGGCCGCTGCCCGGGCGTTTACCACAAACGCCCGGGTTCGCTCAGCATCCCGCACACCATTCTTTTTTACCCCGGTATGCACATCAACCGCATACGGCCTCACCCTTCGGATCGCCTCAGACACATTCTCCGGCGTCAATCCGCCCGCGAGAATCACCGGAACCCGAACCTCCTCCACAATTCTCGCACTGATACCCCAGTCATGCGGAATACCGGTTCCGCCAATCCTCTCCGAAGTCCGCGTATCAAGAAGAATCGCATCCGCCGCATCAGCAAAATATTTCGCCGTCTCAATCGCTGACACATCCATCACATGAACAGCCTTCATGATTCTGAGATACGGCAGAGCCGATCGAACCTCATCAACATCCTCAAGGCTCACCATATCCTGAATCTGCAAAGTCGTCACCTGCGACTCCTCTACAATTCTGATCAGATCAGACGGCTTTTGGAAATGTGTAACCGCTACCGGCTCGATAAATGGCGGCATCGTCGCAATCATCGCCGCAGCTTCCGCGGGCGTCACCGCATCCTGCGTCACATGCGTAATCCCCATCAGAAATCCTACCGCATCCGCACCCGCAGCAACAGCACAGGCAAGATCAGCTGGCGTCCCCGTCCCGCAGATCTTTACCCTCACTCCCTCACCTCAATATCATACACCGCATGCCAGCTCGTTGGCGAGTACGAACGAAGCACCCGCTCCGTCACATTCGCATGCGGAAACACGCGGAAAATATCCGCGTTGTGTTCGCCCTCGGACTCAACCAGCGAATAGAGATGCACCATCGTCCCGGGCTTTGTCAGAGGCGCAGCTGCCGAAAGAAACTCCGGTGCATCCATCGGGAGATTCATAATAATTCGATCAAACTGCATTGGCGACAAAATCTCTGCGAGATTTTTCGCATCGCCAAGCATGGGGATAACGTTCGTAAGACGATTCAGCCGGATATTTTGCTGCATCAAAAGAGCTGCATCAGGATTGAGATCGTTGGCGATCACAAGCTCGGCACGTTCACCAAGCATCACCGGAAACGGCCCGACACCCGCAAACATATCCAGAATTTTTTCTCCCTCGCCCATCTGCGACAAAATTCTCTGACGCTCGTTCGCGAGCCGTGCAGAAAAGTATGCGGCGGTCAGATCGATTCGCATGCGGCGGCCGTACTCGTGATACATCGTCTCGGTCGTATTGCGGCCGGCAAGAACCCTGAACGTTTTTGTACGGAACTCTCCCTCAACCGGCGACGTCGCCAAGAGAGCCGTGTGAGCCGAAGGGCGGGCCGCAAGAATTTTTTCCGCGCCCGACGCATCGTCGTCCTGCAAGACAACGATGCCGCCGATCTGCTCATGACGCGGCAGTTCTTCAACCGTGTGATTTTCGGCGAACTCTGCCTTTACGGCTCCATCGCACGCGGACAAAACCGGAATCAGAAGATACCCGTCTTCCGCACGCGGACGAAGCGTACGATCAAGAACTCCTTCGGCAATGGCTGCACGTCGTGCAGCCTCGCCGTCACGCACCGGCACACGAAGACACCACTGTTCCGTCATGCCCGTCTCTCCTTCGCAGCTCTGATGACTGCCGAAAGATTTCGGGCCGACTCGGCAATGTCTGGAGCACTGACCACTGCGGAGATGACGGCGACACCGTCAAGACCGGCTTCGATCAGTTCGGCCGTGTTGGTTTCGTTGATGCCGCCGATACCAAGAACCGGGCACATCACTGATGCACAAATCTCTCTGACTACTGCAATACCGTGCCCCTCGCCCGCGTCCGACTTCGACGGCGTCGAAAATACCGGACTCACTGCAACGTAATCAGCGCCTGCGGCCTCTGCTTCCACCGCTTCACGAACACTGCCGACCGAGATACCGATGAGAAAATTGTTCGGACACATCCCCCGAACCGCGGCGATCGGCAGATCGCTTTGTCCGAGATGCACGCCGTCGGCTTGTGCGGCGAGAGCAACATCCAGCCGGTCGTTGACAATGAAGAGGGCGCGACCGCTACAGATCTCTTTCATCTCCAAAGCTATCTCATAGAGTTCACGTGAGGATTTTTCCTTATCCCGCAGTTGTACTGCGTTCGCCCCACCTGCGACGGCACGGCGGGCTATCTCCGTATGGGTGAGTCCGCCTGAAAGAGTTTCATCCGTGACAACGTAGAGGTCGTACATTTAGTACTCGGTGACTTTGGCAGATGTTGTGATATCATCCGGGGTCAGTGCGGCGACAGCGTCGAGGAAGGCCGGTTTGAACGATCCCGGTCCTGCGGCAATCTTCGCCGATTTTTCACCGGCAATGCCGAGCGAGACCATTGCAGCAATACAGCCGTCCATTTTATCAGAGGCAACCGCAGCAAATGCTCCGGTAACTGCTGAAGCCATGCAGCCTGTTCCGGAAAGCCGGCCCATGAGGGCGTCGCCGTTGGCGACGCCCGCAACGCGACTGCCGTTGCTGATGATGTCCTCTGCACCGCTCATGATAACCACACAGCCGAGCTGTTTCGCCAGTTCCTGTGTGATCATTTTTGTGTCACCGGAAACTCCGCCCGAGTCAACACCGCGAACAACTGCGGCCTCGCCTGCGAGAGTTCCAATCTCTCCGGCATTTCCCTTGATGACTGCGATCGGCAGTTCTTCGATCAGCATCTGTGCGGTTTTGGTCCGGTAAGGCGTTGCTCCTGCGCCGACCGGATCAAGAATGATCGGAATGCCCCGCTCTGCAGCGACTCTCCCTGCAACAAGCATGCCCTGAACCTGTTTGGGATCAAGCGTTCCGATATTGAGAACGAGGGCACTGGCAATCTTTGTCATGTCAATGACGTCTTCGGGGGCATGGGACATGACCGGAGAAGCCCCGATACAGAGCGTGATGTTTGCACAGTCATTGACGGTGACATAATTCGTGATCTGGTGAACGAGCGGCGATGTCGTTCTGACTGATTCAAGAATATTGGCATATTTCTGCATGGAACACCTTTGATACGGATAGTATTGGTCAGGACTTCAGAAAAATGTTTTAGTGTGCGTGCCGAATGGTATATATTATGGATGAGCAGCTTGCAAAGATCCGTTCCGGCGATCTGAAACTGTACGCTCTGGAAAAGTCGATGTCCGCAGATGAGGCGGTATCTCTGCGTCGAAAATATATCGAGGAAGAGACGTCTTCGGATCTTTCGGCGGTTGGTTCCTATTCAATTCCCATTGATCGCGTGGTCGTCAGAAATATTGAGAATATGATCGGTTGTGTCCAGATTCCTCTCGGTGTGGCAGGGCCGGTAATTGTGAATGGTGAGTATGCGAAGGGGTCGTTCTGGCTGCCTCTTGCGACAACGGAGGGGGCGCTTGTTGCGTCCATTAATCGCGGATGCAGTGCGATTGCGAAGGCGGGAGGTGCTGAGGTGCGGATTCTCCGCGACGGTATGACGCGGGCGCCGGTGTTTGCGGCGACTTCGGTCGCTCATGCGACCGAGGTCGCCCGGTGGGCGGAGGATAATCTTCTGCTGCTGAAGACCGCCGCGGAGGAGACGACTCATCACGGAGAACTGATCGGTCTTACGACGTATGTGGTGGGGACGAATGTGTTCGTGCGGTTTGAGTTTGATACGAAGGATGCGATGGGGATGAATATGGCAACGATCGCGTCCGAGGCGGCGGCGAAACTTATCGAGGAGGAGACCGGCGCACGCATGGTTTCAACTTCCGGGAATATGTGCTGCGATAAGAAGCCGTCTGCTATCAATGTGATTGAAGGGCGGGGGAAGTCAGTGTCTGCCGGTGTGTTTTTGTCGGATGAGATGGTGGCGTCAGTGTTCAAGACGGATGCGAGAACGCTTGCCGAGGTGAACACGCGGAAGAATCTTGTCGGTTCGGCTCGGGCGGTGTCGCTCGGATTTAATGCGCATGCGGCGAATGTGATTGCGGCGATGTTTCTTGCCTGCGGTCAGGATCCGGCACATGTTGTTGAGGGGAGTAATGCGATTACGACGGTGGATGCGGTTCCCGGGGGTGTCTACGTTTCGGTGTCTCTGCCGTCTCTTCAGGTGGGAACGGTTGGCGGCGGCACAGGGATTGTGACGCAGCAGGCATGTTTGTCGATGCTTGGGGTTGCGGGAGGCGGTGAGATTCCTGGGGATCATGCGAAAGCGTTCGCGGAGATTGTGGCAACTGCGGTTCTTGCGGGAGAGCTGTCGCTTCTTGGTGCTCTTGGGGCACGGCATCTTGCCAAGGCCCATCAGGAACTTGGCCGTGGTGTGACAAAGTAACTGGGTGATTTATTTTTT
>CAZABQ010000129.1:0-4923 GCA_964483485.1 uncultured Methanomicrobiales archaeon
AGATTCGCGCCGATTCGCGGTTCTTTTTTCATCCTTCCCGCTCACCACTCAACAGTACACAATTAACTCAATAAGAAAAAAGCCACATGAGAGATTTTCCTGAGTAGGCAAATGACGATTGCCGCACCTTCGAGAAGTACACCGCGTAAGTCCTATTACGAAAGATCTCCGGGCGGCTGTATTCACGGCGTCGGGAGTTTTTGGAGTATAGTTTCGTTTGGGATAGTCAAAGGGGATGGAATGGTAATCACCATCATAAAATCCTGTTCCCAAGAACTGTCTTCAATAGCAGGGCGGCAGGACCGGTTGTCCCGGAGTGCCGCTGATACAGCGGGGTCATTTCCGAAGCGAATCATTATCTCACCTCGCCGCCAACCTATAGTGGTTATCAACCTCAGTTAGTGGTTCTTCATGCTTGAGAATGAATATCAGCTTGAATATTTCAAGCGGGAAGGATTTGTCCGCAAAATCTGTAAAAAATGCGGAATGCCATTCTGGACACGTGACCCGGAACGTGAAGTCTGTGGTGACGCTCCCTGCGAGCCGTATCAGTTCATCGGCAACCCCCTATTTAAAAAACATACCGTCGAAGAGATGCGGGAAGCATACCTTTCTTACTTTGAGAGAAACGGTCATACCCGCATCGGCAGATATCCGGTAGCGGCACGATGGCGTGATGATATTTACTTGACCATCGCATCCATCGCCGACTTCCAGCCGTTCGTAACAAGCGGTGTCTGTCCTCCGCCGGCGAACCCGTTAACCATTTCGCAGCCGTGCATCCGCTTAAACGATCTCGATAATGTTGGAAGGTCAGGCCGCCACTTCACCTGTTTTGAGATGATGGCGCATCATGCCTTTAATACCGATGAAAATACGATCTACTGGAAAGATCACTGTGTGGAACTTTGCAGCGGATTTGTGGAGTCGGTCGGCGGAGATCTGAATAATCTTACCTTTAAAGAGAATCCCTGGTTCGGCGGAGGAAATGCAGGTGCAAGTGTTGAGGTGCTGATGGGCGGACTGGAGGTTGCAACGCTCGTGTTCATGAACCTGTCACGCAAGAACTCCGGCAAACCGCAGGTGATGATTGACGGTAAGGACTATTACGAGATGCCGCTGCGGATTGTGGATACCGGATACGGTCTTGAGCGGTTCGCCTGGGCATCGCAGGGCACGCCTACGGCGTATGATGCGGTGTTCCCAGAGATGATTTCCCGACTGCTGGAATCTGCGGGTATGGAAGACCGTCTGGATAATCCCGAGGTTTCCCACATTCTTGGCATGAACGCGAAGTTTGCCGGCCTTATGGATATCCGCGGAGAGAAGATCCGCGATCTCCGGCAGAAGGTGGCTGATGCGACCGGTGTTTCCCTTGCAAAGCTTGAGGAGATCATCGTTCCGATGGAGAATATCTATGCGCTGTGCGATCACACCCGCTGTCTTGCCTATATGCTCGGCGATTTAATCGTTCCGTCCAATGTCCGCGAGGGATATCTGGCACGGCTTGTGCTGCGCCGCAGTATCAGGATGATGCAGGAGGCAGGGGTTGATGAGGATCTGGGCGACCTGATTGTTGCACAGATGGAAAAAATCGGTCTTTCCCAGTTTGAGCAGGAGACGAGTATTGTTCGCGAGATTATCAGCCGCGAGGTTGAGAAGTATGATGCGACGATTGAACGCGGAACCCGTACTGTTCAGCGTGTCGGTCAGAGTTATGTCAAGAAGAATCAGCCGGTGCCGCTTGAGGAACTTATCACGCTCTACGATTCCCACGGTATTCCGGTTGAGCTGATGGGGAAGATCCTTACGGAGACCGGTGCGCAGTTTGAGATTCCTGATGATTTCGACTCTCAGATTGCAGATATGCACTCTGAAAACGAGGGGGAGAAACCGGAGTCGCCGCTCGCGAAGTATGCGGATCGTATCGCGGTTCTTCCGGCGACCCGCAAAAGCTACTATGAGCGTCCAAGCGATATGGAGTTTGAGGCGACGATCATTGATGTTATCGATGAGTATGTGATTCTTGATCATACGCTCTTCTATCCTGAGGGCGGAGGCCAGCCGTCTGATACGGGAACGTTTGTCAGTACTGATGCGATGATCCGCGTGGATGAGGTGGTGAAATCCGGTGATGTGATTCTTCACAAGGTCAGAGGAGCCGGGATGAAACGCGGTGACCGGATTAAGGGAGTTGTTGATGAGGAGCGCCGCTGGGCGCTGATGCGTCACCATTCAGGGACGCATGTAATTCTGCGCGCTGCAAAGGAGGTTCTCGGACCTCATGTTCATCAGGCGGGTTCGCAGCTTTCAACGGATGCGGCACGGCTGGATATCCGGCACTATACGCATATTACGCCGGATCAGCTGAAGCAGATTGAGGTTGTGGCGAACCGTCTTGTGATGGAGAATCTGCCGGTTATGATTAAGGTTGAGGCCCGGATTAAGGCGGAGCAGAAGTTCGGGTTTGCTTTGTATCAGGGAGGGGTGCCGCCGGGCAAGGAGCTTCGCGTTGTGCAGATGGGTGCGGAGGTTCAGGCGTGTGCGGGTACTCACTGTCAGAGTACGGGCGAGATCGGTCCGATTAAGCTTTTGCGCCTTGAGCATATTCAGGATGGTGTTGAGCGTGTTGAGTTTGCGGCAGGGTTTGCGGCACTTGATGCGATGCAGCATATCCAGACGCTTCTTGCGACGTCTGCGGATACCTTGTCAGTCCAGACAGAAAATCTGCCGGGGTCGGTTGAGCGGTTCTTTACGGAGTGGAAGGATCAGCGTAAGGAGATTGAGCGTCTGCGTGCGAAGATTGCGGAGCTGGAGCTGTCACGTCTTGAGGGTGTGATGGTGGGGGGTGTTGAGGTTGTGGTGAAGCAGGTGGATGTTTCCCGTAAGGAGCTGGTGACGGTTGCGGGCGCGGTTGCTGCCCGCGGCGGTGTTGCGGTTCTGATTTCTGCGGCGGACGGTGTGGGTGTTGTGGCTGCGTCGGGAGTTTCGGATAAAGTCCACGCAGGGAAACTTGTTTCTGCTGTGTGTGCCGAGCTTGGTGGTAAGGGCGGCGGCAAGGAGAACCTTGCGCAGGGTGCCGGAACGGATGCTGCGGCAATTCCTGCGGCGCTTGCAAAGGCCGAAGAGCTGATTACATCCCAGCTCTGATATTTTCTTTTTTTTACGGATTATTCGTTGTTTTTGATGCATCTGGTTGGTTTTTGCTTTTTTACGATGGACGTTGACTGTTGTTGGTCTCTTTGTCTGCGTAACTTGGATAATTCCTGCTTAACAACGCCCTGAACCCATAAAAAAAATAAAAATTGCGGGGTATCTGTTCGCTCTCCCCCCATTCATTTATGTTTATCACTTCCGGCGTCCAAGATATAGATACTTCTATGGACTGGGCAGAACGATACCGACCCGGGCATCTTGGAGAGATTCTCGGAAATAACGCCGCAGTCAAGCAGATGTCCGACTGGGCACGGAACTGGACACCGAACTCCCGCCCGCTTCTGATAACCGGGAAGCCGGGGATTGGTAAGACGTCGGCAGCTCTGGCCTTAGCACGCGATATGGACTGGGAGGTTCTTGAGCTGAATGCGAGCGATGCACGGACGAAGGCGGTGATTGAGCGGGTTGCCGGAAATTCTGCGGCTACCATGAGTCTGTTTGGGGCGAGTCAGAAGCTGATTATTATTGATGAGGCGGATAATCTTGAGGGGAATGCGGATCGGGGAGGGGCGCGAGCGATTGCGGATATTCTGAAGGAAGCCCGCCAGCCGGTTGTTCTTATTGCGAATGATGCTTACGGGGTGTCGGATTCGATTCGTAAGCTCTGTGATCCGGTTCCGTTCCGGTCTATTACGGCGTCGACACTGGAGAGGCGGATGCGGGAGATCTGTGTTCTGGAAAAGATTTCCTGCGGTGCGGATGCGCTTTCGGTGATTGCGGAGAGTGCGTCGGGTGATATGCGGTCTGCGGTGAATATGCTGTTCGGGTCTGCGACGGGTAAGGATGCGATTACGGCTCAGGATGTGAATACGTCGCAGAAGGATGAACGTGCGAGTATTTTTGATCTGGTGGCAGGGGTGTATGCGGGGTCTTCTGACGGGAAGCTTCAGAAGCTTTCCCGCGAGTGTGAGGAGAAGCCCGATACGGTGATGCAGTGGATTGAGGAGTCTGCGTCGGCGGTTGCGGATTCCGGAAAAAGGGGACGGGCGTATGCGGCGTTGTCGCGATCGGATGTGTATCTGGGGCGGACGATGATTCGCCAGTATTATACGCTGTGGCGGTATGCGACGTCGATGATGACGTCGGGGGTTGCGAAGGAGTTTGATGGTGCGGGGTTCCGACCGCGGATTATGCCGCCGTCACGCTGGCGGCGGATGGGTACTGCGAAGAAGCAGAAGACGGTGCGGCGGACGCTTGCGGCGAGGCTTGGCGAGGGATACAGTATTCCTGATGCGCAGGTGCAGCGGGTGTATCTGGATCTTTTGTCACGGTTTGCGTCTGATGCTCCGCTGGAGTTCTGCGAGCGTCATGATCTTGATGATGATCAGCTGACGGTTCTGATGCATGATAAGGCTGCGGCATCTGCGGTGTTTAAGGAGGCGCAGAAGCTTGCAAAGGAGCGGGAGATGAAGATGAAGAAGGTTTCTGCGGCAAAGCGTGCGGCGGCCCGACGGCAGGAGGAGGAGCGGGAAGCGGAACTGGAAAAGTTCCGGATAGAAAACCCGCCCGTACAGCAGAGTGTTCCGGTTGTTGTGCCGGAGACGGTTGAGGCGGTCCAAGAGGAAAAGAAGAAGGCTCCTGCGCAGGCGACGCTGGACTTTTTCTGAGGTTTGTGTCGGGAGGGTTTCGTAGGGGCAGCCGATACAGACGAAGAAAGTCTTCCGACTTTCTTCGTATCAAAGATCCATTCTCCAAAAAGGAGAGTGG
>CAZABQ010000130.1:0-4905 GCA_964483485.1 uncultured Methanomicrobiales archaeon
CATACTTCGACTCTCCGGGTCCGTCTGCTGCTTTGTGCCAGCGCTGGACACGGCGTTCCGTGTTGGTCTGAGTACCGTCACGCTCTGCATAGCAGACCGCAGGCAGCACAACATCCGCATACTCGCAGGTCTCCGTGTAGAAGATATCCTGCACAACGACGAACTCAAGGTTCTCGAATGCCTCTTTCACGTGGTTGATATCCGGATCGGAAAGCAGCGGGTTCTCACCCATAATGTACATTGCTTTCAGTTCGCCGGGATTGTCGGTTAAGACATTCATCATAATCGTGACTTCATAACCGTTCTCAGCCGGAGCGATTCCGTCCGGGAACTTCCAGGCATCCTCAAACTTCTTGTGGTTTGCCGGGTCGGTAACTTTCTGGTACCCGCTGAAGTTTACCGGCAGTGCACCCATATCACAGGCACCCTGCACATTGTTCTGACCACGGAGCGGGTTCACACCTGCACCACGCTTTCCGAGGTTTCCGGTCAGCATCTGAAGGTTTGCACAGGCATGCACATTGTCCACACCGACAGTGTGCTGGGTAATACCCATCGAGTAGATCAGAGCAGTCGGGCCGTTGTTTGCGATCCAGTCTGCTGCCGTCTCAATGTCCTTTGCATCCAGACCGGTGATCTTTGCGACGTTCTCAGCAGAGTACTCCTCTTTCATCACAATCTTTTTGAGATCCTCGTAGCCTTTCGTACGCTTCTCGACGAACTCCTTGTCTTCCCAGCCGTTCTTGATGATGATCTGCATCAGACCGTTCAGGAGAGCTACATCAGTTCCGGAGTGGAACTGCAGGAAAAGATCTGCCGGACTGCTTGTGTGGGTACGGCGGGGGTCGGCGTAGATGTACTTTGCGCCGTTGTTCATCTTTGCCATAACCTCACGGCGTCCGATCAGCGGGTGCTGTTCAAAGGTGTTGGAGCCGATAATGAACACACACTTTGCCTCGGCAATGTCGGGAATACTGTTGGTCATTGCGCCGGACCCGAACGAGCCTGCAAGGCCTGCCACCGTTGAGGAGTGGCAGAGACGGGCACAGTGATCAATGTGATTGGTCTTCAGCACACCACGGGCGAACTTCATCATTGCATAGTTGTCCTCATTTGAGGCACGAGCCGACGAGAGAGCACACCGTTCCGACGGCTTGTATTTTTTCAGGTTCTCTGCAATGTAGGTAATTGCCTCATCCCAGGTTGCTTGGACAAGCTCACCGTTCTTCCGAATCATCGGGTGGGTCAGCCGGTCGGGCGAGTTGATAAACTCGTAGGCATACATGCCTTTCGGACAAAGTTTACCTTCGTTGACGGGAGATCTCTGGGTCGGGGCGGTGCCCACAACCTTTCCATCGCGTACAACGAGGTAAAATGAACACCCGCTACCACAGTAAGGACAGGTGCTTGGAACAAATTTCAGGTCCGTCATTTTTTCATAACCTCATCTAATTAAAGGTTTCAAATGTGCCATATTAAGGTTGGCGTAGGTCAACGTATTTCAATGAGAATCAATCGAGTTTAGTTTATGGGCATTGTCCCATTTGTGATTGTATATCTTTTCACCCTTACAAATTTATTTTGTAAACTTTTTTCATATTTTCCCTGGATTCTATGGTTTCCTGCAAAACCCGAAAGAGCGCGAAAAAAACGCATGTTTTGATTATTAATGGTGGGTTATCCTGAAAATACACCTACTGGAAAATCTCCGGAGGGGGACATATCCCACCTCCCGATTTTGAAAAAGAGGTATTTCCGAAATGATTCGGAAACGCTTATTTTTTCAGATACAGTTTTGCATAAATCGTCTCGCCCTTTCGAGTCGGGTGACGCTCGCCGTGATCACCGTTGTAGAGGGCAAACACTGCTTTCGTACCATCGATCTCCAGTTCCTCGTCACGGGCATATGCATATCCGGGCATCATCACATCAATGGTGCCGAATACGTACATCTCGCCGCGGGAAGCCTGACCACCGAGACGGCTTTTTGCATTGCCGTAAATAATGACTTTACCGCCGTCAGCGTGGGTCATCACATGGACATCAATGTCCCCGCCGACGATAATCTCGCCGCCGAGCATGAACGTTCCGCAGTCGGAACCGACATCGCCCTTCACGGTAATCTTTCCGCCGGTCATACCCCGCCAGTCGCCACGGTATGAAGCACCGAGATAGTTTCCGGCATTGCCGGACACGACAATCTCGCCGCCGGACATAGACGTTGCGGCAAAGTGGCC
The DNA here is from genome assembly GCA_964483485.1 of uncultured Methanomicrobiales archaeon. Taxonomy (GTDB): domain Archaea; phylum Halobacteriota; class Methanomicrobia; order Methanomicrobiales; family Methanocorpusculaceae; genus Methanocorpusculum. The sequence goes on from CAZABQ010000130.1 coordinate 2,238, forward strand.
GATGTTTCCGTTTGCCGTGATCTTTCCGCCTGTCATCCAGGATCCTACGTGCATATCCGCATCACCGTTGATGACAACCTCACCGGCAGACATCTTTGAACCGATGTACTTCACCCGGGTAAGGTCACCGTTTACGACCAGTTTCGTCTCCTCTGCGGTTGCGCCTGCTGCACCTTCCACAGCAAAGTAGTCGCCGACTGTTTCCGTGGTTCTGCCGATGTAAACTGGCAGGGCCGCAATCTCTTCTGCAGTCTTACCTGCCACTGCGTCCGGCGTAAAACACTCGGCTTCAATGAACAGTTCCGGCTGCCTGTTGATGGTAATTGTTATAGTATTCATGTGTCTGCCTCACTGGGTTGCGTCAATTGCGATAACGTTCGGGTTTTTCATGAAAGCGTGCTCCTCCACTTCGTAGTTGCGCTCGCTGACAGTGTAGTACTTCTTGAACATCTCGGTAAGATCGTGTTCAACCTGTTTGCTCGGGTTCGTCTTCACGTCAACCCAGTAGGTCTTCTTGTTGCCGTTGCTGACGATCTCGCTGTCGTTGATGATGACCTCTCCGGACTTGATCAGGTACTTGGCGTTCGAGAATGCCCATTCAATCTTCTCCGGGTCCGACTCGGTCTCAGGGTTGTACGGGTAAACGGCAATGTCTGCCTGCATGCCCGGTTTCAGTCCGCCGAGGGTTGATCCGAGTCCGAGGGCCTTTGCGGTTCCCGCACGGGTCATCATTGCAATCTCGTAGAGAGACAGTTCGCGGTCGATACTGCTGAGTGTCGATCTGTCGCGGACTTTGTCCTCGTTCTTCATCGTGGCAAAGACATCGTTTCGTGCCTTCTCACTCATCAGCCACTTCATGACACGCGGGTAGCGGGTGAACGGTCCTGCGTTCGGATGGTCGGTTGTCAGATAGCAGCGCATGTGGTCTTTCGCGAGCAGCGCCATTTCCAGACCAATGGACCACTGGACACCGCAGACGTACACATCTTTGCTGTACACATACGGTACAATTCCGGAACCGCACTCAACCTCAACATCGGTGTTTGCCCACTTGAGGTGGTTCAGGGCGTTTAAGTGATACTCGAACGGACCGTCACCGGTCATCGTCGTCGTCTCGTCCAGTGTGACGAATCCGATATCACAGGTCAGCTGCGGATTTTTGTTGATGTAATCCATAACCTCTGCACCCTTGGACTCGAAGTCTCCCCAGGTCGTTCCGCCGTAGGAGTGGAACTGAATGTGGGTGTGGTGCATAACCTGTTCGCGACCGAAGTTGTTGTTCGGCTTAAAGCCCTCGGCAATTTTCAGGGTGTCGAGAGTTGTCTGATAGTTGCCCGGGTTTCCCAGGTTGTTTCCGTGCAGGTGCAGCGAATGTGGCAGGTGCAGGCCTTCGTTCACGGCCATAAGACCGGCCACAATCTCCTTGGGCGTGATCTCGAAGAACGGGACCGGATCGTTGATGGTCATACAGTTCAGACCCCATGCCCATGCCTCTGTTCCTCCGGGATTCACGCATTTAATGCCGTACCCCTTTGTACTGCGGAGCAGCCAGGAGATGTAGGCGGATGCATTGTCGATCTCACCGTTTCTGAGATACTCAAGAATGAACCAGTTGTTGCCGAAAAGCGGCAGAGCAGCCTGATCGATGATCGGCGTGTCCCGCATTTCCTCATGGGTGTGGCGGGCGTAGAGCGGCGGCATTGCTGCTTCCATCACCGTGGTGTATCCCATGTCCGCATACTTGTATGCGGTCTTGAATACCGTCGGTACTGAGTTGCCGCCTGCCATGTGACGGACACCGCGGGCCGGCTCGTAGGGGGCCTGCAGTTTGTCCTCCGGCCGGAAGTTACGGCCGACGTTTACTTTTGCACCGGCTACGTGAGAGTGGATATCCACACCACCGGCCATGACGGTCATGCCACCTGCATCGATAATTTTCGCAGAGCTGTTGACTTTGTCAACAATTACACCGTCTTTTACGGCGATATCTTTCTTTTCGCCGTTGATACCCTGAACAGGATCAAAGACAAATCCGCTTTTGATCAGAATTTCTGTCATTCCTCTACAGCTCCTTTGATACGGTTTACTTCCTTGAGCACCATCTCCAGGAACTCGCCATCGGTCAGCATTCCTGCCGGCGGGTCAACGACTTTGCGGGATTCGATTGGAACATTGTCCATACGATAACAGGATCCTCCGATTTCAATACCAACGAGGGCAACCGGGACGTGACATTTGGAAACAGCTACGGTCGGGGTCATATGAGGATCGATACAGACGGACGGGAGATCATGAATTTTCTTGACAGACTTGAACGGGAAGTGGGATCCGGGATCGCTGCCGATTACAAAGCTTGCGTCAACTTCTCCACGCATCAGGAGATCGTTTGCACTGCTTTCACCGGGATTGTAGCGGGCAAATCCACGGGACAGATCAACACAGAACGGAAATCCGAACTGCCAGCCGAGTACCTGTCCGGAACCGGTGACGTTGTAGTGACCCCGCATCGGAATGATCGCGGCTTTGGTATATTTGTTTAAGTCGGCGGTCAGAGCGATGGCGATATCGATGTTATGGTTTTTGCCGAGTGAGTGGGTGACTCCCATACCGAAGAAAATCGTGACAAACCGGCCGCTCTTGAGAAGACAGGCAAGTTCATAGATCTTTT
>CAZABQ010000131.1:0-4899 GCA_964483485.1 uncultured Methanomicrobiales archaeon
TAATATGCCACATACTCGTTTGCAATGATACCTTCATCAACCGCCTGACGCATCGTTTTGACAACAGCCGGAGCGTCCGCCTCCTGCTGGGCAATGCCGCACAAGGGCATTGCATAGTTTGCATAGCGGGAGAAGAACGGATGATCCTTTTCCTCAGGATGAACAAAGATCTCCGCTTCCGCCTGCGTAAACTCTCTGAGACGAATCATACCCTGACGAGGAGAGATCTCATTACGGTAGGACTTACCGATCTGCACTGCGCCGAACGGCAGATGATCGCGATAGAATCTGAGAAGACGCGGGAAGTCCACGAACATTCCCTGTGCGGTCTCCGGGCGGAGATATCCTTTCCGCTGTCCTCCCGGACCAATACTCGTCGTAAACATCAGATTGAAATCAAAGACCTCAACAGCCCCCAGGACTTTCCCGCAGGCGGGGCACTCCTTGTCGGCGAGAACATCGTGCAGCTCCTGTTTCGACATGGTTCCTGCATGCGGAATGCCGAACGATTCGGCAACGTGATCGGCACGCAGGAATTCTTGGCAGTGCGGGCACTGGAACATTTTATCGGAGAAACCTCCGACATGACCGCTCGCAACATAAATCGGCTCAATACCGACAGTAGGGCACTCGATTTCATAATAGCCCTCCTGCACGACGTAGAACTTTCGCCAGACATTTTCAATCCGGCGCTTCATCATTGCGCCGAGCGGCCCGTAGTCAATAAAACCTGCAACAGATCCGTAGATCTCCGAAGACGGCCAGACAAATCCGCGTCTGCGTGCAAGTTCCGTGACTCTCTCGTAAGTATCTTCCATAGCTGCCATGGTTTTCCGGTGCTGTATGTATGGGTCGGACAGGCATATAGTTCTCTCGCTGTTTATCTGCCGGAAAAAATCTCCGGGAACCGGAGATTTTTTCGACCTGACCGATACTGTTTTCAGACTCCATATCAAACAGTTTCTTAGTAAAACTGTTCTGGAGCACTCATGTCCGTTGAAACAACCATGATGGGGATTTTTCTCCTCCTTGCCTGTACGCTGATCGTTCTCTTCTTCAGCAGTAAAATTAATCTGCCCACCATCATTGGATTTTTTCTGACCGGTATTCTTATCGGACCATCATGCCTGCATCTGTTCGATTATGATCAGGTGAGTCTTGTTGCAGAGTTCGGTCTGATTCTCCTGATGTTTACGATCGGTCTGGAAATTTCACTGAAAAATCTTTTAGCGATGAAGAAGCTTGTTCTGCTTGGCGGCGGTGTACAGATACTTCTGACCACGATTTTTGTCTGGGCGATTTTATCTGTGTTCGGTATTCCGGCAAACACTGCTTTTCTGCTCGGCCTGATGGTATCTGCTTCTTCAACAGCGATTGTGCTGAACATTTATCAGAACAACGGACAGATCGATACGCGGCATGGTAAACTGCTTCTTGCAATTTTAATCTGTCAGGATATTGCGGTTATCCCAATCATGCTGATACTGCCGTTGCTTGCAGGAGCCGGCGAGGGAATTGTTTCGTCAGTCATGACGCTTGGTACAAATATTGTGGCTCTGCTCATCGTGATGGGAGTTGCCCTGATTATTGTCCCAAGAATATTGGATGTGGTTGCGGCGCGGAGAAACCGTGAGCTGTTCATCATTTCGGTGATGACGATCTGTATCGGTGTTGCATGGGTGCTGTCGCTTGTCGAGGTGTCGATGTCCCTTGGTGCGTTCCTTGCAGGAGTTGCAATTGCAGGATCTGAGTACAACCATGAGGTTATCGGGATTATCATGCCGATCCGTGACCTGATGACGAGTATTTTCTTCATCTCGGTTGGTATGATGCTGTCGGTTGCGTTTATGTTCGAAAATATTCTGCTGATTCTTGCGCTGGTTGTCATACTGATTCTGGGAAAGACGATGTTTGCGACGGTTGCGGGAAAACTTGCGGGAGTTGCGACGGGAACGGCGATTATCGGGGGATTGAGTCTTGCCCATATTGGAGAGTTTTCGTTTGTGCTGGGAACGTCAGGTCTGTCGCTCGGACTGGTAACTGCTGATATGTATCAGATCTTTTTGGCGGTTGCAATTATTTCGATGACTGTCGCACCGTTTGCCGTGAACGCGGCGCCAAGGATTGCGCAGAAGATTATCAGTAGTACTACTCCCGGGTATAAAGGAGATACACCGATTCCCAGGGATTTAGCAGCAGTTCCTGAGGGAACGGATGATGATCATGATCAGGGTAGGGTTATTGTGGTGGGTTTTGGTCCTGCGGGGAAGTATGTGGTGCGGGCACTGAAGAGAGTCGGCCGCGAGTATGTTATTCTTGAGATGAATCCTGAAACGGTTGCCGCAGAGAAGCATAAAGGCCAGAATATTGTGTACGGTGATGCGTCGCTTGAGCCGATTCTCCGTCATGCGGGTATTGAGCAGGCAAAGACTTTGGTAATTACGATTCCGGATTCTGCAACGGTGAAGGGAATTGCCTCAACTGCCCGACGTCTGAATCCGCGAACGACGATTATTACCCGTACACGGTATACGGGAGAGAGTCCAGTACTGTTTAAGCTCGGAGCAGATGAGGTGATTGCAGATGAGCGTGAGGCAGGTCTTGCAATGACGCGGCGGGTGTTTGCGAATGAGAAGGTCCCGGCAAAGGATTTAGATCAGTATGTCCGTGAGGTGCGGTCTGAGGTGTATGCAGAACGTGAGGAGGCAATGGCCCAGAAAGCGGTGGAGAGCAGACTGCGAAGACTTTCCGCGACGCTGGAGCCTGCGACGAAGACAGAGTTCGTCCATATTGTGGTGAGTCCGAATTCCGAGGCTGCGAAAAAGACACTGGCTGATCTGCATCTGCGGAAGAGGTTTCACGTGTCGGTAGTATCGCTGCGCCAGAAATCCGGCGAGATTATTCTGACGCCGGACGGGACAACTGTTCTGATGCCGCAGGATACGGTTGTGCTGAGCGGGAGCCGGGAGGATATCGCAAATGCCCGGATGGTGTTCGGCAAAAAAAATGAATAATTTATGGAGATTTTCTCTCCACCGCTCTTTTGGGGATAATCATACAGTCGTTGTGGTTATTAATTTTTTGCATCCTGCTCTGTTGTTTGAATGAAGAGGCGGTACATCCAGAATAATTATATGCTCAGAAGTATATTTTCATCGAATAACCCGTTAGGAGAGGAATACGAATATGGCCCCGAAGAAGAGACAGAAGGATTTGCTGAAGCTGTTTTCAGATATTACGCAGAAAACAAAGATTGTGGAGCCCATGAAGCAACTTCATGGGACGCTTCGCGATCAGGATGCGGTTGAGCGTGAGATTGCCCTGATTATGCGGGAGATTCAGGATCGTGGATTTTTCAAGACGAAACTTGAGCCGATTCAGCTTGCACGGCTGATTACGGCGTTCCATGCAGGTAAGAATGATACCGAGATTGCCCGTGAACTGGGAGACGAGAAGTTGTCTAAGACGGTTGCACGTGCACGCGTCCGGCTGAAGTTGTTCCGGGAGCTGGACTTTAATATGCCGTTTGATCAGGAGCAGATGCGGACCCTGATGAGTACGGATAAGACGATGCGGGAGATTTCCGAGGAGCTGGGAATTAGTCCTACGACGCTTCGGGAGTACCGGCATGTGATTGAGCAGAAGGAGGATACGACGCTGGATCCGTATCTGGAACGTATCCGGGATGTGATGGAGGACCGTGATCTGACGGAGAAGATGACGTCAGGTCTTCAGGAGGATACGCTTGGCGAGGCTATTGATGTGTCCGAGTCTGACAGTATTGAGATTAACTGATCAATATTTCCATACTTTTTTTGGCTGGGTATTTTTGCGTTTTCCCTGACCTATTTCTATTTATAGCATCAGGGAGGAGTATATTGCATGTATATCCGATATGTGGGACATTCCTGTTTTTCTCTGGAAGGGTCGAAGAAAATTCTGATTGATCCAATGCCTGCGGAGGCGGCGGATGTTGATGCGGATCTTGTTCTGGTTACGCACGGTCACGGGGATCATTTGGGAATTACGGTGAATCTCAAAAAGCCGACGGTGGCTATTCACGAGCTTGCAAGATATCTTTCGAAGAAAGGTGTTCCAGCAACCGGTATGGGTATTGGCGGGATGGTTGTCATTGACGGGGTGAAGGTCAGCATGGTTCCGGCAGTTCATTCGTCGTCGGTGGAGGAGAGCGGGGTGGATCTGTATATGGGAACAGCCGCCGGGTTTGTGGTGGAGATGGATGGTATTGTGGTGTATCATGCGGGTGATACGGCGCTGTTTTCGGATATGCGGCTGATTCATGATTTGTATCATCCTGATGTTGCTCTTCTGCCGGTGGGAGGACATTATACGATGGGACCGGCAGAGGCGATGATGGCGGCGGAGTTTATTGGGGCACCGCTGGTTATTCCGATGCATTATAATACGTTCCCGGCAATTGAACAGGATTTAACGGAGTTTGAACATGCGATTGAGTCAACGACGTCGATGCTGGTGGATGTCGTGTCTCCGGGCGATGGTGTCGAGGTGTCGCCGCAGAAGTAAGGCAATTTTTTATTTTTTTCTTTGAGAGATTTTTTCCAAACAGGTATGGAGAAGGAGCTGACTGCTTCCTAACTGGGGAGGAGACCACAGGCTTTACGATATTTTTTGCGATGGCGATGAAGATGTAAAGGGGTCGGGGATTTTCCGGTCTGCCAAACCTGAGATAAAGGAGACCGCCTGTTGTCGGAAGGAGGAGAACAAGGAGATTTGGGATGTTATACTGGCCGTATATTGACAGATGTGAAAAAACCGGCAGGAGGATGCTTGTGGCTGCAAGCCAGAGGAATAGGGAGAAGCAGAGAAGTGCTGCAAGGATGATGCCGAATTTTGCGAATATGGTATCAACGGGAGGCA
>CAZABQ010000132.1:0-4824 GCA_964483485.1 uncultured Methanomicrobiales archaeon
TTTCCGGCAAGATTGACAAAAGCAATCTCTCCTTCATGGAAAAACTCACCCGCTGGACTGTGTACTTCTTCGGATTCCTTGCGGTGAGCAAACCTCTCGGCATTGATTTCAGCGGGCTGATGGTTGCCGGAGGAATCATTGCGGTTGCGATCGGTTTTGCCAGTCAGAGCACCCTTTCCAACTTCATCTCAGGTCTTCTCCTGATGTTTGAACGGCCGGTCAATCTCGGCGACAACATTGGTGTTAAAGGAACCGAAGGATACGTTGAGGACATTGGTCTGATGTCAACGACGCTTCGTACCTACAAAGGCGTCTATGTCCGCGTGCCGAATGAGGCGATGTTTACGTCTGATATCACCAACTATGTTGCGCACATTGCCCGACGCTTTGACTACAGCATCACCATCCGGTACAAAGATGACGCCGACAAAGCAATGAAGATCATCAAGGATACGATCGATAAACATCCCTATGCACTCAAGCATCCTGCTCCGTCAGTGTTTGTGGATGATCTCGGACCAAACGGTTCTAACCTCATGGTCCGCATATGGTCGCCGTCCGGTTACTGGTGGGATGCGAAGACCGAACTTCTCTGGAAAATTGTTCAGGCGCTTCGCGCTTCAGGAATTGTCATCCCGTTCGATCAGAATGTGATCTGGTTTGGCCATGATCAGAATAAGGCAATGGACCGGGCGATGTACGGTCGTCCGGTACAGCCCTCATCCTCTCCCGAATATTTCCAGGCTACTGGTCCCGGAAGGGAACAATCTGCTCCGGAAAATGTAGTACAGGTGAAGTAATGGAAAATTTAAACGCGTGTTTCAGTTCACTGAACGATGAGTCTCTCGATGTCCGGCATGCCGCAGTTGATAGGATTGCGGCGGCAGGCCGTGCTGCGCCTGAGCGGATTGTACCGATTGTGATCTCCGAAATTTCTGAGGCAACTCCCGACTGCCGCTGGTATCTCGGCAGATCGCTTGTCAAGATGGGGCCGGTAATTATTCCGATTATTCTGGAGTATGCAGAGATCGAACAGAACATGGATGTGCAGAAGTATTACGGTGCGGTTCTTGCGTCCTTTGGCGAGGAGGCGGTCCCGTCCCTGATCTCTCTCTTCTCTTCGACCAATCCGACAGCCCGCGGCATGGCAGCTGCGGCTCTTGAGCGGCTCGAGGCAAAGGCTGTTCCAGCACTGATCGCGGCGGCGAACGGGCGTGACCCGCAGGTGAAACTCTGTGCGGAACTCACACTCTCCAAGCTCCACATTTTTGATTACTAAAAATGGCTGAACTTGCAACCTCCCCCCGGTATCGTGCGTATCTGGATCATCTCATCAGTGAACTCGATCGGGCGATGGAGGTTGCAAAGGCTGCAAAGGCAAAGGGTTTTGATCCGCGAACTGATGTGGAGATTCCAATCGCGAGCGATCTTGCGGGGAGGGTTGAAGCGCTTCTGAATTATAAGGGGGTTGCCGCCTGTATTCGGGATCTCGAAGAACGGATGAGCCGTGAAGAGGCGTCGCTGAAGATCGGTGACGCGTTTGTCTCGCGTCAGTTCGGGGAGACGACCCGCGAAGAAATTCTGGATCATGCTATTCGTGCGTCGATGGCACTTCTCACGGAAGGTGTGGTTGCGGCGCCGACGGAGGGTATCGGCAAAGTCGGCATCAAGAAAAATGATGACGGTTCTGAGTATCTGGTTATCTACTATGCAGGCCCGATCCGTTCCGCCGGCGGAACGGCTCAGGCTCTGTCGGTTCTTGTCGGCGACTATGTGCGCCGGCTGTTAAATCTTGGCCGTTATCAGCCGCGTGAAGAGGAAATTGAGCGGTATGTCGAGGAGATCAAGCAGTACAACGGTATTCAGAGTATGCAGTATCTCCCAAAAGACGATGATATCCGTCTCATCATTCGCAACTGTCCGGTCTGTATCGACGGCGAGCCGACCGAAAAAGAGGAGATCTCCGGGCACCGGAATCTTGAGCGGGTGGAGACCAACGTCGTCCGCGGCGGTATGTGTCTGGTCATTGCTGAAGGTATCGGACTGAAGGCGCCGAAGATTCAGAAGAACGTCGCGAAGATGCATCTTGACGGCTGGGAATGGCTGGAGACGTTGATCTCGGGAGCTGCGTCAACATCGGTTGAAGAGGAGGAGCCGGGCATTCATCCAAAAGACAAGTACATGCGGGATATGCTTGCCGGCAGACCACCGTTTTCGTATCCGATGCGCAAAGGAGGATTCCGTCTGCGGCTTGGCAGAGGGAGAAACACCGGTTTTGCGACCTGCGGTTTTAATCCTGCAACCCTGCATGTGCTGGATGATTATCTGGCGGTTGGAACACAGATGAAGGTGGAACGTCCCGGGAAAGCCTGCGGTGTTGTTCCCTGCGATTCGATTGAGGGGCCAACGGTTCGCCTGACCTCCGGCGAAATACGGCGCATCGACACGCTTGAAGAGGCGAACAGGTATGTTGATGCAAAGGAGATTGAATACATCCTTGATGTCGGCGAGATGCTGATCTCGTACGGTGAGTTCCTTGAGAACAATCATGTGCTTGCTCCGCCGAGTTACTGTGAAGAGTGGTGGATTCAGGAGGGTGGCCCCCGTCATCCTGAGAATGAGGCGGAGGCTGTTTCGTTTGTTGCGGAAGGTGCGTATCTGCATCCTGACTACACATGGTTCTGGGATGACTGTACAGAAGATCAGCTTCGCTTCCTTTCCGATGCGGTGGCAAAGACGGGTTCCGTCAGGGACGGTGTGCTCTATCTTCCTGCGGACGCTGCGGTGAAGGCTGTTCTCGAAGAACTTCTTGTTCCCCACACGGTGGAGGACGGGAACTATGTTGTCAGGACACCTCTTGTTTTGATTGCCGGCCTTGGGCTGACCTATGCTCTTGAGAAGAATGCGACATGGAATACTTTGCCGCCGTTTACAAACGGACTTGTGATGGCCGAACATCTTTCGGGAATAAAGATGCGGTCAAAGGCCGGCACCCGGGTCGGCGGCCGTATGGGAAGGCCGGGAAAGTCTGCTCCCCGGAAAATGAAGCCGCCGGTTCATGTGCTGTTTCCTATTGGTGAGTCGGGCGGCATGAAGCGGTCGATCGATAATGCGGCGAAGTTCTGTAATGCGGATCTGTCGGGCGGTATGTTTTCGGGTACTGCAGTAACGACCGGTCAGGTGGAGGGAATGATCCACGTAGAAACCGGAGAACGGAAGTGTCCGGTCTGCGGTCTGGTGACGTTTAAGAGCAGATGCGACTGCGGTTCGCATACCGAGGCTGTTTACCGCTGTCCCCGCTGCAATACAATCGGCCTGCCGGGTGAGGAACTCTGCCAGCGGTGCGGCGCACCGCTGGCCTGTCAGAAGGACAGCGTGATGAGTCTTCGGCAGGAGTATAACGCGGCTTTGGCGACTACCGGGATTGCGGCGAACGAGATTCCCGAGCTGAAAGGGGTTCGCGGACTTATTTCAAAGGAACGTGTGGTTGAGCCGCTGGAAAAGGGAATTCTTCGTGCGGCGCACGAGGTGTATGTGTTCCGGGACGGAACGGTTCGCTACGATATGATCGATCTGCCCCTGACGCATTTTCGTCCTGCGGAGGTTGCGGTGTCGGTGGAGAAACTCCGGTCGATCGGCTACACGAAAGATATGCATGGTGCGGAGCTGACGTCGCCTGATCAACTGATCGAACTGAATCCTCAGGATATTCTTGTCTCCGAGGACTGCGGTGAGTATCTGGTGCGGGTTGCGCAGTACATCGATCAGCTTCTGGAAAAGCTCTATGGGCTTGAGCCGTTTTACTGTGCGAAAGTTCCCGAGGATCTGGTCGGTCAGCTGATAATGGGTCTTGCCCCGCATACGAGTGCGGGAGTTCTCGCCCGGCTGATCGGGTTTACGAAGGCGAAGGCAGGATATGCCCATCCGTTTTATCATGCGGCGAAGCGGCGGAACTGTGACGGGGATGAGGACTGCGTGATGCTTCTGATGGACGGTCTCGTGAACTTTTCGCGTTCGTTCCTCCCAAGTACACGCGGGGGTACGATGGATGCCCCGCTTGTTCTGACGACGACACTGAATCCGAAGGAAGTAGATAAGGAGACACTGAATGTGGATGTGATGAGCCGGTATCCGCTTGCGGTGTACGAGGCCTGTCTTACGTACACGCCGCCGAAGAATCTGGAGAAGATTGTGGATCATGTGGAGAATCGTGTGGGGACTCCGGCACAGTTCGAGGGATTTTCGTTTACGCATGATACCCGTGATATTTCGGAAGGGCCGCTTGATACGATGTATACGAATCCAATTCTGAAAGGGACGACTGATAAGATTAAGGCGGAGCTTGATCTTGCCGACAGGATTCGTGCGGTGGAGACGAATGATCTTGCGGAGCGGATTATCAACAGTCATTTAATGCCTGATATGATTGGTAATCTCCGGTCGTTTTCGAAGCAGTCGTTCCGCTGCCCGCGGTGTAAGACGAGTTTCCGCAGAATTCCGATCTCGGGAAAGTGTACGAAGTGCGGAGCGGTTCTCAAGGCTACGATGCATAAGGGGAATGTGACGAAGTATCTGGAGATTGCGAAGTACATGGCCGAGCATTATCAGTTGTCTGAGTACACGAACCAGCGGATTGCGGTGACGGAGATGAACATCTGGTCGACGTTTGGGCAGGAAGAAAAACAGCAGATGGATCTGTCGGATTTCTTTTAATCAGAATTTATTATTGTGAATGTGAATTATGATACTTTGAATTTTATCTATATTTTTAATGATTTTTTTTTACGTATTACGTCCTATCTCAGTAGGATTCACAGATAATTC
>CAZABQ010000133.1:0-4713 GCA_964483485.1 uncultured Methanomicrobiales archaeon
ATCAGGGTTGCCGAGAAGTTTTTCGAGGAGCACAAAGGAGAATCGTATCTGGGATATCTGGTCTCCGTCAAGGTTTTCCTCTTCAAAACTGTCGAGAGCCGACCGGTAGGCACTCTCGGCGGCTTCCGGGTCGAGGGCAGCCAGGGCTTCCAGATCCAGACGGAGATAGACGACGTCCCGGACTGTGTTCCAGCCGCGAAGTGCGATGTTCATCGCTTTCTGATACTGTTTTGCGGCGAGCAGGGCTTCAATGTATTCGGGGGAGAACTCTTCGTCGCCGAAGTTCTGAACGTGGAGGGCTGCCGCTTCGTCCGGTTCGCCGACCTCGGTTAAGGTCTGCATCAGTTTTCTGATGTCTGCAGGATCGCCGCCGAGCCGCACAAGGGACCGCAGTGAGGGAATTGCGCCCCGGAGATCGTTTCGTGCGAGGAGCAGCCGGGAGTAGTTCCGCAGTGCCGGACGGTTGTCCGGGTCCAGAATGAGTGCGGTTGCGTACTCGGAGACGGCGTGTTCGTCGCCGGTTTTTTCCATGACGTCGGCGAGGTAACTGTGGAGGTATGAGGATGCGGGCATCTGGGTGATCAGGTCACGAAGCAGATAGCCTGCGGTATCGTACTGACCGGTTTCTGCGTAGCTTCTGGCGGCGAGAAGCAGCAGTGCGGGATCTCCCGTGCCGGAGACGAGGGTGATGACCTCGGCGTATTTTCCGGCGTTGAAGAGATCCATTGCCTCGCTGAGGGCAGGGGTGTGGTCGGGAGCGTTGTTTGTCATTGGATCTAGGCGAGAAGTTTGAGAATGGCTTCGGCGAAGGCGTGTGCATCCTGCGGCATTCGTGCGGTAACTACCATACCGTCAGTGACGACGGGTACATCCGTGAGGACTGCTTTGTCCAGCTCCATGACACGTCTGGATGCGGGAGTGGCAAAAACGGTTGCCTGTTTTCCGGCAAGGAGGCCTGCTTCAGCGATGATCACGGGAGCAAGACAGATTGCGGCGGTAACTTTTCCGGCAACTCCGAGGGCGTTGACGATGTTGATGAGTGTTTCGTTTCTCCAGAGGTAGTCCTGGCAGCCGATTCCTCCGGCGATGATGATTCCGTCGTACTCCTGCGGGTTGATATCTTCAAAGGAGATGTCGGACTCGACGATTTCGCCGTGCATGCCGTAGCAGGTTCCTTTGATGGTTGAGGCAGTTGTACAGTGAATTCCTTTCTCTTCGAGTGCTTTTTTGGGAACGGTATATTCCTCGTCCATGAACCGGTCGGGAGCGATTGCGAAAAGAATGTTCATGGTGTATGTATAGGAGTCAAAAGGAGATGAAGCGTTCGTTCCGGTTCACCCGGAAAAACAATCAGGTTGCCTTCGTCATTGTATACGATACGGTTGTTTTGGAGAGCAGCTCGCCGTCAGGCGATCCTTTTCGAACCTCTCCCTCCGCAAACACGATTTTTCTCCCTTTCCGGATAACACTTGCAACTCCGTATATCTCCCCTTCGTACACACCCCTGAAAAACTGTGTTGTCTCGGAGATGGTCGCGGTTCCTTCAGTTTCCTCTGCAAGAGATAGGATTGCCAGAGCAACTGCTTCGTCTGCAAGAATCACATAAAAGCCGCCCTGTAAAAATCCGGACCCGTTCTGAAAATCCGGGATTACAGTCATATTCAGAACAGCCCTGCCATTTCCCCATGAGACAGGTTCAATGCCGAGGGTCTGAAATGTGGGATTGGCCCGGGCACCGACAGTGGCTATTTTGGCAACATACGGATGCATGGAAGTACTGTCTTTTTCCCAAACAACAAAGGGTTTGTGTTTTATCGGAGAAAACTGCTGATTTCAGCACAATCTTTACATTCTTTGCAGACCTTATATGTGGTTAACCAACATGTCATAGTCTATGGCAGGGAGGGTTTGTTCATGAAAAAATTAACAGGTATGCTTATTGCAGTTGTTGTTCTGGCACTTTTTGCCGGTGCGGTTTCTGCAGCAGATAACCAGATCGGCGGAGAACGCGGTGTTATCCAGGTCTCCTGTAACGTCGACGGGGCAACAGCAGTATTAATCTCTATCAGCGGTGACGAAAGCAATCCGCAGACTGTAACCAATGGTCAGGCAGAGTTCTCTGTCTACACGACCGGAACTCCGTACAAGGAAGTCCGTGTTTCTGCAGACGGCTATGAAACAGCAACCGTTCCGGTAACTATGCCGGCAGCAGGTGCAACCAGTACCGCTTCTGTTACGCTTACCGCAGTTCAGCCGATCGGCGGTGACCGTGGTGTCATTCAGGTCAGTTCCAATGTTGAGGGAGCAACGGTTGAACTTATCTCCGTAAATGGTAACGTTGCGGAAACCGGTACAATCAAGAACGGTCAGGCAGAGTTTGCCGTCTACACCACCGGAACGCCGATCACCCAGGTTCGCGTCTCCGCAGCAGGCTACGCAACAGGAACCCAGCCGATCCAGATGCCGGCAATGGGTGCAACTTCTACCGTGAATGTACCGTTAACTCCGGTACCAACCCAGACCCAGAGTCCGGTCGGTCTTGCACTCCTCAGTATCTTTGGAGCAGCCGGAGCAGCAATTCTCCTCCGCAGAGACTAAACTCATTCTTTTTTTATTCCTGTGCCGATCCGCGGAACCAGGAAAATATTGCGCCAACTCCGGCAAGGGCTGCACAGATGATCATTGAGATCTGAAGGGCCTGTAAGAATCGGTCATACATGGCAGGACCCAGCAGATCAGTACTTCCGACGAAGATGGAGATTGCCGCCATACAGACTGCCATAGAAAGGATCATGCCGGACTGCCGCATGACGGCAACGATTCCGGAAGCAGTACTGTACTCGCTCTGGGGAACGGATCCCATGATTGCGTTGGTGTTGGGGGCGGAGAAGAGGGAGGTTCCAAGACCTATGCAGATCTGGGTCATTGCGATGTAATACAGTTCGGTCTGCATGGTAAGACCTGCGAGGAGGAGGACTCCTACTGCCGAGAGGATCATACCGAATGTTACGATGTAGCGCGGGTCGATTTTGTCCGACAGTTTTCCGGCAACGGGTGTCATGAACGCCTGAATCAGCGGCTGGAAGAAGACAATAAGACCGGCCTGTTCTGCGGTGAGGTGGCCGATGGACTGGAGGTAGAGGCTGACGAAAAAGATTGAGCCGTAGGTACAGGCGTAGTTGAGGAGGGCTGCATAGGAGGAGCGGGCGAATCGTCTGTTGATGAAAAACAATCTGACGTGAAGGACAGGGTTGGTTTGTCCGAGTTCGTATCTGATGAAGAGGGCCATCAGGATACCGCCGATGAGTGCCAGTGCGAGGGAGGCCGTATCCGGCAGGGTGGAGAGGCCGTACATGATACAGAACATTGCTGCTGCATAGAGCATTGTTCCCCGGATGTCGAAGGGTCCGGAAGAGGAAGAGGGTACATCATCGCGGTAATATTTCCAGAGCGGTACTGCAGCGAAGAAGGCGAGCGGGACCATGACAAGGAATACGGAACGCCAGCCGAATGCGCCGGTAAGAAATCCTCCGATGATCGGGCCTGCGGATGCTCCGATATACACCATCGCGGTGTTGATACCGAATGCTCCGCCGCGTTCTTTTGCCGGATAGACACGGGAGAGTATGGCAAGTCCGGTGATCAGGAGGAATGAGGTTCCAACGGCAGCACAGACCCGGAGGAACAGGAGGAGGGGATAGGTTGGCGCGAAGACGGAGAGGGCACAGGATATGGCGACGATGAGTGCTCCAAGAAGGTAGGATCTCCGGTATCCGAGGATGTCGGACAGTCGTGCTGCGGGGACGAGGAAGATCGCGTTTGCGAGGAGAAATATAAGGGTAAGCCAGCCGAGATCACGTGCGGAGACGGCGAACTCCAGTCCGACCTGCGGCATGGCAAGAACGATCATTGAGCCTATGAAGGGGTTGAGGAATGAGCCTATCGATGTTGCAAGCAGAATGATATGCCGCGTTGTGCTGTCTGTTGCAACCATACTTATTCTGTTTGGAGTTTTTCCTGATAATATCTGCATTGATGACAAAGTGTACAGAGGTCACAACGGGGTTTTCGTGCGTTGCAGATTTCCCTGCCGTGTCGGATGAGGAGGTAGTTGATTTCTTCCCACCATTCCCGGGGGAAGAGGTGCATGAGATCCTGTTCGATTTTGACCGGGTCGGTGTTGTCGGTGAATCCGAGTCTTTGGGAGAGACGGCCGACGTGGGTGTCAACAGCGATTCCCTGTGTATCACCAAAGGCATGGTTGGTGACGATGTTGGCGGTTTTTCGGCCGACACCCGGGAGTGTGGTGAGTTCCGGGATGGTGCGGGGGACTTCGCCCCCGAAGTTTTCACAGAGACATCTGGCAGTTCCGATGATGTTTTTTGCTTTGGCGTGGTAGAAGCCGGAGGGATGGATGATCTGTTCGACGTCTGCCTGCTTTGCGGCAGCGAGGGCCTGCGGGTCGGGGTAGCAGGAAAATAGTTCGTCCCGGAGACCGTTGATGGTGACATCGGTGGTCTGGGCGGAGAGGATGGTCATGATGAGAATCTGATACGGATTTTCAAATTTGAGAAAGTTCCGTTCGTCGGCGGTGTGAGGATAGATGCGGTTTAATTCGGCAAGTATGGATACCGCGAGACTTGTATTCATAAAAAAACATGGGGCAGCCCAGATTCGAACTGGGGTCAAAGCGTCCCAAACGCTCTAGGATGG
>CAZABQ010000134.1:0-3488 GCA_964483485.1 uncultured Methanomicrobiales archaeon
CTACCTTCGGAGAGTTGATCATGAAGGTAACATTGGTGTTCTTGTTGATGGTCTTGCCGTCAATAGAGTCACCGGCAACAGCGTTGGTTGCAGTGTTGGTAGTCAGCTCTGCCTGCAGAGTAAGTTCTGGATACCAGATATAGATGTACTGAGTGTTGGATGCTGGGGATGCTGGAGTACCTGCATAATAGTATGCACCATACTGGTTGTTGACTACTGCCTCAGTGAGGTAGAAGACTCCATTTGATCCAGAGATCTGATTGACTGCAGTCGGGTTCTGACCGTCTGTGTACTTCGTCAGTTTGTTGTCAGCCGCGCCAGCAACATAGATGTGCTCGTACACGAATGCATCTTTACCGTCAGCAATAGTCCGTGCATCGACAACAGTTACCGTTGCAAGCTGCTTGGACAGAGTTGTCGGTGTTACTGCCGATGCGTTGTACAGCGTAATTGCATAGCTACCTGCGGTTGCATAGGTGTGCTGAGAGGTAATGTTGTATTCCGGAGTTCCACCTGTGAGCGTAAGTGGAGTAACTGCTGTACCATCGCCCCAGTTAACATACACATCAAGGTTGGTGGTATCAGTCAAGACGGACGTATTGTAGATCTTGATATCCTGTGACTGAATGCCTGTTGCGGCAACAATAGAGGATACGTTTGCAGTAATGTTAGCGAAGTCACCCTCGTTCGTCACATCTGCTGCGGAAGCTGCTCCCGCAAACAGGACTGCGACAAGGAAAACCGCGCATACTGCCATAATCGTTTTTTTGTTCAAATTGAATTCCTCCTAAATGAGGATATAATCAAAAAGCCAAAATCACAGAAAATCCACAAAAAATCACCAATTAGTGATACATCACACACAAAACATCCGCAGAACCCATAGTATATCTTATATTTCCTACAAAAATCATCCGCAAACCAGTTGGAAACAACAACAAAATCATTTCAGCAATCGACGAAATGCCAAAAACGGATAATCCCCAATCGTAGCAAAAGTACGCAGTAGGCAGCACACATTTCCATCTCAAAAATTGAATCCTACCACAGAGACACATGATACCCTACCACTTCGAAAATCCATCCGTATATCTATATCCCGAATCGGGACACACTATATTATATGTACTGGTACGGGTCGGGTACTGACATCTCAGCAGATCCCGCAGAAGTTGCCGCACGGCTCCGCACGGCAAAAACCGACATGGCAACATATGTCCCCTGCGACTGGAAACAGGCACAGAAATTTGGCCTGATAAAAGATCGGCGTGATTACATCGAAACTCTGCGCCGTTCGACAATATATATGGCAGAGGAGGGGATTGCTGCATGTTCTCAGGAGAAAGATGTTGAACTGCTCCAGATGGTACGGACACTTGATGAAATGGATACGGTCATCAATCTCCTCACCGAGCGGCTGATAGACTGGTACATCTCGATCACGCCTGCATTTTCCCGCAAATACCGTGGTTCGGGAGCGGGTGCCGCAAAACTGGTGCCAATGATCGGAAAGAACGGAACAGAGCCGATGAAAAAAGTTGCCCGCGAAATTCTGTCGATGGCAAATGCGAGAACAAATCTGATGAAGGAAGTTTCCCGAGCCGCGGTTTTGGTAATTCCAAACATGAGCGCTTTGGTGGGCGGCCTCGTGGCCGCCCGCCTCGTTTCCCGTGCCGGCGGCCTTGCGGCCGCCGCAAAGATGCCGGGTTCGTCGATGCAGGTTATCGGTGCGGAAGGGGCATTGTTTTCCCATATTCGTACGGGCTCACCTTCGCCGAAGCATGGTATTGTGTTTCAGCACCGGCGAGTGCATAATGCTCCCCGTGAGGTTCGCGGACATGTGGCCAGGGCTCTTGCGTCGAAACTGGTTATCGCTGCACGATTGGATTACTATCGCGGAGAGCTTGATCCGAAATTTGTTGATGAGGCAAATGCGAGGATCGATCGTCTGATGGAGGCGGAGAAATGATCTCGCTTGAGGGTACGCTGGTGTCGCCCGGGGATGGTGGTGTGTACAATGAGCGGATGATTGGGGGGTATCGTGTGTGGGATCCGTATCGGAGTAAATTTTCGGCTTTGTGGTATCTGGATAAGTCAACGGATCTTTGTTCGGATGCGGTTGTTTTGTATCTTGGAGCGGCGAACGGTACGACGGTTTCTCATGTGGCAGATTATGTGGAGTCGGTGTATGCGGTGGAGTTTGCGCCGCGACCTATGCAGGATCTTCTGATGGTTGCAAGGAAGCGGAGGAATATTGTGCCGATTTTTGCGGATGCGACGCAGCCGCAGCGGTATGCGCCACTGCTTGAGGCGGCGGATGTGATCTATCAGGATGTGGCTCAGCCGAATCAGGCGGGGATTGCAGTGAAGCATCTGCCGTTTTTGAAGTCAGGGGGTATGTTGATTCTGATGCTGAAGACGCGGAGTGTTGATATTCGGAAGAGTCCTGAGGAGGTGTTTGCGGATACGTGTGAGGAGTTGTCGCGTGCGGGTCTTCGGGTTCGGAGGTCGTTGTGGCTTTTGCCGTATCATGCGGATCATGCGGCGATTGTGTGCGAGCGGTTGTGAAGGGTTTTATATTTTTTTGACATAGGTTAAGGTATGAGCCGGTTGCTGTTTAGTCCGTTGTCTGTCTGGCTTTTGCTGGCGTTGGTTTTGCTGGTGATTGTTGGTCTTCCTTTGTTGTTTCTGGGGGTTGTGGGTGCGGCGCTTTCTCATCTGGGGTTTAGTTTCTGGGTGGTGGTGGGTCTGCTGATTTTGGTTGTTGTGGGGAGTTTTGTGAATGTTCCGTTGTATACGATGCGGCAGGGGGAGGGGCGTGTGCGAAAGCCTCGCGGGCAGTATGCGCCGTCAATGTATGATACGATGTACCGGACTGATCGCTGGCCGGTTGAGGAGAGGCGGGGTATGGATATTTCGGTGAATGTTGGGGGGGCTGTGGTGCCGGTTTTGATTTCGGTGTATCTTGTGGGTCTGGCGGCGTTTGGTTCGGTGGATGTGGGCGAGTGGTTTTTGCTGCGTTTGTTTGCGGCGGTTGGTGTTGTGATGGTTGTGGTGTATCTGGCGGCACGGCCGGTGCGGGGGATTGGTGTTGCGACGCCGTTTTTTGTTCCGCCTCTGGTGACGGTTGCGGTTTCTCTGATTCTTTGCGGGGGGTTTGGTTTGCCTGCGGCAATTATGGGGTTTGTTGCGGGTACGCTGGGGACTCTGATTGGTGCGGATCTTTTGCATCTGCGGGAGGTTTATGAGGGGGGTGCGGGGATGCTTTCGATTGGCGGGGCGGGTACGTTTGATGGTATTTTTCTGACGGGTATTCTTGCGGCGCTGCTGGGGTCGTTTTGAGAGTCGGTGGAAAATATTTATGAGGTTTGGGGGTGTATAAGGTAATTATTATACTCGCTATCGTTCTGTTGATCTTCGGGTCATCTTGGAACGATAGTTTTTGGTGTTTTGTATGACCGGTAAGGTTGCTGTTTTTGTTGATGGCG
>CAZABQ010000134.1:3588-4654 GCA_964483485.1 uncultured Methanomicrobiales archaeon
GTGGTTATTGCGGGAGATTCGGATTTTGTTCCTGCGGTTGAGCAGGCGAAGGATGCGGGAGTGGTGGTTCGGTTGTTGTATTTCCGGGAGTCGTGTCATGATGAGTTGCTGGATGCGGTGGATGAGCGGGTGGAGATTACGCAGGTTCTGGTGGATTTCTGTCAGCGTGATGAGTGAGAATCGTTACGTTAATTAAGGGATAGTGCGTATGTTGTAAGGCAATATAGCCCGTTAGTGTAGTGGTCAATCATGGGGGACTCTGGATCCTCCGACAGCAGTTCGAATCTGCTACGGGCTACTTCGTTTTTATTACTCTTCAGAGCGTAATGTAATGGTATGAAGGTTATTCGTGCGCCGAGTTTGGGGCGTGCTCATGAGCTGGTTGTCCGGTATATTTTGCAGGAGGGTGATTTCCTGCGGACGGAGAACGGTGAGGATACGGTTGAGACGGATGAGGTGTGTCTGCGGGTTGAGACGCCGTTTGAGTCACCGATGGCGTCGTCGTGTTCGCGGTTTCGTGAGGCGTTTCTTGAGTCGTATGCGCATAATCTGTTGTTCGGTTCGGATGCGGTGTTTGAGTATGATTATCACGGGAGGTTGTTTGACTGGGGGTGCGGTTTGTCCGATGCGGGGGGGGAGGTTCACTGTGATCAGGTGCGGTATATTGTTGAGAAGTTGAGGGAGAGTCGCGAGTCGCGTCGTGCGGTGGGGGTTACGTGGTGTCCGCCGGTTGACGGGAGACTTGGGGATTGTCCGTGTCTTCAGCTGATTCAGTGTTTGGTGAGGGACGGCCGGCTTGATATGAAGGTGGTGTTCCGGAGTAATGATATGTTGTCGGCGGCGGGTGCGAATATGTTTGCTCTGGTGCGGCTTCAGGAGTTTGTTGCAAAGGAGGTGGGTGTTCCGGTCGGGTCATATACGCATATTTCTCTGGTGCCGCATATTTATTTCAGACGGGATGCGGCAGATATTCCACCGTTCTGTCAGAAGGGGTCGGCGTTTACGCCAAGTGAGGGTGTGTGCCGGGTCTGCGGCGGTTGTGCGCTGGCACGGCGATAATTTTTTT
>CAZABQ010000135.1:0-4644 GCA_964483485.1 uncultured Methanomicrobiales archaeon
AGGCGCTGTCCTTGTACCATCCGGCAAAGCTGTAGCCGTCCCGTTCAGGGTCAGCAGGCTTTGCGATGCGGTCGCCGTAGGAGAGACCGGTTGCCGGCTGTACGAAGCTGCCGCCGGAGGTCTCGAAGAGGACACGGAAGGCATTGTTCGTGTTGCCGGAGGATGATCCCAGTGATTCTGCGGCAGTGTATCCTGCGAGTGCATAGGTGGAGAACGTACTGCCTGTCACGGTTATGAGGTAGTCAGTACCATCTTCGATGCTCGTTACGGGAAGCGGTACACCCTGAACAGCTCCATCTTTCACATGGAAGGCACGGATACGATCTTTGCCAATGGCGTCTATCACAGTTTTCGAGATTCTGAACTTCAGCTGGATACCGGAGTCTTTGATTTTGTTGTTGAAGGCAGTCAGATCACCTGATGCCGTAATCATGGCAAGAGGCGTGTATCCCGGGACAGCGTTCTTCACCGCTGCTGCTTTTGCTTCATCAAATGCCGGGCTGATGGTCGGCAGCTGAAGACCGCCAAGAGCGTTGGCATCCTTTAATGAGATATTGAGCAGGTAGGTCACCGGGCCAACACCCGTGCTTGGGGAAGCTGCGGGTGCTTCTTTGTAGGCGGCTTTAACTTCGTTTACCGTTCCGGTGACTCCGGTACCTGTTGAAGTAGGAGTGTCACTGAAGGAGAGGATAATTAGTGCCACATCTGAATCTGTTTTGATGGTGGCGGTGTTCTGTCCCGGAGTGACCTCAATGGTAGTAGTAGCACCGACACCGGGTTCGATGGTGGTTGTTCCATCGGCATTCTGTGTCGGAGTTACGACTGGGTCTTTGGGAACTGCCGGTTCAACGTTGTTCTCCCACGTTAAGCTGGAGGACGTTACCGTTATCTCCGTTGCACTGTCGAGACGTTTCCCGGTGATTTCACCGTAGCTGTTCTTCTCAATCTTTCCGGCAATAATAACCGAGGTTGCTTTTTCTTTATCTGCGAAGATAAAGTAGGTACCACCTTTGACGGTGTTGCCATTCGCGTTGATGGTCATCGTTAAAACATCGGTTTTTGGATTGAGGTAAAATACATTGCCGAAGCCGCCGGTACCCAGGTTATTACCGGTAGTCGTACGGGACGAAGAGGATAAGGTGAACTTGTTGTTATTTGCAGTTACGGTTGCGGCACCGCTGACACCATCAAGACCGATACCGGTGTTCATGGAGGTATCTGTCCCCGAGTATGTACTCACGATGGTGTTGCCGGTGATCGTTGCATCTGTGGCAGCACCGGTGAGTCTGACCGCAACACTGCCGGTACTGGGTCTGCTATCAGTATCTACCCACACAGCACCTTTGCCAGGATAAAGCTCGTTGTTGGTGATTTTGGCACCCGAATCACTGATCACAATACACTGACTGCTGCTGGTTGCAGAGTTTCCGGCTCTGATGTACGTGTTGTCAATGGTAACACCCTCACCAGCAGAAACGGCTATGGATGTGAGGCGACTTCCCGTCTTGGGTACTGTGTTCAGGTTGGAGAGATCGAGTCTGCTGTTTTTCAGGACTCCGTCATCACCGAGTTTGATGGCAGTACCGAAGTTCGCGCCCGAAGCTGCGGTGATGTGCAGGTTTTGCAGAGTGGTACCCTTGGAAGTAGTAATTGCCGTATCTCCTTGTACCGCGTTGAGTATGATCTCCTTGTTGTCACCGTCGACCGTGACACCATCAGCGGTGACGGTCATCTTGGCAAGGTTAAGAGACTCGGTAAGTTTGTAGCTCTTCGGGTTCACGGTGGAATCTACGACGATTGCTAACTCATTGTTGTTGGTGCCGCCCCACGTAACGCCCGGAGCATACGTGCCGGGGGTCAGGCCCCATGTAATGCCGGAGAGAGAGGCCGCACTTTGTGCAAGGTACGTCCCGGTTGTTGTAAGTGAATTTCCAGAAACAATCCCTTTGAAATAACCTTTTCCAAAATTGAACACCTTTTGTGCTCCGACATCACCTGAATTTCCAGTAATGAATAATGTGGCACCAGCAGGATCACCCTCTGCAGATCGCGTGAAATCAATCGCTCCTTTGGTAGCCCCTGATCCTTGAAATGTCGGCTCTATAGTACATGTGTCGATAGTTATTGTCAGCGTTTCATTCGATCCAGAATCCTTACTGCCAGATACTTTCACACCATATGAATTTTCTCCGGTTAATGTGGGCTTGATTTCAGTATTCTTTACTGTCAGGGAGCGTTCTGTTGGATTGACATTATATTGATTGACATTATCAAAGAGAGCGAGACCGTATGTATGGCCATTAAATCCGGTTAATGTACCGAGTACTTTTGAATTTTCAATAGTTCCGTGACCATTTTCTACGACCTGTACAGACATACCGTACGCCCAACTACCCTTCAGAGTACAAGATTGAGCAATGGTACAATTGCTTATGAGTCCTTTTCCACTCACCCCTGACTGTGTTGCTTCATCAATACCGTAGGCGTTGAACCCAGTGGCAGTAATTTTACCATCCACGATGGAATCCCGTATTGTAATATCACCATTCCCATACGTCCAAGCAAGAATTCCTTGTGCATTATAGGAGGTATTAAGAGAACTAATGTTTGATGTGCTCTCAATATAGCAATTATTGATGGTAATATCGCCATCGGTGGCAAGTGTCCGGATACCAACACCCGTATCTCCAGAAATTTCACCGGTGAGATGAATATTTGACACTGAAACAGATCCAGACGCACTTGAATTCAGCATAATACCCGATACTCGGACGACGTTTCCATCGGAAGATTTGGGATTGGTTACATCACCTATGGTAACATCTGAGATCACGGCAGTTCCAAGATCCCAGCTTTCTTCTTGGAGATTTCCAGCCCATATACCTGCCTTGTGGACATCAGTAATGTTTTGGAAATTCTGAATATGGAAATTCCGCTTGCCCTCGGCAACCCGAATACCGTACTTGGTGGAGGCAGAACCGGTAATTACCTTATCACCACCATTCAAAGTGACGCCACTGGCATTAATGAGAATCAACGTTTCATTAGTCCCAGTTTCGGTTATAGCCTCCGAAAGCTCATATGTGCCCGGCTCGGTGATTTCATAGAGTACACCTGATGTAGTTGAATAGGATAAATCCGCAGCACTGACAGCTCCCGCCATCAGCGTACATACCAGAAGAAGTACAGCAAGCGCGATTACACCACCGCGCAGGAGGCCTCCTGCATTTTTATTGGGACGTTGGTCCCTGCATTTTCGTAAAAACATTAAATTCCTCCTCAGGACCGGTGAAATCGCACTGGAACAGTACCAGCGTTCAAGATCCCACCTTGATATCCTAAGATAAGAGGAAATACACCCTTAGAATATTTGGATCGGAAATCTGAGATTAATGCACATTTTGCGCGAGATTCGGAACGAGATTAGCGCAGGAAATAATCACGAAAAAACCACCCTATAAAAATATTATGGACATAAATTAGGTTTTCCAAAATACACAGAACAAACCAAGACGAACGAGATGACCAATTGAGAGAATAATTGAGGGTAGATTTATATCACATCATTACTACATACTATTATCTTAGGATATAACCATCAAAAATCGTGCCGGAATCCATGCGCCCACTTTTTTCACCGGAATTTTCCCCAAAAAATAGATTCAAGTAGCACACCCACTGATTTTCGGAAAATATAAGAAGATCTTTCGGGAGAAATATTCAGAAAATCATAGAATATAACACTATCATCGGCGAAAAAGAACGACCACGGACAAATACATAAATATCGCGTAACTCATGGAACTATTGTCATGGGAAATACATGACAGGAGAATCAAAAAATCATCATCACACCCACGACCTGTGCGCAGTGCTCAGTGCGCAGTGCGCAGAACGTAAAAGGAAACACCACCGATCAGAAAAAAATTCCGCAGACTCTCTCAGGACTACTCCATCTGCTCCGTGGTACTCTCGTGTTATATTTATGTCATTTATTGTATAAATATACACGTTCGTGAGCGTAAGTAAACAACAACAAAAAAGAAGAACATTCCGACACCCCATCATGCACAACACAGCCGTGAGCACTGCGCACTGCGCACTGAGCACGGCTCAACAGACACCAGTACCGACAACAAAAACCATGAGACGACACACCTACATCAACATCACCGATGAAGAGTACGCAAACTTTGGAGAACTCATCAAAAAAATGGGATTTCAAAACAGAAGCGCCTACTACACCGCCGTGACCCGCATCACCCTCTACGGCTGGCATGCCGGGTCCCGCACGCAGGAAGGCGAACTCGACCCGGATTCCGCCGCATGGATTGCCTACCGCAAAACGGTCGCAGATGCCGAAGACAATCTCCGTCAGGCGTACTTCGATATCCTCACCGACCTTGCCTTCCCGGTGATCGCAACACGCGGCGGACAGCGTGCATTCCATCTTCTTCAGCAGGAGATCGAAAACGCCGTAGCCGACCAGACAGGAATCGTCCCTTCCTATGACCAGATGCAGCACTGGATGCAGATCTATGAAACCATCTTCGCCCGGCAGCTCGCCGAACACCGGACCAGCCTCAACTATGAGGCGAGGATCGAAGAGGAACACTGTCGCCTTCAGCATACCGGAGAACCGGA
>CAZABQ010000136.1:0-4637 GCA_964483485.1 uncultured Methanomicrobiales archaeon
ATGAAAAACTTAAAGAATGTGTTCGTGATAAAAAAATCAAAGATATCTTTGAGACACTTAAAGATTATTCGGAATATTACAACAAGATATACTACCCAAAAGGTGTCGATCCAAAACTTAGAGATGCCTTTACTAACCTCAGGAAACTCAATTATGATGTTGTAACTCCCTATCTCATGCAGCTTCTAGACAGTCTCTGTAAAAAGAAACTTACAATTGACGAGGTTCGTCAGACTCTCCTTATCATAGAAAACTACTTGATCCGTAGAAAAATTTGTGGGCAACCGACCAACTCATACAAAGATCTTTTCATGTCCCTCCACGCCAATATAGAGAGACTCGAGGGCAATACTGATGAATATACCAATAAACTCACGTATCTTCTTCTCCTGAAAAAAGAAACGGGTAATCTGATGTATCCAAGAGATGAATCTTTTCTCAAATCCCTCAAGGAGAATAATATTTATGAAGATCTGTCTTCCAGTTCCAACCGCAAGTATCTCAACTATCTTTTTGAGCGGCTTGAGCAGTTTGACAGCAAAGAAAAAATTGATTTCACTCAGAAAAACATATACAGTATCGAGCATATTATGCCTCAGGAACTGAATGGTAAATGGGAGATAGAACTCGGAGGAAAGGAGAACGCTAAAAGAGTACAAAAAGATTGGCTTCACCGACTCGGAAACCTCACCCTCACCGCTTACAATTCAAATTACGGCAATAAGTCATTTGCTGATAAACGTGATATGGAAAACGGCTTTAAGGACAGCAAGTTCACCCTCAATAAATTCATCTCATCTTGTGATCACTGGACTGAGACTGAGATGATGAAGAGATCTGATCTTCTTGCGGAGCGTGCAAAAAATATCTGGCCAGAACTTACCACAACATTTGTACCGACAGATAAAGTCAATTAATAATTTTTCATTTTTTGAAAGACATCACGACTGAATAACATCAGGGGATTTTTCCCTGAAACTTTTTTGAAGAAAGTGACGGAAAAGTGACGATGAATCACCCGTCAGCTACACTAATAAAACCGATTATAAAACCCGAAATCATCATTCAGCCATGATATGAAATAATCGGTGTTGGAGTGACGACATTTTATACGATCAGCCCCGAAATTTTTCACAGAGTCAGCCGATCGAAAAAATCCTACCCCCCTAAACTACCCATTTATCGTCACTCCTACACCAAATACCGATATAATCGATTAGAACTTCAAAACAGTAAAATATACAGGCTTAAAAAAGTGACGACAAGGGTGATATCACGTAAATCAGCTACACTTCTTCTGCACTGCTGCACTGATTCGGGTAATTTCACCCCTCTTCCCTCCTTCACCTGCCTAAAACCAACAAACATCAGAACCAGTACACGGTACTGCTGCCGGAAAAAAACACCATACTCAGCACAGAGCCGAAACAGATCAAACAAGAATCGTGAAAAGACCAAAAAGTACCATGGCCTAACAAAAAAAGATAAAAAAAATTTAGAACTCAGACTCAAAGTCTTCAAAGGTCAGAGAGGATACAATGCCTTTCTGCTTTAAGACTTCGCGGGTAAGCAGGAAGTAGACCATGGAAAGTGCCTTGCGACCCTTGTTGTTCGTCGGGATGACGAGGTCAACGTTGTTGGTCTGGTTGTTGATATCACAAAGTGCGATAACCGGGATACCGGACTGGACTGCCTCGGTAATGACCTGAGAGTCTCCGATCGGGTCGGTGACAACAACGACTTCCGGCTCGACGTACTTCGGGAGGACCGGGTTGGTGAGCGTACCTGGGATGAACCGTCCCACGTGGGAGATTGCACCAATTGTCTCGGCAAACTTCTGTGCCGGGTACTGACCGTACTGGCGGGAGGTGACGACGAAGATCTTCGGGGATTCATAGCGTGCAAGGAACTTTGCCACCTGCTTGATACGCTCGTCGGTCTTTCTGATATCAATGATATACAGACCGTCAGAGCGGACGCGGTAGATGAATTCCTTCATGTCATCGTCTTTCTGCTGGGTACCAATGTGGACACCGGCTGCCAGATATTCTTCTACGGATACTAATGGTTCGTTCAGTTCAATTCCAAGTTCATTGTCGGTCATTTTAGAAATGCTCCTCAATTCTTATAAGTTCATTTAATTTAGCAATACGCTCGCCGCCAACGATACCGCACTTGAGGAAACAACATCCGAATGCTGTTCCAAGGTGTGCGATCGTGGTGTCGGTTGTTTCACCGGACCGGTGGCTCATAACGGTCTCGTAGCCGTAATCACGGGCAAGACTGATCGTTTCAAAGGTATCGGTCAGGGTTCCGATCTGATTCGGTTTGATCAGGATACAGTTTGCTGCCTCAAGAGCAATGCCCTCTTCCAGACGCTCGACATTGGTGACGAAAAGATCGTCGCCGCAGATAAGCGTGTCACGACCGGCGACCTCTTCGGTCATCTGTGCAAAGCCTGCAAAGTCCTCTTCATGGATCGGATCCTCGACATAAACCAGATTATACTGATCCACCAGTTCGGCGATGTATGCGATCTGCTCCTCAGTAGTGCGCTTTGCATTCTTATACACATACCGCTCAAGATCAGCGTTCCACATCTCGGAAGCCGCGACGTCAAGACCCATGCGGACCTCGATTCCGGTATCATCCTGAACCTTGTTTACCGCTTCGGCAACAATTTCAAAGGCTTCGGCATCACTGACGTGCGGTGCCCATGCACCTTCGTCACCTTTGCCGCACCCTTTGCCGCGCGCGACAAGAATGCCTTTCACAGTCTTGTGCACAAGGGCATTGGTAAATACCGCTTCTGCCGCATTTGCAGCGCCGGTCGGGACAATCAGGAACTCCTGAATGTCAGTTGCGTCCACGGCGTGGGCGCCGCCGCCGATCACATTGCCGAGCGGAAGCGGAGTCTGGTTAACAAAGGTTCCTCCAAGGTACTGGAAGAGTTCCATGTTGAGCGCAGAGGATGCAGCTTTCGCATTTGCAAGAGAGAGAGCAACGGCAATGTTTGCACCGATACCGGAAAGGTCATCGGTTGCATCCACTGCATGCAGTGCTTCATCAAAACCGCGCTGGTCCTGAGCGTCGAGATCGATCAGTTCAGGAATCAGACGTGCCTGAGCATCAGCGATGGCTTCGCGGCAGGGACGAACTTTTGCTTCGTAGATACCGGTCGATGCACCGCTCGGTGCACATGCGCGACCGTATCCGCCGCTGGCAGTTACAATTTCCGCTTCAATGGTTTCATTGCCGCGGCTGTCAAGAATTCTCCGAAGAGTAATTCCGTCGATCATGGTCATATTACAAAACCTCTACTTTGTCACCGACGCGGCGCTTTACCGTAATAGGAACCATATTGCAGTCGTACTCAACCAGTGCGATCTCAAGCGGATCGATTTTAGTGGTTCTGACGAGAATAGGGGCACCCATCGAAATCTGTAAAGCACGAGCACCGATGATCCTTGCCCGTTCATAACGAGTGTACATCATTGGCAATCACATCCATAAAACATAAAATGGAAAAATGGGGTCGCTGAGATTCGAACTCAGGTCACTACGTCCCGAACGTAATAGGATGGTCCAGGCTACCCTACGACCCCGCATCATTCATGCATCACGTGTAGGGATACAGCTCATCAACCGTCTCTTTGTGCGAGAGAAGCATGCGTCTGCAGCAGTACCGCTCAAGTCCGAGAGAGTCGAGAATCTCTTTCGGGTCCTCACCGGCAGCTTTGCGCTGTTGATATTCTTCCCATACCGTGGAAATTACTTTCCCACAGGTGAAACATCGAACTGGTATCATAAGTTATCCTTCTAAGCTTATTAATCTGTTGTTTTGTAAATGGGAGTAAGGTGTTACCCCCATTTGCAGAACGGGTGTTCTGAAAGCGAATTTAACGGTACGACTTCTGGAACCGTGCGCGTGCACCGCGTCCATGCGGCTTCTTGGCTTCCTTCTGACGGGAATCGTTGACAAGAAGTGTACGGTCGTAGCTGAGGTAAACCTCTTTAATGCGCGGGTCGTTGGTCCAGTTGAGGATGCCGCGGCCGAGTGCAGTACGAACTGCCTCTGCCTGACCCATTACGCCGCCGCCGGAGACTGCAATATCAACGTCGGCACCGTCGAGTGCACCCGGTGCAAGAGCGATTGCCTCGGCAATCTTCATGCGGATGATATCGCTGCCGTAAACCTCGAGCGGGACGGAGTTGATACGGACTCTGCCTTTACCCTCTCTGAGGGTAGCGCGTGCAATTGCCGTCTTTCTCTTACCACTGGTGTTAATGATCTTCATCTTCTTCCACCTCTTAGTACTTTGCTCCAAGGTTGGTGCTGATTGCGCCAACGGTAACGTAGCGTGCGCTGCTCAACCGGCTGCGGTGTGCTGCATCAAGAACTTCTGTCTCTGCGTTCTTAAGTTCATAAGGAACACCGACATAGGCCTTGACGCGGCGGAACGCTGCTGCTCCCGGCCGGGTCTTGTAGGGAATCATGCCGCGGACCGTACGTTTTACGATCTGATCCGGGCGTCTTGGGTAGAACGGACCGCCTTCAACAGAACCGCGGACGCGCTTTACGTAGTACTCTTCCATGACCATCGCACGGGAACCGGATACGATTACTTTCTCGGCGT
>CAZABQ010000137.1:0-2522 GCA_964483485.1 uncultured Methanomicrobiales archaeon
TCGCAGAAGACTCTCTGCAACCGGCATCCTATGATCTCCGGTGTGCCGAAGACACTGTTCTCCGGAAGGGCGAACTGAGTCTGATCCCCAGCATGGAGTTTATCAGTCTGCCCGCAGACCTTGCGGCTACCCTTTGGGGACGCTCCTCATTTGGCAGAAAAGGTGTTCTTCTCGGCGCAGGATATATTGACCCTGGATTCCGGGGAAATCTTACGCTCTGTATGGTGAATATGGGGTCGGAAGATATTCCGGTTGCAAAAGGGACACGGATTATACAGATGCTGATCCATCCGGTTTTGGGGGATGTTGAAACGGCTTACAACGGTCAGTATCAGGATAGTCACGGTGTCGTCACGTCAAAACTGTGACGATCCCGTTTATGTCCACTTGTTTTTTTCTTTTTTCTCGGCAACAGGTCTGACTGCCGGATTTTTGGGAAGAGGTGTGGACGTTACCCGGATTTTGGTATCACCGATCTCCTTTGCAGGCCGCTGAGCTGAACCCCCGCGAATCACCCCGTCCGTTTCTTTCGGTCTCTGGGATCCTGTCATTCGGATATGCCCATCCGTTTCCTTCGGCCGCTGACTCCCTGTCATCCGAACATGGCCATCGGTCTCTTTCGGTCGTTGTGATCCCGTCAATCTGATGTGACCGTCCGTCTCTTTTGGCCGTTGACCGCCGCCGGGTCTTACTACACCATCAGTTTCTTTGGGTTTCCCTGTCCCTCCAACATTGACGGAACCTTCCAGAACACCGGAAGTAATGGTCTCTTTTGGTTTTCCGTTACCGCCTACCTTTGCCATCCCGGAAAGAACACTATCCGAATCGTTTGGTTTGTCCTTACCTCCCACATCTGCCATACCTGCCAGCACATTATCGACTTTTCTCTCCCGTTTCGGCATCATGATCGTACTGCCGGTCATCTGCGGAGCTTTCTTCGGACCGTTAATCACCACCTTCGGCAGTTCCTTTGGTTTTGCCTTTGCAGGTGTTTTTCGTTCTGGCAGAATGCCCTGAGTTTGTTCCCCAAAGATTGTCTCTGCAGCCGGATGCTGCGGCGGGATATACTGAGGAGGCGGTGGCGGAACCACTCTGACCGTCTCCTCAAATACATCCTCGGAAGACTGCTGGGAGATATGGGATCGATACTGCGGAGTGATTACTCTTTCCTCAAACACATCTTCGGCAGACCGCGGCTGTGGTGTATAAACCGCATCTGAAAAGATATCCTCCTCACTTTCGTGGGGCCGGGCCGGTGAGTCACAGAGTTCATCCACCTCAAAAATATCCTCCTCCTCTTCCTCATGGTTTTCCGGAACTTCTGATCTCCTCATCCCGATTGCCATAACCATACTGTTTTCAAACAGCACCTCATCTTCTGCTACCTGAATCTCCTCCACCAGATTTTCCTCCTGTACTCCGGGATACACTTTATGCTGCTCCGCCTCGTAAATTTCATGAATCTCATCGAGCTCCGTTACCCGCGGCACATTCTCAATTCCGGCGAGAACAATGATAACCCCCACATACTGGGTGGATTTTACCGGATAATCGCCGGCACGCATCTCCAGACCTTTGATACTGCGATCAATCCATTTTCGGACCGTCTGGAATCCTTTCATCGACAGTTCGTCTGACGGTCCGGCGATCAGTACCAGCGCCTTATTTGCCGACGTGAGATCACAGGGAACAGACACCTCCCGATACACTGCCCGTTTTGCGAGCTCCACGATACGGGAGGTCCGGGTCTGGTTCTCTTCCAGCATATACTTCTCCACCCGGATTTTTTTCATAACCCCGCTCCATGCTGACGGCAGCTTCTCGGTCGCATACCCGATGGCGACCAGATCCATGGACTTCAGCGTATTCAGGACCTCTCCAGCATCCAGAACAACCTCTGCCGCATCCACTCCTTTATGGTTGAATTCGCCAGCCCGAAGCATCAGCCCTACCCTGCGTGCCAGCATCTCATTGAGCAGGGGATACATCTCATAGATGGTCGCTTTGCGCTTGATATCAGTCGACCCGAGTTCCTCCTCCTCCTCTATCCTCTTAAACCAGGTTTCGTTATCAAAGAGAATTGTTGCCTGTGCCACCTCCCGGATATCTTTGAGAGTCTCTGATGCCCGCGCTGATACTTTCACACCTTCATTTCTTCCCGGGAGAGTAAGTATCGTAAATATCGGATCGGCAAATGCAGTATTCAGCTGGGAGACAACGACCGGTACCAGTTCCGCCATGCGTCCCCCCAGACCCGCACAGACAAATACTGCATCAATTTCTGCGATGCCGTCACGCTGGAAACAGCTTGCAAGATTTCCTACTTCGAAATCAGTTCCCTTTTCATGCTCGGTTTTTACCGGATCAATCGGGGTCAGAATGAATCTGTCTTCCCGGGGAATACTTTCCATCTCAGAGATCATCTCTCTGTCCGCGTCAAACACGAACGAATGAACACTTCGCACTCCGCTCCGCTCGTCGTGCTGGTTCAGCGTATCAACAATACGGCAGCCTGCCCCGCC
>CAZABQ010000137.1:2532-4590 GCA_964483485.1 uncultured Methanomicrobiales archaeon
AGGTTCCTCTCTTTCCGGGAGTCCAATCTGTTCTAATTATTCCCATTATAACCATATAATTCTTTTATATGAATCATTTTGGAATAGTGTTTTTTCCCTCTCAAAGCGCACACAAAAAGCGGTGATTTTCACGGTTTTTCGAAGTGAATGCCCAATTCCGGCAGATTCTGCCTGAATCTCTATTTTCAAAACAGAATCTATTTATGCAGAGGGGATTAACTAAGAATTGAGGTGTAAAGAACTTTGACATATGGAATTGAGTTTGTTCCGGGAAATGTTAATGTTAAGCAGGTAGTTAACTTCTGTAAACTTGCCGAGAGCAAGGACATTGACTATGCATGGATCACGAACCACTACAACAACCGCCACTGCTACGCAGTTCTGACCGCAGTTGCTCAGGCAACTACGACCCTGAAGATGGGTCCGGGTATCATGAACTCGTTCACGGACACTCCGGCTGGAATGGCATCCTTTGCCTGCACGCTGAATGAGATTTCCGACGGCCGTGCAGTTCTCGGTATTGGCCCAGGTGACCTGTCCACCCTTCCGAAGCTCGCAATTAAGGCAGAAAAGCCGGTTGCAAGACTGGGTGAGGCAATCGACCAGATCCGTGCTCTCTGCAGCGGTGCAGAAGTAAAGAAGACCGGTCTCCAGTTCTTCGACTACGACGGTGCAAAGCTGACCGGTGTAACCCTTCCGGGAAAGAAAGGTATCCCGGTCTACGTTGGTGCACAGGGTCCGAAAGTCCTTGAGCTCGCAGGACTGAAGGGTGACGGTGCACTGATCAACGCATCCAACCCGAAAGACTTCGCAGTTGCTATCCCAATCATCAAGGCAGCATGTGAGAGTGTCGGCAAGAAGGGATTCGATGTCGGCGCATACACTGCACTCTCCATCGACAAAGATGAGAAGAAAGCAAAGAAAGCAGCAAAGATCGTAGCAGCATTCATCGCAGCAGGATCTCCAGAGGCACTGCTCCAGCGCCACGGTCTTGACCTTGCCAACGTTGCAAAGATTAAGGACGCACTTTCCCGCTTCGACTTCGGTGCAGTCGGTGGCCTTGTCACGGACAAAGAAATTGAAGCATTCACCATCTGCGGTACTCCAGACATGATCCGCCAGAAGTGTGAAGACCTGACTGCCGCAGGCGTTACCCAGATCATCTTCGGTTCCCCGCTTGGACCGGACATGACCAACTCCATCCGCCTGCTCGGCAAGATTATGTAAATCGGGTTATCCCGATTTATCCATATTTTTTTCAGTCTTTTCTTTTGTGACTTTTTCAGGATTATTTTCTTTGGGAGTCTGCATCTGTTTCTGCGGACATTAAAACAAATTTAAAAAAGAAAAAATATTTTGAAAGTTATTTTACTCAGGCTTGCTGATCAGTGCGACCTTGGAAACGATCTCACCGGTCTTCTTGTGCGGCTTGCGGATAACAGAGTCGCCTGCCTTCTCAAGCTCACGTGCTTCATCACAGAGCATTGCTGCAACACGCATCATTTCGTGTGCGGAGGTAACGATTGGGACATAGTCGGTCCACTCTTTGGTCATGAAACAGCCCTTCACGTTGACACCTGCAACAGCCTGTGCAACTTCGTATGCTGCCCGTGCCTTTGCAAGTGCGTAGGGGTTGTTGAATTCGCCCTTGGTGGAGTTGTCAGAGTTCAGGACAATCTTCGGGAGAACAATCTCGTCGCCCTTCTTTCCTGCCTTTACCTGGTCAATGACTTTGTCAAGCTCGATCTGGAGCTTGCGGAATGCACCGGTGATTGCGAGGACTTTTACAAGGTTACCGTTGTAGTCTGCCATCTCAATCTGGTCGAGTAATTCACGGCGTGCAACAATCATGGAGTCTGCCTTCACAATAATGTATCCGAACTTGGATTCCTTCAGTGCTGCAAACTGCTCTTTCTTGGTGGTTACATCATCAGTAATGACGATTGTGGGGATACCTGCTGCTGCAAGGTCTTCACGTGCACCGGTAGGTCCCTCGAGAACTCCTTTCGGTGATACAACAATTGCGAAGTCCTGCTGCCATTCTTTCAGGTTGGTGAC
>CAZABQ010000138.1:0-4572 GCA_964483485.1 uncultured Methanomicrobiales archaeon
GTGCAGCTCCTGCACACGCTGCCGCTCCGACTCCGTCAGCTCTGTCTCTCTCTTAAACGAAATCGACAGAATATCACCAACCGCTGTTCCCTTTGGCAGCATCGAAAGAGGAACGACCGCAAACGGTCGTTCCTCCTCCGGCAGCCGGAGAAGAAGCGACGCTTTCTCCCCCTCTATCGCATCTACCGTTACCAGCAGTCTCTCCGTCATGCTGTCGCCTGATTTGGCACAATCACCTTTTCATACACATGGGCTTTGCGTGTCACCACAGAATACTCATTCCCGTCCGTAGTCACCACCACATCCCCGTCCATATCAGTCCGGTAAATATGCTGCGTCAGCTTCACAAACCGCGCGAGCGGCTCTTTGTGCGGATGACCATACTCATTACCCTCGCCTACACTGATAACAATCACCGCAGGACTCACAGCATTGAGAAACTTCTGTGTTGATGACGTCGAACTTCCGTGATGGCCTGCCTTCAGAATATCTGCGTTCAGATCCTCACCTGCCGCAAGCATCGCCTCCTCAGCCTTCTTCCCCGCATCGCCGGTTAAAAGATAGGACACGTTTTGATAGACCGCTTTGATCACGACCGAGTTCTCATTGATGTCAGGGTTCGTGCCTGCCGTGATCAAATCCCTCTGCGGCGAAAGAACCTCAAGCGTCACATCCTGCCACGGCGAAGCAATCAAATCTCTTGCCGTAACCACATGGTAGGGTACATTTTTCTCCAGAATATAGGTCATCAGTTTTTCGTACGTAGCCGAAGTATGGACGATGCCGTTATCGTAGACCATGCCGACTTCGTATTTTTTCAGCACATCAAGCGCACTGCCGATGTGATCATAATCCTGATGCGTCAGCAGCAGGAATTCCAGCCGCGTCACATTCAGTGAATCAAGGTACGTGAACAGTTTGTCGCGGGTCTCGCGTTCAGATGGGGACATCGTCTCCCCGGCATCCACCAGCGCAAACTTCCCGTCTTTCGACAGAAGAATTGCATCAGCCTGACCCACATCAATCGCATGCATCGAAAATGCATGTTCATCCATGATCAGGGGCGCAAGAGGCACCGCAGCAGGTCCGGTCATGCCGCCGCCAAAGATCACAACACATGCGGCAGCAACAACAACTACCAGTGCGGTCACAATCTGCTTTGACATCTTCATTGATTTTTTCCGGCGCGCCTTTGAAGTCCGCCCTGATTTTTTCGGAGGCATAGTTACAGAAGTATTTCTCCTGCAACCAGATAACCATTGATTATTTTTCCAAGCCACGCCAATACGTATTTCGTGAAAGGCTCAACCCACCTCATGCTCAGTCTTCTGACCGGTCTCGTCATCCTCGCACCGCTTGCGAGTGTAATCCACTGGTCATGGGCAGTTGTCATTCTCTTCGGGATCTTCTTTGGAGCTATCGCTCCAGACATTGACAAAGGACGCGGCTCTGCGATATTTCACTCCACCATTCCGGGCGCGAAAGGAAAACGATTCTTCGCCATTCCGATTGTCGGCTACTTTCTCTATATCTTCTGCTACAAACCTCTTTCAACGATCTTTGTGGGCATCTTCGGCATCAAAATTCTCCCAAAACAGGGACACCGTGAACTCCCGCACTCACCGATTGGTATCATCTGCATCTCCGGTCTTCTGACCATATGGATCTGGCTCTTTTGTTATGCGCTGTCGTATATCCCGTATCTGGACTTTCTGCGGGACAACATCCTCATCTGGATATTCGGCGCGGCGTTTCTGCTCGGCTGTTTCTTACACCTGCTCGAAGACACCTGCGACAACTCCGGCATTCACTATCTCTATCCGTTCCGGTTCCGTCGCATTCGGGGAACCGTCACCAGCGACGGCCATGATATCAGGCCGAAAATGTACGCGGTTATTCTGCTGGTCGTTGCAGTCGTGTTGTTCATCGGATTTTTTTCCGGCAGAATCGATGCATCGTATGCGAACTGGGCGGCAATTCTGGTTCCCGCATCTCTCTGGGTAGTCTTTTTGAAAATATCCGGAGTGCCGGCAAAGAAAGTGGTGTGGGAATAACATTCTAACCTTTCAGCACCAAATATTTACAGCATGTATCGTCTCGTCTGTGTCCACTGTGGTGCGGAGTATCCTCCGGACGCAATTGTGTACAATTGTGAGAAGTGCGGCCATCTGCTGGCCGTCAAATATGATCTCGATAAGATCACCGTCACCCGCAAAGAACTGAACCAGCGCCCGATCTCGGTCTGGAGATACAAAGAGTTCCTGCCGGTCAGAATTGAACCGGTTACGCTTCAGGAAGGAGGAACTCCTCTGTATCACCTGAAAAAGATTGGTGAAGAACTCGGACTGCCGAACCTCTACGCAAAGCATGAGGGTATGAATCCGTCGGGCTCTTTTAAGGACCGCGGCATGACTCTCGGTGTCTCAATGGCAAAGCAGCTCGGCAAGAACATTGTGGCCTGTGCGTCAACCGGCAACACCTCAGCATCTATGGCAGTGTACGCGGCAAAGGCAGGAATGCCGTCGGTTGTTCTGCTGCCCGCAGGTCACGTGGCTCTTGGAAAGGTTGCTCAGGCACTGATGCACGGTGCAAAGGTCATCTCGATTCGCGGCAACTTTGACCGTGCACTTGAGATGGTGCATGAGCTTTGTGTCAGTCACGGCATTTATCTCTTAAACTCCATCAACCCGTACCGGCTTGAAGGTCAGAAGACCATTGGTTTTGAAGCTGTTGATCAGCTCGGCTGCGTGCCGGACAGAATTGTTCTGCCGGTAGGGAACGCAGGAAATATCTCCGCAGTCTACAAGGGTCTGTGCGAGTGGCGCGATGTCGGTTTTATCGACACGCTGCCAATGATGACGGCGATTCAGGCGGAGGGTGCAATGCCGGTTGTCAACGCAATCAAAGGCAATCTGCCGGAGGTTGTAGTGGAAGCAAGTCCCGAGACGGTTGCGTCCGCGATCCGCATTGGCGCTCCGGTAAACGCAGAGAAGGCGCTTCGCGCGATTCGCGAGACGAAGGGAACTGCAGAGTCCGTGACCGATGCAGAGATTCTTGCCATGCAGCGCGATCTTGCGCGTTACGAGGGTATCGGTGTTGAGCCGGCATCCGCGGCATCAGTTGCCGGTATCCGAAAACTCGCCGAGCAGGGTATGCTTGACCCCCGTGAGAAGATTGTCTGTGTGGTTACCGGCCACCTGTTGAAGGATCCGGAAACGGTGATTAAGCAATGCGCTCCGCCAATCGAGATCGACCCGACCATCGAAGCACTGCTCTCCGTACTGTAATTGCAGTACTGCTGATAGTCGCGCTGCTGGTACTGCCGGTATCTGCAAACTCTGCAGTGTATGCGGTGTCCGAAGACGGCAGTACGTTTTCCGCAGAGGTCGCTCTGATAAATCAGAGCGGCTATCTTCTGATGACGCCCGGTTTTATCGGTGAAGGCGCGGAGCTGAAGGCGAACAATGTTACGCTGACTGCGGAGAACGGCACCGTGGTGAATGTTACCAAGAAAAATTCGATGGAGCTTGAGTTTCCTCAGGGAAATTATACGCTTGTCTATGATGCGCCGGTTGAGGGAAATCTCATCTATGCGCAGTATCTGGTTCCCTTCAATACCACCATCCTGCTTCCGTCAGGGTTTCGGACGAATAATTTGATTCTTGGTCCTGTCAGTAATGGCGGTGAGGCGTTTGTGCCGGATGAGGCGGAGTATGGAACAGCGTACAGTTCGGGGTTTGTCTGGACCGAGAAAAAAGAGATCCAGATGCGGATGTATCCGGTAAGTTACGAGACCTATTTCCCGATTTTTGTCGGAATATGGTTGGTTATTTTCGGGATTGCCGGATACCGGTACTGGCGTCTGCGAAAGAAACCGATCTACCCCTAACTTTTTTTGTGGACGGTATTTTCGAGGGAACTGCACGGAAGTTCTACGCAAGAAATTCTTCGGTACTGATGACGGCGGCGAATTTTTGCAGGGACGCCATGAATGCGGCATGAACGGTTTTTGCAGGGATTATGCTGTCGTTCCAGACAAGATCGCGGGTGGTGCATGCGTCGTGGATGAGGGTTACCGAGTAGCCGAGATCTTTTGCTGCACGAACGGTTGTGTCAATGCACATGTGCGACATCATGCCGCAGATAATGAGGCGTGTGGTACCGTATTTGGCGAGTTCGTCAGCAAGATCAGTTGCATGGAAGCTGTTGGGTGCGTGTTTGACAATGATTTTTTCGCCGGGTTTTGGCGAGAGGAGATGATGGATTTCCGATCCTTTTGTTCCTGCACCGAAAAATGCAGCAGCAGGGTCGTCGTTGATGTGGCGAATAAAGATGATTGGAATGTGTCGGGCACGGCAATAGTCGCAGACGGCTCGTGCACGTTCTGCCGCTTCTTCCGGATGACTGAGCGGGAACTTACCGTCCGGGAAGTAGTCATTCTGGATGTCCACAATAATACAGGCGCTGGTCATTACAGGAGTATCGTTGCTGTTTGAATAAGTTAAGGTCTTGGAAAAATAGCGGGCGGAAAACGTCTTCAGGGTTTTGCAGAGATTTCCATAAAATCTTTTT
>CAZABQ010000139.1:0-4473 GCA_964483485.1 uncultured Methanomicrobiales archaeon
GGTTCAGGCCCGGAAGGGAGCAGACCTACCGTGAACGCATGGCGCCCACGGGGTTGCGGGGCGGAGAAGGAATATGTCAGAGAGGTTGGATGTGCGCTTTCAACCGAAAACGTGTCCCATCTCTTTCCTTTTACGAGGTGTTTTTCATGGCAAAAGTGACTATCATTGGTGCAACCGGTCAGGTTGGCTCATATGCAGCTCATGCTGTGTCCCAGTTTCCGCATGTTCAGGAGATGTGCCTGTACGGCAGGCCTGGAAATGAGCAGTATCTCGACGGTCTTGCGCATGACATGATGGATTCATTTGCCGCAAGAGGAACCAACACGAGAGTTACCTTTGGCACGCATCCCAAAGAACTGCGGGGTTCTGATATTGTTGTTTTAACGTCGGGCATTCCTCGGAGGCCTGATCAGACACGACTGGATCTTGCACTGGAAAATGCCGCAATTGTGCGCCACTATGCCGAACAGGTTGGCCGCATGGCGCCTGATGCCATACTTCTTGTTGTCACCAATCCGGTGGATATTATGACATCCGTTGCCCTGAAATATTCCGGGATGATGCCGCACCGGGTGTTTGGTCTTGGCACGCATCTGGACTCAATGCGTTTGAAAGCCTGTCTTGCCGAGTTTTTTAATGTACATGTGAGTGAAGTTCACACCCGTATTATTGGTGAACACGGTGATACTATGGTCCCTATGTGGTCGGCAACCACCGTTGGCGGTATTCAGATCGACAACATGATTGGTATTGCCAATCTGCCCCGTGATGAGATGATTGATCGGGTAAAAAACAGCGGCTCATACATTATCAAAGCAAAAGGTGCGACCGTTTTTGGTCCCGGTGATGCGGTTGCCACGCTTGTCCGAACAATTGTTGAGGATGAGAATCGCATGTTAACCGTCTCGACCCAGATTCGGCGCGAGATTTTTGGTCACGACGGCGTTTGCATCAGCGTTCCTGCGCGAATCACCCGGGGAGGAGTGTTCCCTATCGGTGTGCGCCTGTCTCCAACAGAAACTACTCTGTTCAGCGAGTCAGTAAAAGTAATCAAGGAACTTACCGAGCGTGTGTATGCTACTCTTGACGCGAAATCCTAAATTCGCATAAACCATTTCGCATTTTCTGAATTTTACCATCTGCGTCTTTTGGCAGACGAATGAAAAGAAAAAAAGTATTTAGAGTAACCGGTTCAGAGATTCAATCTCTGCACGATCGATGCCTGCAATACCTGCAAACATACCTTCGATCTTATCGCCGGAGCCTTCCTCATCCTCAGTGATCACCATGATCTTGATTGCGGAAAGACCAAATCCGATTGGTTCCACTCTCATATCCTGAATGCCGGGGATCTTTGCCTTAATGTCGGCCTGAAGTTTTTCCATGTCAACGTCCGGGGATTCCGGCATGACTTTGATGATTACTGCAACTTCGCCCATATTATTCCCTTATGGTCCCTGGAATCCGCATTTCGGACAGGTGTATTTTACGCTCTGCTTGCGGCAGTATGCGCAGCGGTACATTACTTCTCCACAATCCGGGCACTTGAACTCGGTTGCACCGCGCTCTGCGAGCGGGGCATTACATGACGTACATTTGGTAGCTGCCATTCGATCAAACTCTCTAAATTATTAGTTCCCCTCAATTATAAACGTGTGGCCTTCACCGCTTGGTTATCCGAGGCGGGTCCCCGGCACATTTTCTCCTGCCAGATATCGGAAAAGGCGTTCCGGCACGCGTCCGTTGAGTATTACGGCCTGAGTATGATATTTTTTCAGAATTGCCGTGCAGCAGGGATCAATGACATCCGTCTCCCTTTCTTCAGACAGTTCCGGCAGAAGGTTTCCCTCGAAAACCACTCCGTCCACTGACTTCAGAAGAATTAGCGGACAGCCGAGCTGTCCGGCGATCCATGCGGAGATCGAGTCGGAGGTTACGTCCCAGGAGTGCGGCAGGGGGTCGCATTCCCTGAGATACGTATACGGAAGAAACAGTTTCGCCCCCCGGGACGGAAGAGCACAGGCGTCTGTTGTGTGCAGACCAAAGCGTGAGAGATACCATCCATACTGGTCCATTGCGGCAATAGCCATCCAGTGTGCGGCGTCTCCGTCAATGGCGAGCGCTCTGACATCATTGGCAAATACGCCTCCTCCCGGAATTATCAGCGCAGGTGTCTCAATCTGTTTGAGTATGTGCAGAATGTCTTCTGCGACA
The DNA here is from genome assembly GCA_964483485.1 of uncultured Methanomicrobiales archaeon. GTDB lineage: Archaea > Halobacteriota > Methanomicrobia > Methanomicrobiales > Methanocorpusculaceae > Methanocorpusculum. The sequence continues at coordinate 2,215 of CAZABQ010000139.1, forward strand.
TCCATGAGACTGCCGCCAATTTTTATCACAACTCCTTCGGTCATATGCATCTGCAATACTATTAATCTGTTTCATGACACAAAAACCAGTATGAGATCATGGCTGACTGCGTGTGTTTTTTTGTGTTTTCTCATACCTTCCGTGTCTGCGGGATTTCTCATCACCGAGATCTGCCCTGATGGTTATGCGAAAGGCGACGGCGATGAATACTTCCTTTTGTCAGGGACCGGCAGTCTCGACGGGTGGGTGATAACCGACAGCGAGGGCTCTGTTCGTTTTCCTGCCAAAACATCAGCAACCGGTTCTGTGATTGTGGCGCGTGAAGGTGCTGCATACTATGATACCTATACAACCTATCCTGACTACGAAGTGTCTCACACGCTTGATTCTGTGCCTGACATGATCTCTACCGGTCGGTTCCAGATGGCAAATGCCGGGGATGATATCACGCTGCTTTTCCATGATAAACTGGTCCAGACGTTCTCCTGGCCCGGTGATTTTTCCTCCAAGAACGGCATGATTCATGTTTTCTCAAACGGTGTCTGGGACGAACGGGTTGTACGCATTGGTCAGAGTAGTTTTTCTCCCGAAACATTTACCGCAGAGTATGTGACGTTGTTTGTGTCTCCTGATTCTTCTTACGGGGTTGTGAACTCGGTCATATCTGAAACAAGGTCTGAGATGCTGATATCCATGTATGAGTTTACGCATCCGGAAATTGCAGAAGCCGTTGCTGATGCTGCTCGGCGCGGGGTGAACGTGACGCTGCTTGTTGAAGGTGGGCCTGTGGGGGGATTGAGTTCTGAGGAAAAAGGGGTTCTGAATTATCTGACGAATGCCGGTGTGTCGGTGTACACCATTGAGAGTACTGATGCAAAACCTGCCAGATACCGGTATCTGCACACCAAGTATCTTGTCTCTGATGATTGGGTGACAGTAGTTCTTTCTGAAAATTTCAAGCCTACTGGTATTCCTCTTCCCGGAACCCGGGGTAACCGGGGATGGGGTGCTGCGGTGTTCAGCACTGGTGTGGCTGAGTATTTCCATGATGTTTTTTCTGCTGACCTCGCGGGATATGACATCTACCCCTATGTCCTGACCGCTGATCCTCTGCCTGCCTCATGGTCGGATGAAAAAATTACGGTTCATTTTCCTGCGCGTACCATCTCCAATGTTCTGGTAACGCCGGTCATTTCCCCTGATACCAGCAGTCTGATTCCTGCTCTTATTGAGGGTGCGCGGGAGAAAATCGATCTCCAGCAGGCCTATATCTCTCTGTATCCGAACAGCGCGCGCAATATTTGGCTCGATTCAGTGCTTGATGCGGGGGGTCGCGGCATTCCTGTACGGGTGATGCTTGACGGGATGTACTACAACACGGACGACGGGTATGACAATGATGAGATGGTCGCACATATCAACCGGCTTTCTGAAATGGATAAAATTCCTGTCGAGGCACGCCTTCTGCCTCCCGGCACCTCTCTTACAAAACTGCACAACAAGGGGCTGATAGTCGATATGAAATACGTACTTGTCAGTTCTGTGAACTGGAATTATAATTCTCCGAATAACAATCGCGAATCGGGAGTTATCATCGAAAATGCTGATGCAGCAGAGTATTTTTCGGATGTTTTTGAATTTGACTGGTATGGGGATTCCGGCAGATTTCAGATCGCCGGTCACGCAGGCGTTGATCTGCGTTACATCGCAGTCGTCATAATTTTCGTGCTGCTGTTTGTCATTTGGCTACTTAGACGAAAGTAAAAAAAGATTGGCTGGTGTTCTGTGATCTCTGCACAGACAACTTATGCGGATGCCGGTGTTGTGCCGGTGACGAGCTTTGGCTGATAAATTGCCTGTCTGGCATCACGGAAGTTAAACTTCTCAATGATGAGTCCATGTTCCTTCAGGCGCTTTAAAGCATATCGAACGGTACGCGGAGCAAGTCCGGTGCCCGCAACGATATCCTTGTGTGTCTGAGAACCAGTCCTCTCCAGAAGGTGGAGGATCGTGATACACGATTGGGGCAAATCTGTTCTTTGCATATAGAACAATTGTCTTGAAAATATATAATCTTTTCCAATATTGTTCTATACATTACGACCAATGTCTGATGGGGCAATATTCTGAATCTGATCTGCTTTTTATGCGAAACTATGCCGCAAATGGTAAATCTCAAGGTTATCTGCAAAAAATCTCTTAGGATTTGGAATATTTAAAAAAAGGGGGGCGAATCGGTCTTGTGACCTCGATTGTTGG
>CAZABQ010000140.1:0-4408 GCA_964483485.1 uncultured Methanomicrobiales archaeon
TAATAACCACAACAATACCAAGGATCGGGTTTCCTGCAAAGAACAGGAACAGCAGCGCAAGAATCAGGACAGTCTCATACCAGTGGGCAACCTCAACCTTTGCGAGAGTTCTCCCGGAAAGCGACGAGGTCACCCCTTTCACCAGCTCCTGATGAGCGTGGTGGGAAGTCGCAATATCGAACGGTGACTTCCGCAGCTTCAGGGTGAGGACCGCAAACAGCGCAAGGAAAACACCCGGCAGATAGAGGACTGCTGGCGTTCCCGCAGCGAGAATATCGGATACAAAGAAACTGCCGGTCACCAGGAAAAATCCTGCGGCCAGCAGAATTAAGATAGGCTCCGCAACCATAACGCCGATTAGCTCCCGTTCAGCCCCGACACCCGAGTACGGGGCGTTCGCCGCGTAGGCTGCGAGGATGAGGAACGTATGCGCAAGCGCAAGCGCAAAGACTACCAGCAGCAGATCTCCGCCGGCGAACAGGAGTGCACCGGAAAGGGCTATCAGAATGAGGTAGCCGGTGGTAAAGATCATCTCCACGGGACTGGCGAATGCTTTCTCTTTATGCCAGAGTTTACTGATATCATAAAACGGCTGAAGGACCGGCGGGCCGCGCCTGCTCTGCATGCGTGCAGTCAGAACACGGTCAACCCCGGCGATAACTCCGCCGAGAAGCGGTGCGAAAATCAGAAAGAGCCCCGCACCAACGATTGCCAGAAGGAAGTTCATATCATCACCCCCAGAAATGCCAGGACAAACATGACGATAATAAGCAGAATTGTGATCACCCATGCCGGTTTGAGGAGGACCCCCTCCCCGCAGTACTCATCCAGATAATAGTTGGAGGATTTTGCCTCTTTATAGACACCCAGAGACCCGCGGAACCTGCCGTGTTCGTCGACTCCCCGGCCGCAGAGGTACGGGGCAAGCTCCCGTCCGGCCTTTGAACCGAAGTGTGCTGCTCCAACAAGGACGGCGAGAATGAGAAACATAATCGCTATCATGAGAGTATTGTCAATCATCAGCAGATTTGCCGCGGCGGCTGAGTAGCCCGGATAGATCGCTGCAAGGTAGGGGTCAATGAAGAGGCCGATAACCGCGATGAACCCGACACAGCAGACAACGGTAAGAACACCAACCGTCGTCACCGCAATTTTTTCCGAAGGGTGCAGTGCGGTGTCCGGGGCCTGCGGGTGATTCATGCGCATAAACAGTTTCCCGAGCCACTTCGTCCAGAAGAATATCGTAAAAGCACTGCCGAACGCGAGGAAGATAACAAAGGCCCAGCCGAACGGTGCATCGAGGAATGCGACCACGGCCGCCCACTTGGAGATCAGCATACCAAACGGTGCAAGATACATCCCGCAGATGCCGATAACCATCATGGTCGCAAGAAGCGGCAACCGGACGAGGAGTCCGTCCATATCTTCAATATCGCGGCTGTTGATTCTGTGTTCAACCGCCCCGACACACATGAAGAGGAGCGCTTTGGCAACCGCATGGAAGATAATCAGGAGAATTGCGGCCATGACTGCCTCCGGAGTTCCGATTCCGGCACATGCGGTAATTAACCCGAGATTGGCAATCGTTGAGTAGGCGAGAACCTTCTTTGCGTTGGTCTGCGAAATAGCGAGAGCTGAGGTGATAAAGAATGTAAAAACACCAATCAGGGCGAGAGCAATACCGACATATGTCTGGGAAAAGACCGGGGCAAAGACAACGAGAAGATAGACGCCTGCCTTCACCATCGTACTGGAATGCAGCAGTGCGGAAACCGGAGTCGGGGCCACCATTGCACCGGTCAGCCATGTCGAAAACGGCATCTGGGCAGCTTTCGTAAGGCCGGCAAGGGCGATCAGCGCCGCAGGGATGGTAAGTGCTGCCATATCGGGATAGGTGATAATATTCGTGATGCTTAAGAGATTGGTCCCGCTTGGCTCAATCCGTAAGAGACAGATGATCGCAAGAGTAAAAGCGATACCGCCGATGAGGTTCATCCAGACAGCGCGGAACGAGTTGGTAACCGCTTCGGGGGTTCTGGAGTACCCGATTAGCAGGAACGAACACAGCGTGGTCACTTCCCAGAAACAGAGGATCCACATGAGGCTGTTTGAGAGAACGATTCCAAACATTGCCGAAAGAAACACAAACAGCATAGCAAAGAAGTAGGGTTTGCGGTTCGCAATTTCGGTATGATGGTGATGATAGTCCTTCATGTAGCCGAGGGCATAGACACAGATAAGTGTGCCGATGATGCCGATGATGAGAACCATAACGGAGCTGAGATCGTTCACCACGAAGGTTGCGGCAACGCTGACCGCTTCTGCATAGAAGAGTTCTACGATGCACACCAGTATCAGCTGGATGATTCCGAGAATTAAAGGCAGTATCCGCCGGTATTTGAGGGAGAGTCCGATGATTGCAAGGGCAATTATCAGTTCTATTCCAAAGAGACCTACACTGATCGCTTTGGCGTTTTCCAGGGCAAGTACTATCGGACTGGTCCATGCGGCCCATGCGAGATACAGGGACGTACCGATAATTACTGCTGATGCGGCACCGACGATTCCACTGCGTATTGTATCCCTGTTCAGGACCGCAAGGAGTATTGCGGCGAACAGGGGGACGAGCAGCAGTACCAGGATGGCTACGAGTTCCGGCGGGTACATACTATCACTTGTTGAAAGTATGGGGATTGATCATTATTAATCATTCTAATTCAATGCGGGGTCTGAGGTGGTCCGGGCGTGCGTTGTTTCCAGACATGCGCCTGAAAGATACAGTCTGACTTCAGAGTATTTTCCCATTTTCCCGGAACAAGACCGCGGGATGATACGATCCTCTCAGGCAGCGTGCGATAAGACGATCCATGAAGAGACACTTCGGTCCTGTGGGATAAGAAAACATAAAAACTGGCACGACAAACTAAGAACAGTTATGGCTGAGGAAGTTTCCGGCGATGCTATGCCAGAGGATATTCTGAATATTTTTTATACTGGTGAGGGTCCGCAGTGTGTCATGGAGAATGTGCTCGAACAGCGTGAGGTTTCAGGCACGCGGCGCAAGATGCTTGTCGTGAGTAACCAGCGGCTGATGTATTTTGAGGAGAACGCAACCGGTCTGTATGATGCGACGACGTTTGCATTTGCCCGGATTGACTCGGTAATCTTTCATGCGGGAAAAAAATGGGCAGAGTTCCGGATTGCGGATACCGATGGTATGGTAACGAAGATCGGCTGGCTTGCAAATGAGGAAGCTGAGAAAATTCTGCTTACACTGCAGTCTGCCATGAATGATCTGGGGACAGCTGCGGTGTCGCTTGACCGGAAAAAGTCGGTATTTTCCGGGGAAGAGTGGACCCTCAAAAAACCGGTAGATTATCTGACAAAGACAATCCGTTCGGAGAGTGTGCCCATGTCGGAGAGTTACGTTGCACCGATTCTTCCAAAGTCTGAGGACGGTGCAGACCCGGAACCGGAACGTGTGGACGAGGAAGCACCGTTTTTCGAGGAGACATCCGCAGAGGTTGTTTTGGAAACAGTTGTTCTGGATCAGGAGTCGATTCGTGAATGCCTGCGTGCCCTGCGTCTGCTGCATGAAAAACAGATTATTCCCGAAGATCTGTACCGGAAGCTCCGCCTGCCGCTTCTGGAGAAACTGGACCTCTGATTTCTCCCACGGCCGTTTCTTCCTCTTTTTTCCGATCTGATGAACGATTTTCAGCAAACGTTCGCGAGTTATCGGTTTTACTTCCCGCTTTAAAAAAAGTTAATTTTGCGGAGTCTGTATCGCGTCCTGTTTCTTTTCGTTTTTGAAGAACCAGCCGCGATAGACCATTGGAACGATGACCGTAGTAATCAGTGACATCAGGACAATCGCAATAAACACTTCATTGCCCAGCTGCAGCAGATGTGCCTGTTCCACAGCATCGGTTGCCGCCGCTGCCATATCCTGAAAGTGAGTCAGGGCAATCAGTCCCACAATCATTGCCACCTCACCGCGCGGTGCCATCCCAAATCCGACGATCAGTGAATCCCGGGTATTCATACCCAGCAGCCGTGCCGGCAGTCCGCAACCGACCACCTTCGTAATGATTGCAACAATAATCAGTGCCAGGATGAACCACAGCATCTCCGGGGTAAGGAACCGCAGATCAGCAATAATTCCCAGCGATACAAAGAATATTGCCGCGAAGATGATGTAAAGATACTCAGCGCCCAGTTTGATATCCAGACTGTGTTTGAGGCTCACGCGGTTCACACAGACTCCCGCAAGGAACGCACCGACAATTGCGGATACGCCGACGAACTCCGCTGCCATTGCATAGAAGAATGCCACCATCATTGCAAAGATGAAAACAAACTCCGGGAACTGCCGGGCAAGTTTGGTTGCATCCATCCGTGAAATCAG
>CAZABQ010000141.1:0-4275 GCA_964483485.1 uncultured Methanomicrobiales archaeon
AGAAGTGCTGCAAGGATGATGCCGAATTTTGCGAATATGGTATCAACGGGAGGCATAGGCAGTTGTTTTGTTCAGGATTATGTATAATTTTCGATCAAAGTGTTATCAGTTCTGCTGTTCTGGAGGGATGTAGGGTTCCCAGCTGTGGCCTGCGGTCAGGAGACACTGTTCCCATTCGGCACGGGACGCGCAGCCCGCACATCCCATGATCAGGTAAGCGGTTGTTTCGCTGATGCGGCCTTTGTTGATGCAGATCTCCGGCCACATTTTGATGCCGGGCTGTGGTATACCAAGTGTCCAGAGATCGATGACACAGAGCTGTTCTTCAGCGATTGTGTACAAAACACATTTGCTGTGGCGTCGAAAAACGATCGAGGTGTTTTCTCCCAGGTCAAAGAAGCTGCTGCGGTCTTTGAGGATGGCAACGGATTCCGGACAGCAGCGATACTCCATAAAGCGAAGTTCAAAAAAATTTTCTACGGCAGGGTAGCCGGTCGGAGGGTCTGCCCGCAGCTGATAGGCTTCAAGGCTTCCGGCAAGCGGTGTTGTGGAGACACTTCCGCGGGTGACGAGGGTAAATTTGTCGCAGCGGTCAAGGAGTTTGTCAAGAAAGGAGTGGTAGGTGCTGCGGCTTTGATCGATTAGGGAGTAGAGGTGTCCTTCACTGAGTGCCTGATCGTAGTCGTTGATGTACCTGCGGTAGGCGCGTCGTTCGGGATGGCTGAGTGAAGGACTGGGACCGGCTGACTCGAAAAATTCAGCATCCAGTACGCACTGCTCTTCCTGCCGAAGGACATAGAGGATGGAGAATCCGCTGCGGTTGAAGCTGAGGTCTGTGTCTATGTCGAAAAAATTTTTCAGTTTTTGAAGGACGGCGATTGTTTCTTTATTGACTGAGTAGAGGTATTCGTCCGCGGGGACGTCGATGTGCCAACGACCGGGCCAGTTGCGGATGGTGGTGTGTCGGAGAAGGAAGGGAGTGAGTTCCTGCATGAGTGTTTGTGCTGCGGGGGAGGGGTGTTCCGGGAGGATGAGTGAGAGGGTGTCGCTGTACCTGCCAAGGTCGGCAAGCAGTATGCGGTACTCGTCATGGGAGAGCGGCGGCATGAGGTAAGGAAGGGCGGCGGCGCTGGCGGTGTCACGGTTGGTACAGACTGCTTCACCGAGTTTTTCTTCGGTGAGCTGGAGTTCAGGTAGGGCGAGGAAGAACTCCGGATCAAGGTAGTAGAGGTATTCGTGGCCAATGGTGGTGAGGACGCATCTGTCTCCTGCGTAGAATCGTATGTCAAGGGTGGAGTCAATGGTGGTGAAGTTTTCGTAACTACGGAGGAGGTTAACGGATTCGCCGCAGCAGCGGTAGTGGTGGTCGTCGAAGTAGGCTATCTGTTCGATACCGTCTTTATCGGAGGAGCGAGCGCCGTGATCTGTTTTCCTGCGTTCGATGAACCAGGGTGAAAGCCGATTTTTGAGGTCTGGCAGGGAGGTGATGTATGCGGGGTATCGCATGTCGGAGATGACGATCCGGTCGCAGTGATGTTTTAGGTAGTCGAGGATGCAAAGGTAGGTTTCGTGATCCCTGTTTTCGGGAAAGTAGAGCTGACCACTGTCGCGGGCCTGGGTGAAGCCGAAGCAGGTTTCTTGTGTGTACATCATGTCTGATAGTTCCTTAGATGAGGGGTGTTACGGCTGTGAGCAAAACGTGATCATTACCAGTATTTTTTCTTTAGAGGCTGATCCAGAACAGGAGGAAGTACATGATGAATATGAGTGTTCCAAAAAGAAAGAGCAGCCGGATCTTTTTTTGGTCGGTGCTGTCTTCCCGTATCAGACGTGATGCATGACCGAAGAGGATAAGGGAAACCATCATGAAGGGGAGATATATGAGGGCGGCGAAGGCTGTCATATGGTGTCCTCTCAAAATGGTATTCAGGTCTGCTGTTCCTCATGCGGCAGATAGTTTGGAGAGTAGTACACGATTACGATCGCCGCAAAACCTATCACAAGACCGCCCATGTAGGACAGGGAGGCAAAGCCGATTTTTTCCGGCAGGTAACTGCTGAGGAAGTACGCGACTCCAACAGCAACACCTACAAGGATGATGAGCAGTGATGCAAGTATGGCGATTCCGGATTTTTTCAGGATTACGGGTTCGGTGGTCTTTGGTTCGCGAATGTCAAGCGCAATTGCAGCAAGCATTGCGGAAAAACCGATGACGAGACCGAAGCAGTAGGTGAGAAGGGAAAGCTCCGGGCTTTGTCCTGCAAAGGCTTCGTAGCTTCTGATCGGCGTGGCAATAAAGAGAAAACCGAAGAGGAGAATGGCGGTGAGGATTCGTTTTGTACGGTTGCCGAACATTTTCGATCACCTGTGGGATAATGATGCTATTTGGCAGGAGTCATAATAATGATTGTGGACAAAGTGTGATACTTTGTCTATGGTGAGTTTGGTAAGGTGTGAGATTTTGATCAATAGCTATATCAGAGATAATCCGCAATTGTTTGAGTATGCGTGGCGGTGTACTTTTCCTGTGCCTTTTTTGTATTTATCTGAGCGGGGCGGGGACAGTTTGTGCGGAGATGGTCGGGAACCATACGATCGCCGGAATGCATGTCAGTCCAATATATGAAGAGGTCATCCCTATTGATGACGGAAAAGAGATTGTCCTTGTTGAAGGGTGGGGCTATTTGAAAGTCTGGAGACAGGTGATCATTTCACGAATAAGCGGGATAACAGAGGGAACAATTCTGGAATGGCCGCTTATTATGTTCTCACCAGTTATCTTTGCTCTTCTTGGTTTCATCTGCATACTCATTTACACGTCTCGGGAAAACCGGAAGCCTTCCCCACCCCAGGAACAAATTATCACTCACCTCAAAAACCATCCCGGTGCAACCCAGCAGCAGATCATTGATGCGATGGGAACTTCACGCGGCTCGGTCTGTTATCATCTGCATGTTCTTGAGAGGCAGGATAAAATTCATCCGCTCTCCCGTGACGGACGTTTGTTCTATTACACCTGCAAAAATCCGGGTGATTTGCTGGAACAGACTATTCACTATCTCCTTTCACGGGAAAAATCCGGAAAATTTCTGCTGACACTGTACCGGTATCCGAAGATAACCAGAAAAGAACTTGCGGAGCATCTCGATGTAACGCCAACAACCGTTCGATGGTATCTGATGAGGTACACGGATGAGCGGCTTTGTATAACGGAAAAATGCGGGAAGGAGTACTGCTACTCGCTTACGGATGAGGCGGGAAAAATCTGCGAGAAGTTTCTGGAGGAAAATACCGAGACAAAAATGGATCATGGGCCCGACAAGTAACGAACAGAAGAAAAAAATCGTGAGACATTGATGAGGCAGAATGTTTTCCCGGGCAACAGAAAAATGATGAAGCTGATCAAACTGGCAAAAGATCAATGTGGATCAATGGGCATAGGAGTATAAGACGGTCTGGGGAGTTCACGGTCTGAATAGGCGATATGCAGAGGGTTTGTGGTGTTCTGCCCATACTCACGATTTTGTACGGGAGAAATGTAGATACAGTCATCTACCAGATAAATCGCGCCTGAGATCATATTGGTATCCGTAATCAGCAGTTCAATTCGGGAGTCGGGTAAGCCGGTAATCGTTCCTTTGTACATTGTCCGGATTCCGTTCGGATCTCCGAACACAATGAAACCGGGTGAGACGGCAGTCATTTCAGCGGTATAGGAGTGACCGTACAATGTGATCGGCAGAGTAAGATCCTGCCATTTTTCCGGATGCAGTTCAGCAAAAGAGAGCAGGGTAAATGCTCCTGAGTCCGTAGTTTTCGTAGAAAATACCTCAGGTGTCTGAATCGGACCGTAGTTCTGTGAAGCGGTCCGAAATCCCGTGGAAAGGTCCAGACCGGTACTGTTTCCTGAGGATATGACAATACTGTGTCCGGGAATGGTGAAAACAGGAGGGGTATCCCACACATCCATTGATGATACTACCAAGAGTCCAAGAAGAACTACGCAGAGAAGGAGGAGGATTGGTACTAAGGCTGTCGTGTTTTTCATGGTATGTTCTCCTGTGAATACAATGTAATGCCCACGGACACTACGACAAGAAGTATCAGGATGATACTGAAGATACGTTTGGTAGTCTGCTTCATGGGTTGTCAGTTTTCGGTAGTGAGGACCCGGAGAATTTCTGCCAATCTTTCTTCGGTAACGCTTGCGTTGTGCTTATCCTCGTCTGAGAGATCGAGGCTGATGTCCAGTTCGGGGACGGTGAACTGGACCGG
>CAZABQ010000142.1:0-4234 GCA_964483485.1 uncultured Methanomicrobiales archaeon
AACCCAGATCTCCGGGTTCGAAGCCCGGAAGGATATCCACTACCCTACAGATCCTTTTGTATATTCATCTCTCTTTATCTCTTTTTTACTCTATCGTATTTGTTCGGTGGAACCCGCATCAAAACTTACAATTGCAAAGGAAACCAACACACCCGTATGTTACTTTCCTCCTCTCGCATTCGTGCACGAATTGCAGATGGAACCCTCGGTATCGCACCCTTTGCCGAAGACTCTCTTCAGCCCGCATCTTATGATCTGCGTGCCGCAGAGGATACCATACTGAAAAAAGGCGAACTGTCTCTTGTTGCAACTATGGAGTTTGTCAGCCTCCCTGCAGATCTCGCAGCCACTCTTCGCGGCCGTTCTTCTTTCGGCAGAAAAGGGGTACTGCTCGGTGCCGGATATATCGACCCGGGATTTCGGGGAAATCTCACACTCTGTATGGTGAACATGGGCCCTGAAGACATCCCGGTCACCAAAGGAACACGCATCGTACAGATGCTCATCCATCCCATCCTTGGCGATGTGGAAACTGCTTACAACGGCAATTATCAGGACAGTTACGGGATCGTAAAATCGAAAATATGAATGCGGGTCTTACACCCACTTATCCTTATCACTTTTTTTCGCAATCTCTTTGACCGCGGCATTCTTCGGCAGAGGAATAGATGTTACCCGGATGCCTTTGTTGACCTCGCGGGGTTTCTGGGCATCACGAATCCTTGATGATTCACCAATCTCCTTTGGTCGCTGTGTCGCGCCACCGCGAATTGTTCCATCTATTTCTTTGGGTGCCTGTGTCCCCGCGACTTTGACGTGCCCGTCTGCCTCTTTCGGTCGCTGGTTTCCCGACACGCGGATATGTCCGTCCGACTCCTTTGGCCGTTGACTGCCTGACACCCGTACATGCCCGTCGGTCTCCTTTGGCCGCTGACCACCCGACATCCGAATATGTCCATCCGTCTCTTTTGGTCTCTGACCGCCTGACAAACGAACATGTCCATCCGTCTCTTTTGGCCGCTGGGACCCGACATTCACTGAACCTTCGAGAACTCCGGCGCTCATGGTCTCTTTCGGTTTCCCCGCCCCGCCAACACTCGCCATACCGGTTCCGAACTTATCCGAATCCTTCGGCTTGTCTTTTCCTCCGACGTCCGCCATTCCGGCAAGGACATTGTCCTCCTTTTTCTGGCGTTTCGGCATCATAATGGTACTGCCGCTCATCTGCGGCTGTTTCTTCGGCCCGGAGATTGTTATCTTCGGCATCTCTTTGGGCTTTGCCTTCGGAACAGCCGGTTTCTCCTGCACTACTGTTTCATCAAAAATTGTTGCCTGTTGTTGGTACGCCGGCTCAATATATTGCTGGGCATACTGCGGAGGATAGATGTACTGTTGCTGGGGCGGCGGCGGAGCGACAACTCTTCTGACAACATCCTCAAACACATCATCGTCTCCCGCGCAAGGATAACCGTACTGCCGACTGTCAATAAGATCATCCTCAAACACGTCTCCGTCTTCAAAGACATCCTCTTCAGCGGTTTGCATCTGATAGGTCGCGGTCTCCTCATCCTCGAACACATCATCTGATCCACAGAATATACTCTGCCCCTCCTGACTTTCATCCAGAAACATGTCATCATTATTTTCGGGGATGCTGTCCAGTTCGAATATATCCTCTTCTCTCTCTCTGGGAGCCGGGGTTGACGAGGGCGCTCCAAGACCGATTGGCATCACCATCTCTTCTTCAAAGAGAACGGCATCACCGGCAACCTGCATTACCGGGATAGTCTGTTCTTTATCCTCGTCCTCGTACTCTTTACTCTGTTCTTCTTCGTATATCCCTCGAATTTCGTCCAACTCCTTCACCCGCGGTACATTTTCCAGACCTGCAAGAACAATGATCACTCCAACATACTGGGTTGATTTTACCGGATAATCTCCGGCCCGCATCTCCAGGCCTTTGATGCTGCGATCGATCCATTTGCGGACCGTCTGAAATCCTTTCATCGATAACTCATCAGACGGTCCTGCAATCAGTACCAGTGCTTTCTCCGAGGATGTCAGATCGCAGGGAACAGACACTTCCCGATACACTGCCTGTTTTGCGAGTTCAACGATGCGTGATGTTCGTGCCTGATTTTCTTCCAGAAGATATTTTTCGACACGAATGCGTTTCATTACATTATTTGTCCAGGTTGTTGGAAGTTTCTCGGTTGCATAGCCGATTGCAACGAGGTCCATATCTTTGAGGGTATTCAGCACTTCTCCTGCATCAAGCACAACCTCGGCTGCTTCGACCCCGCGGTGATTGAACTCTCCGGCTCTCAGCAGGAGGCCGACGCGGCGTGCAAGCATTTCGTTGAGGATTGGATACATCTCATAGATCGTTGCTTTTCGCTTTGTCTCAATCTCGTTTTTGATGCTGTCTTCTTCTTCGGTACGTTTGAACCATGTTTCATTGTCGAAGAGAATCGTTGCCTGTGATACCTTTCGTATCTCAGCAAGTGTCTCCGATGCGCGTGCTGATACTTTCACTCCTTCGTTTCTTCCCGGGAGGGTGAGAAGACAGAATACCGGATCCTCGAAGGTATCGTTTAACTGGGTAACTATGGTCGGTACAAGTTCGGCCATTCTTCCGCCAAGGCCGGCGCAGACGAAAACCGCATCAATTTCATGTACTCCGTCACGCTGAAAACAGCTTGCGAGGTTTCCCACTTCAAAATCAGTCCCTCTTGTGTTATTTTGTTTGACCGGATCAGATGGGGTAAGAACGAACCGGTCTTCCTGAGGAATACTTTGCATCTCGGCAATGGTCTTTTGGTCAGCATCAAACACAAATGAACGCACACTTTGCACACCGCTTCTCTCGTCGTGTTGATTGAGGGTGTCAACGATGTGACAGCCAGCTCCGCCGAGTCCGATAAGTAGTGCTCTCAATTGTGTTCCTCCTGCATTCCAAGAATGCATTCTGCTTATATTATTCCTTTTATAACCATATATTCTTTTATAAGATGCTGTGATTTTCAAAAACCGACTGATAAATTTGAAAGCGCATACAAAAAACGCTGAATTCAGCCGATTTTAGGATTCCATAGGGAAATCCTTTAGATTTTGCCGGGATAGGTATCTTCAAAACAGAATCTATTTATGCAGAGGAAATTAACTTAGAATTGAGGTGTAAAGAACTTTGACATATGGAATTGAGTTTGTTCCGGGAAACGTTAATGTTAAGCAGGTAGTTAACTACTGTAAACTTGCAGAGAGCAAGGACATTGACTTTGCATGGATCACTAACCACTACAACAACCGCCACTGTTACCCGGTTCTGACCGCAGTTGCTCAGGCAACCACTACCCTGAAGATGGGTCCGGGTATCATGAACGCCTTCACCGACACTCCGGCAGGAATGGCATCTTTTGCATGCACTCTTAACGAGATTTCCGATGGTCGTGCAGTCCTTGGTATTGGTCCAGGCGACCTGTCCACTCTTCCGAAGCTCGCAATTGATCCCGTAAAGCCGGTTGCAAGACTCGGTGAGGCAATTGACCAGATTCGTGCACTCTGCAGCGGTGCAGAAGTGAAGAAGTCCGGTATGCAGTTCTTCGACTACGATGGTGCAAAGCTGACCGGTGTCACTCTTCCGGGAAAGAAGGGTATTCCAGTCTACGTCGGTGCACAGGGACCGAAAGTTCTTGAGCTCGCAGGACTGAAGGGAGACGGTGCACTGATTAACGCATCCAACCCGAAAGACTTCGATGTTGCAATCCCAATCATCAAGGCAGCATGCGAGAAAGTCGGTAAGAAAGGATTCGATGTCGGAGCATACACTGCACTGTCTATCGACAAAGACCAGAAGAAGGCAGAGAAGGCAGCAAAGATCGTTGCAGCATTCATTGCAGCAGGATCCCCTGAGGCACTTCTCCAGCGCCACGGTCTTGACCTTGCCAACGTTGCAAAGATTAAGGACGCACTGTCTCGCTTTGACTTTGGTGCAGTCGGCGGTCTTGTTACCGACAAAGAAATCGCAGCATTCACTATCTGCGGTACGCCGGATGTCATCCGCCAGAAGTGCGATGACCTGACCAAAGCAGGTGTCACGCAGATCATCTTCGGTTCCCCGCTCGGACCCGATATGACCAACTCTATCCGCCTGCTCGGCAAGATTATGTAAATCGGGTAAAACCGGTTTCAATATTTTTTTGTTTTTTCTTTTGTGATTTTTGTTCTCGTTTCA
>CAZABQ010000143.1:0-4231 GCA_964483485.1 uncultured Methanomicrobiales archaeon
GAGAGTATCTTTTTTCAAAGATACCCTCCATCAGTTCCACTCGAAATAAAGGGGTGGGGGCCTTTTCGAAAAAAGATTGAAAAAAATTCCCTCAAAAATTGTTAGTCAGTGTCAGGTTTTTCATTTTGGTTGTAAGCCAAAGGTATTTTATCTGGTTTGATCTCAGGCGAATCGCATAATATCATGGAATGCCTATCTATTTTCATGCCCTCAGAACATCTCACAGATATCTCGATACAAACTGCTGTCATTACGGTTTCAACCACCAGAACGGAAAAGACAGATCTGAGCGGACAGATCATTCGTGATGCGTTTACCGCAGCAGGTATTCCTGTTGTCTCTCTGGTAATCGTGAAGGATGATATTTCTGCTATCAGAACTTCCGTTCTTTCTGCGCTGAAAATTGCAAACTGTATCGTGGTGAACGGTGGAACCGGTCTTACGCATGATGACTGTACTATTGAGGCGGTCGCACCGCTTTTCCATAAAACAATGGACGGGTTTGGCGAGCTGTTCCGGATGAAGAGTTATGAACAGGTGAAAAATGCCGTAATTCTTTCCAGAGCTTCAGCCGGCATCACAAATGGCTGCGCTATTTTCTGCATTCCGGGTTCTCCCAAAGCCGTGAAGCTTGCAACAGAAGAGATCATTGTTCCGGAAATCCGCCATATTATCACCCACGCTGCCCAGTAACATGACAGACCTTATCTTTTGGCCGGTAACCAAAGACGCTGAGATTCGTACCACCGCAGCACTTGCGGCCCGCATCTGGATGGAACATTATCTTCCCATTATTGGTGAAGAACAGACCGCATACATGATTCAGACGTTTCAGTCAGCTGATGCGATCCGCCGCCAGATTGAACGCGACCGCTATCAGTACTATCTGCTGAAGTTGGGCAGTACTGATGTCGGCTACATCAGTCTTCATGCCGAATCACAGAACCATGCCATGTTTCTCAGCAAATTGTACGTTGAAAAACGTTTCCGGGGTCAGGGATTTTCAAGAGCTGCCCTTCGGTTCATTGAAGAAATTTGCCGGCGCGAAAATCTTGGAAAGATATATCTGACGGTGAACAAACACAATTTTTCCTCCCTTGCCGTCTATGAAAAACTTGGTTTTGTCTCTGCCCGCGATCTTGTCACTGATATTGGCGGCGGGTTTGTGATGGATGATTATGTGATGGAAAAATATCTGTAAAGTTACTTGTATGCATCCATCATTGCGACCCGCTCAAGTACCAGCTCCTCGATACGATCTTCCCCGACAACCTCTATCTCTTCGGCTGTGATGCCGAAAAGTTCCATCAGAACCAAAACCGATGCCGTCACCTGATGATTGGCCGGTACCGCAACTTCTGCGAGCAGGCGCTTTGCCATATCCGCATCTCCCCCAACAACTGCGACATACAAAAAGTTCCTGCCGGTATGTAAACCGAACTGCGGCGCAAGCGAACACTGCCGTTGGCCGGACGCATACAACAAAATCTCCATCGCAAGCGTCCGGGCAATTGGTTTTCTGGAAGCAAATGATCGCTTGGCATGCAGAACCGCGGAGCGGATGTGCTGTTGTCCGGTAATTTTTTCTGCGTCAAACAATACAATCACGGCATCAGCGTTTTTCCCCGCTGCATTCACCTGTGCAAGGACCGTGCCAACATCACTGACATCAGCGACCGCCTGATATATCTCTAAAGATCTCTCCGTCATACTTAGTCTCCAAAATCAAACAGGGTTTTCTGCGGCTTTTCTTCCTCTCCGGTCGTTTTCACCCGAGTCACTGCTGCCTCTTCCGTTACTGGAAAGGATACCTCCTCCATGGATCGTCCGGTTTTTTTTGCGGCAGCCGCCAGAACATTTTTTGCCAGAACATTTCCAAGAATCGACACCAAATCCCCCGGATCTGCCGAGAGCAGTGCCTCGGGCGTCGTGATGCCCCGGTCAAACAGGCGTCTGGCACGGACACGACCGATTCCCCGCATGCTGATGAGCGGCAGCAGTTCTTCTTTGACACCGTTTTCGATCCTGATCTCCAGATCCCGCATTGCCGCATCAAACCGCGGCGCAAACTCATGGGTAATTCTGCCTGACGCATGCATTAGCCACCGGAGATTTTCCACCACCGCGTGGATGTCCCCGGCACCCACGCCGAAGTTCTCGCAGATCACCTCTTCAGGTACCTCCTCGCACCACGCCTCGGCAACCAGTGCCGTCTTTACCGCAGCAAAAAACTCCTCGGAAAGCTCCTCGCACCACAACTCATCGCCGCGTTCACAGAACACCTCATCCACCAGCCGCTCATCCGACGCTTTCAGATAGAACCGGAACATATCCGGCGTCATGCACAGCAGATGCAGCATGCCAAACACGGAAAACGTCTCCTGCTTTGCGAGAACATCGCGGATCATCGCCGCGGTCTCGGGATCCAGATACAGACGGGAAGCAAGGATACCAAAGGAGGTTCCAAGCAGATCACCGCCGGATTCTTCTGTAATCATTCCTGCCTCTATCAGATAGGAAAGGGCCTTGCCGATATTTCTGTCCAGCCGCCGATGAACTGCCTTTTGACTTGCATAGAAGGATTTTTCCATAAATCCGTCAAGTTCACTACGATTTTTCGCGAACCCGGTTGCCACCAGTGCCAGCAGATGATTACGCAGCTCGTTCTCCTTCTGGCACTGCGACGTGATATTTTCCGCAGGCGCATCGATGAACTCTTCAAAGAGCCGGTCGACTGCGTCCCGGTCCTTTGCGATTAATACCGCCTCGCCGTAAGGATCCAGTCGCGGTCTGCCCGCACGGCCTGCCATCTGCCGGTACTCCATTACCGGAATGGCATTCATTCCGACACCTGCCTCGTATCGCTGATAATCGCGGATGATTACCCGCCGTGCCGGAAGGTTCAGACCTGCCGCAAGCGTCGGCGTTGATGCGATGACCTGAATCTCGCCTTTGCGAAATCCCTCCTCGACCGCTTCACGGGCGGCACGGGGAAGACCTGCATGGTGGAACGCTGCTCCGTTCTTCACCGAATTTGCAAGAACTTTTCCCGAAGGTGTTGGATCAGCTCGCGCAATTTTTTCTGCGTAGCTGTCAAGAGCCTCGGACTTTTTCTTCAGCACAACCGCAGCCCGCTTTGCGTAGGCTTCCGCGGAACGGCGCGACGAAACAAATACCAGACACTGACCGCCTTCGGCCGTCGTATCCAGCAAAAGATTCAGGTCATCATCCTTTTTTGGTGTCTGGACAATCCGTTCCGACCCATGGAAATGGACCGCACCGTTGTAGTACACACCTTCACGGAGATCCACCGGCCGCCACTCGCTGGTGATGAGTCCGGCATTCAGCCAGTTCGCCAGTTCCTCGGGGTTACCCATCGTTGCCGAAAGTCCGATTATTTGCAGATCAGGATTTTGGTACCGCAGTTTTGCGATCACCATCTCAAGCGTAGCACCGCGGGATGGATCGCCGATCAGGTGAATTTCATCCACAACCAGAAGGGAAACCCGTCTCAACCACTCCGCACGGTTACGCAGCAGTGAGTCGGTCTTCTCAGACGTCGCGACAATGATGTCGTAGCGGCCCAGATACTCGTCGCGCTGATCAGGATCCCCTGTCGCGATACCGACCTTTACCTCTTTTCCTGAAAAATCCTCATATTTTTCTGCGGCAAGTGCCTTCAAAGGAACAATGTAGAGGCACTTTCCCCCGTCGGAAATCTCCTTCTGCATCGCCATTTCCGCAACAAGTGTTTTGCCCGATGCCGTGGGAATTGCCACCAGAAGGTTTTTTCTCGCAAACAGACCCGCATCTACGCACTCCGCCTGCGGCGGATAGAGTTCGGTGATCCCCAGAGCCGAATACTTCGTGCGCAGGGAAATTGGAAGAGGCAGCGAGTCTATTTTCATAAAAATACTTAAGGAATATTTGAACCCCTTTGTTTCGAGTGGAACTTTGGAGAATCTCTCATCATAAATAAAGATTGTGATAGATAGAGTCTCAATAGTAGTAGCTTATGACATTCATCTTCGCTTCCTTTTTCTTGCGGTCAAGGAAGTTGAAGACAGCGTTGTGATCCGAGCCGCTGATAAGCATAAGAACTGCGGTGTGGGCGTCGTTGACCTGATCCGGCATCCCGATAATACCGATTGTTTTACCGTAGACCGAGACGTAGGTTCCGGTCATGTTCTCGATCTGCTCGCGTGCCTTTCCGTCGCGTCCGATGATTCGT
>CAZABQ010000144.1:0-4022 GCA_964483485.1 uncultured Methanomicrobiales archaeon
CCACTACCTTGCAGGAAACTTCAAGGCGGCAAAGAGAATGTTCCTCGTAAAGAGTGTCATGCAGAACATGGGGCTGGAGCACAAGCGCTTCAGAATGACCTTTGTCTCTGCATCCGAAGGAGCAAAGTGGGCAGTCGTGATCAACGATGTTATCAACACCGTAACAGAGATCGGGCCGAGCCCAATTGCAGCAGAAAGAAAGAGGAGAGGGTTATAACACCCTTGTATATCCAAAATACTTTACATACCTATTTTTTCAAAGAGAAATACTTAATACAATCTCTGTCTATATGTATTATGTAGCGGCCTGAATCTACTGGGCAGGAAAGATCAGAGCGTTATGTATCAGAATACGTATCCATGCGGGAAATCTTCTGAATAACCTTTTTCACCACGCCGTATTCCCGATATATTCTCGGGAATTTTTCCCGCATGTATTTTGAACCTGATGACTGTCGAGGACCTGATGGTATAATTCAGGGAGCTGTTCACGGACAGTGATCAACTGATACCACACGGATTTATTCCCTCCCTTCTTCAATCAAGAGATATATCACCCTATACAACCCATATATACCACATTACACACAGAGGAGAAGAAACGTGAACGAAAAAATCCACTGGGCCGACGCCAAAGCAGCTACTGTTCCTGCCGACCGTCACCAGCTTATTGCAACAGGCATCACTCCCTCCGGACCCATTCATCTTGGCAACATGCGTGAAGTCATGACCGGGGACATGATCTACAAAGCACTGAAAAATCGCGGCGTCGACGCTGAACTTGTGTATATCGCTGACGACTTCGATCCACTGCGGAAAGTCTACCCGTTCCTGCCCGACTCATACCAGAAATACATCGGCTGGCCGGTCTGTGACATTCCCTGTCCCTGCGGCAAACACAAAAGTTACGCAGAACACTTCCTTGCTCCCTTCCTCTCCGCCATCGAAGAACTCGATATTCACCCGCGAATCATCAGAACCAGCGAAGCCTACCGCTCCGGCATGTTCACCGAACAGATAAAAATCGCCCTCGAACACGCAGAAGAGATCAAAGAAATTCTCGAAAGAATCTCCGGCCGCAAACTTGAGGACGGCTGGACCCCCTACTACCCGATATGCGAAAAATGCGGAACCATCTCGCGTGCGGCAATTCTTTCTCATGATCCGGAGAACCATACCGTTACCTATCGCTGTGCCTGCGGGCATGAGGGAACCTCCAACTACGCCAAAGGCGAAGGAAAACTTGTCTGGCGGGTGGACTGGCCGATGCGCTGGTCCGTCCACGGAGTCACCGTAGAACCCTTCGGAAAAGATCACGCATCTCCCGGAGGCTCCTATGACACCGGTAAATACATCACCAAAGATATTTACGGATATCAGGCACCCGTTCCGGTAACCTATGAATGGATCAGTCTCAAAGGAAAAGGTGAAATGCACTCCTCCAAAGGAGTTGTTCTCACCATCCGTGATATGCTTGAGATCGTGCCGCCCGAAGTTCTCCGGTACATGATCGCCAAAACAAAACCCGACAAGACCATCGCGTTTGACCCCGGTATGGGTCTCCTGCGCCTTATCGATGAATATGACCGTGCAGCAGCATCCGGCGATTCCCGCGAGTACGAACTTTCCCGGATTGCGTCTCCGCAGACCACTATTCCGTTCCGCCACATGGTCACCGTTGTCCAGATTGCCCAGACCGACGACGGCCTCTTTGACATTCTCAAACGCAGCGGCTATGAAATTGTTGACAAAGATGCTGTCCTCGACCAGGCAAACCGGGCAAGAATGTGGCTCGAACGCTATGCCCCAGACGACGTCAAATTCGCAATCCAGCCGTCCCTGCCCGCGGTTGCCGCAGCGGAACCCGCAGCCGTCAAAGCTGCTGTTGCTGCCTATGCAAAAGCAGTTGCTGAGGGTGAATGGAAAGCCGACGTTCTCCATAACGCAGTCTATGATGCCGCGAGCGGAGCAGGAGTCACCGGAAAGGAACTCTTCACCGCAGTTTATCGAGCCTTCCTCGGCGCCGACCGCGGACCCCGTCTCGGCTGGTTCCTCGAAGCACTCGGACGTGATGCAACACTCGCCCGTCTCACCGAAATGACCGCATAACAATGGCCAAAGCAAAGGACAAACTCCCCAGAAATCTCAGCGAAGGATGCAGACTCTGTTATCAGGGAGCAAAACTCGTCCTCTTCATCACCGGACGCTGTGACCGTGACTGCTGGTACTGCCCGCTCTCCGAAGAACGCAAAGACCTTGACGTCATCTACGCAAACGATCAGAAGATAACAACGCCGGAGGAAGCCATTCCGGAAGCTGAGGTCATGGATGCCCTCGGTACCGGTGTCACCGGTGGCGAACCCCTGCTGGAACTCGACCGTGTAGTGGAGTTCTGCACCCACCTCAAAAATCACTTCGGACCGGAACATCACATCCACCTCTACACCGGTCACGCCCCGACCCTTGAGGAACTCGCAGCCCTTCGGCCGTGTGTCGATGAAATCCGGATGCATCCTCCGCACGAAGAATGGAGCGGTATCATGCAGTCCGAATATCCCGAAGCGATAGCCAACGCAAAACGCCTGGGTTTCTCCGTCGGCATTGAAGTCCCGTCACTTCCGGGACTCCGCCAAGTCTTCCCTCTCCTCGACAGTCTTGACTTTCTCAATATCAATCAGCTGGAGTGGGGAGATAACTGTGCTGACGCCATGCGGGAACGAAAACTTGAGCCGGAAAATCCGCTCTGTAACGCCATTAAAGGTTCTACCAAATGGGCCGGAGAGATTAACGGTCATCCGAAGGTCCATTACTGCACCTCGACATTCAAAGATTCAGTTCAGCTGCGTGAGCGGCTGAAACGGATTGCAAGAAATTCTGCCCGACCGTTTGATATGATAACCGATGACGGTACAATCATGTACGGGTCTATGGAGCCGAAGGACGATCTGGAGATGATTCTTTCCTGTCTGAAAGCCGGCAGCTACTATGAAGAGATGGACGACGGCACCATTGAACTGGACTGGCAGCAGATGCGGAAAGTTCCCCGCAAGTTTGGCGGCGAGCGAAAGATTATTGAACGGTATCCGAACGACGGGATGATTGTTGAGGTGATTCCCAGTTGAGTTTTCGTAACTTCGCCGAGTCCGTGTATACAAGACTGCTCCGCTGGCAGCTGACGTATATTCCGATGCATGTGGCAATCATTCAGGACGGGAACCGCCGGTTTGCCAAAGCCCATGGAAAGGATACCGGTTACGGTCACCGTCTGGGAGCCGACACCACCGAAAGGGTGCTGGACTGGATGAGTGAACTGGGTATCCGGCACATCACCTTTTATGCGTTCTCTACCGAGAACTTCAAACGCCCGGAGGATGAAAAAGCTGAACTTCTCCGGCTGTTCATCGAAAAGTTTGGCGACATCGTGGAGGACAGGCGGGTTTACGAGAATCAGATCAATATTACGGTGATCGGTGACCGTTCGCTTCTGGATCCGGCGCTTCTGGAGAAAGTTGAAGCTGCTGAGGAGGCGACGAGGAACCATTCCCGGTATTATGTCCATTTCGCCTTGGCATACGGGGGGAGAAATGAGATTGTGACTACTGCCCAGAGGATTGTTTCCGATGTCCGGTCCGGGAAACTTATGCCTGAGGAGATTACACCGGATGCGGTAACGAGGCGGATGTATCCGGAGATGCCGATGCCGCCGGTAGACCTGATTATCCGAACGGCAAATGACCGCAGGACTTCGAACTTTCTTCCCTGGTTGGCGAACGGCAACGAGGCTGCAGTCTGTTTCTGTACGCCAACCTGGCCTGAGTTCCGCTATGTGGATATGCTGCGGGCGCTGCGGAGGTATGATCAGCGGATGCAGGGAGCATAGCTGAGTCCTGAGTCACAATTATATGTGCCGGCGATACTGTATCATGTATGATACGCCGACCTTTTTTGCCGTCCCGCTTTTTGTACTGGTTCTGCTGATCGCCTGTACGACAGGATGCATACAGCCCGGGCAAACCGGGGAG
>CAZABQ010000145.1:0-3861 GCA_964483485.1 uncultured Methanomicrobiales archaeon
GATTATCCTGATGGAAGGATGCCCATTTCCTCACGGCGGCACGCGACACGTGCCGACAGCATTTGCAGTCGCGGCGCCGATGAGGCGCTCCACCCGCCCGGCTCCGGGCGGGAAGGAGAGCGACGGTTCGCAAATGCGATTCGCGGAGCGAGTGAAGCGAGCGAGATTCGCGTGGATTCGCGGTTCTTTTCCTATACATCCCGCTCACCACTCACCCGGCTTACTTACGACGCTTCCTTCCTACGCTATGAAATCACCCCGCGGCACAGACGACTCTGAAACGGAGATTTAAGGACTTTTCTGCCGTTATTTCCCCACACGGATTTTATCCGCCCAAGGTATCTGGGGAAGGGAACACCACACCCATGAGGATATCCCGCCCCAAATCCCGTCCACGCAGGTCAAGAGAGGAGCACACACAACACAGCATCGAAGAGGATGTTTTGAGGTATCCCCTCATTACCCGCCGTGAGCGGCACGATATACTCGGCACACAAGAAGTTAGAGAAGGAGATACACCAAAAAACCCCGCAAAACGTACCCCAGTACACGGGCAGCGATAGCGAATCCAAGGCATATACGGGGAGCATATTCGACCAGAATCACGCAAGCCCCGCAGACGGATACCAAAAACCGCGGAAACCACAGGCTCTCAAAATAGGACACACCGCCGCCAACACCGCCGCTACCTATAGCTTCTCAGAGCGCCAACAACACTATGAATGGGTTTCATTGAGGACATCAGTGCCGCCGCCGACATCATCAGAAATGCTCATGCCGTGACGCTCGTCTCCCACATCGACGCAGACGGCATCACCAGCGAAGCAGTTGCCGCACAGGCAATCTCACGACTCGGCATACCGGTAACACCTGTCTTCGTCCGCCAGCTTGAGCCGCTGACCATGCGGCACGTGCCAAACGACGACACGCTCAAGGTCTTCACCGACCTTGGCGCAGGCCAGCAGAACCTCATGGAAGAAGCAGGACTACCCGAAGACAACGTACTGATCCTCGATCACCACATCAACCAGCCGGCGCCGAAAGGAACAATCTATCCCCAGGTCAACGCACAGTTTTACGGACCCGAGTATGCAAAATGCTCCGCAGCAGGAGTCGCCTACATGCTCGCACGAAAACTCGACCCCGCAAACACCGACCTTGCAGAACTTGCCGTCGTCGGCAACATTGGCGACATGATGGCACGGGAAAACTGCGGTCTTGTCGGAATTGCCCGGTGGATCGCAGAAGATGGTGTGGAATCGGGCCGCGTCCGCATCGCCAAAGGTATCAACTGCTACGGCCTGTCAACAAGACCCCTGCACCTCTGCCTCGCCAACAGCGACGACCCCATCCTTCCCGGACTCTCGGGAGACCCCAGAGCCGCAACCGATCTGCTGATGCGGCTCGGCATCTACCAAAAATCCTCCGACCAGCGTGTCTGGGAATCGCTGGATGCGGACGAGGCAAAACTGCTGGGAAGCATTATTGCCGAACAGATGATCGCAAACGGCGAATCAACCGAACGGCTGTTCGCCGAACTCTACTTCTTCCCGCACGAGACCGAACTCTCACCCCTGCGAAACGCATCCGAGTACGCGACCATGCTCAACGCCTGCGGCAGATGGGCAAAACCAAAAATCGGCGAAGCCGTCTGTTTCGGCGACCGGGGAACACAGTACCGCGAGGCCGAACATATGCTCAGGCACCACCGTACAATCATCCGCGAACTCTGCGAACACATTCTTACCACCGGCGTCACCGACGCAGGACACATGCAGTGGATTCACACGGGTGACACGTATCCCGACACCATCGTCGGGATCGGTGCGGGAATGGCGCTGTCCAAACTCGACCCGTCAAAGCCCATTATGGTCCTCTGTTATGTATCCGACGAACCTGACCTCGTCAAAATCTCAATGAGAACCTACGAAAAAGTACTCCGCCGCGGAGTTGACCTTCAGGCTGCACTGGTCACCGCAGCCGCAGAGTTTGACGGCGCGGGCGGAGGACATAATATTGCTGCGGGGGCATATATCCCGAAAGGTTGTGAAGATGATTTCATCAGAAGAGTTAACGAGCTTATTGCCGGCCAGTTTGCAGCGGGTGCGCCGCATCGCTGACTTCCAGTTCGGCAGAGGAGCAGGAGAGGCGATGTTTCCCGACGACACAACGTTTGCCTACTCCAATACGAAACGGATCCGGTACGCAAACCTCGGCAAAACGCGGCTGATTACCGTCCGCGCAGGAGACGGAAGACTAACACTCGGCTACCTGGCAGCAGAACGTCTGCACGGATTTCTTCCCGCACCCAAAAACCGCGTTGTCGTGCTGAGTGACGCAGTGCCCTTTATTCTTGAGGGCAAAAATGCGATGGCAAAACATGTAATCCGAAGCGACCCAGACATCATGGCCGAGGATGAGGTGCTCGTGGTCGACGAAAACGACAACCTGCTTGCAACCGGCATGGCAGTGCTTTCGGGAACCGAAATGATCGGATTCTCCTACGGAACCGCAGTAAAGGTTCGTCAGGGAAAGAACCGTCAGTAATCCCGATGGGATTAAGAATCATTGAAGAAAAAAAGGTACAGTAAGGATAGGTAAGAAAAAACATGATGCCAGGTATTAATCCCAAACAGATGAAGGCCGCGATGAAAAAGATGGGCATGAAGATGGACGAGATCGAAAACGTTGAGAGGGTTGTTGTCTACACGCCCTCAGGAAACTACGTCTTTGAGCCGGCCGAAGTTGTCGGTATAACGATGCAGGGCCAGACCTCGTACCAGCTTACCGGCACCCCGCGGTTTGAGCCGGCGTTGGTGGAAATTCCTGAGTCTGATGTGGAGCTGGTCGCGTCCCAGACATCGGTGTCCCCGGAAGCTGCACGCGCGGCTCTTGAATCATGTAACGGCGATATTGCCGAAGCAATTCTGAAACTGACGGCAATAGAATGATCGGACCAAACCGTGTGATTGTCCGCGGCCACGGACGCGAGTATTATGTGCGGGCGGGAGAAGGGAAACTCTCAACCGATCTCGGGATGATCGATCTCTCCGAGGTCGCGGATCTTGAGAGCGGAGATACGGTTCTGACCCATCTGGAAAAACCGTTCACGGTTCTGTTACCGCGGCCGACGGATTTTTTCTCGCACGGTAAACGTACCGGCGCACCGATGATGCCCAAGGATATCGGCATGGTTATCGCGTATACTGGAATGTCGCGCCGCGACCGTGTGCTTGATGCAGGAACGGGTTCAGGGATTGCAACGATCTTTTTCGGCGGCATCGCAGGATCTGTGGTGACCTGCGAGGCGCGTGAGGACTTCTCCCGCGTTGCCGAAGGAAACATCCGTGATGCGGGTCTCGCAAACGTTGAGTGCCGGGCATGCGATGTGCTTTCGGTCAGTGACGGACCGTTTGATGTGGTGCATCTGGATATGATGATTGAGCCGCAGCATGTGGAGCACGCCTACGGACTTCTGAGGACCGGCGGATACTTCGCAACCTACACGCCGTTCCTTGAGCAGACGTTCTGTGTGATGGATACGGCACGGCGACTGTTCGGCGAGGAGTGCGTGCAGACGTTTGAGTGTATGGAGCGCGAGCTGACACGGAGCGCACGGGGAACACGGCCCTCGACAAAAGTGTCGCATACGGGATATCTCACGATCGCCAGAAAGATCTGAATTTTTCTTTTTTATCAGATAGGACTTAACGCGGGTGTACCTCTCGAAGGTGGTAATAGCCATTTGCCAACTCAGGTACATCTCTCCTGTGGCTTTTCTTCGTGAATGGTGTACTGTTGAGTGATGAGCGGGATGTATGGGAAAAGAACCGCGAATCCACGCGAATGCGGCAAGGCAAA
>CAZABQ010000146.1:0-3826 GCA_964483485.1 uncultured Methanomicrobiales archaeon
GCATTGTACCGGAACTTGGCACAGCCTGCCGTGAGAATTACGGTGTCTTTTGGCAGGGCTTTGGCAAACTCCGTGTAGTAGCTGCGGCGCTTGTCGCGACCGTCGCATCCGGCCATCACCACAAAGCGGCGGATCTTTTTTGCGTTGATAAGTTCTATGACCTTCGGGGTGAGGGCAAGCACTGCATCATGGGCACAGCCGGTCAGGAGATCCGGGCGGCCCAGTTCCTCCGGCGGTCTGCATGTTTTTGCAAGGGCAATGAGGGCGGAAAAGTCCTTGCTGCCGTCCGGCAGTGCATCAATGTGCGTACATCCCGGCAAACCGACCGCCCCGGTCGTAAACACCTTGTCCGCATAGGCCGGGGCCGGGGGGACAAGGCAGTTGGCGGTAAACAGTACCGGACCGTGGAACATCGGAAGTTCGTTTCGCTGTTCGGCCCACGAACCGCCGAAGTTTCCGCGAAGATGCGGATATTTTTTGAACGCAGGATACGCATGAGCCGGCAGCATTTCGCCGTGCGTATAGATGTCAACTCCCGCATCCTTCGTCTGTTCAAGAAGCATCTCCAGATCTTTCAGATCATGGCCGGTCACAAGGATCCCGGGACGGACGCCGGAGCTGGTTGAGACACTCGTAATCTCCGGTTTCCCGTACCGCTGGTTTGCGGCATCAAGGAGAGCGAGCACAGCTACACCACATTTTCCGCATTCCAGAACCAGCGCAGTCCGCTGATCGAGGGTAAGGTCCTCGAACCGGGAAGCGAGAGCATCCCGGATGAACGGGAGAACCGTGTCATCGGTTTTTCCGAGAACTATTGCATGGGAGTAGTAGGCAGCAAGGCCTTTAATACCGAACAGCAGCAGTGAGTAGAGCGACCGGACGTTTGCATCCGGGATTGCATCCAGACCTGCCGGACCGTCCGCCGCAGGTTCACCTGCGACAGCCGGCAGGGCATCCCGGTGAGCCGTGATGCAGGCGAGGTACTCGGTAAACCGGGACTCATCGAATCCTACGTTGGTCAGCGTGGCAAACAGTGCCTCGAGAACACAGGGTTCCAGATTTTTTCCTGCATCCTTCGCCCGGAGGGCAAGACCGGAGAGAGCATACAGGACCCTGTCCTGAGCTTCGGCAACTCTTCTGTTCTTTCCGCAGGCTCCGCCCAGAGTGCAGGCGGGAGTTTTCGCTTCCTGGCATTGTTGACAGTACATGGATTCCACCTTAGTTTCTTTTAGATACTTAGTATATAGATGATACAAGGATATATAGGAAAAAGTTTCCAAAACCATACCATGAGCCGCGGCCTGTCTGCATAGTATAGAAAAGATACATAGATAGGCTGAATCGGCGAATAGAGGTATAAATCATGGACGAGTTCTGTACCGTAAATCTCACCGTAAAATATCTGACGAAAAAATGGACACTTCTGATCATCCTGGAGCTTTTCAAAGGAGAAAACTACACCCGCAGATTCTCCGAACTGAAAGAGAAACTCCCGGACATCACCGCAAAGATTCTTTCCGAGCGGCTGCAGGAACTGGAAAAGGAGGGTATCATCACCAAGAAAGTGGACACCAGCGTTGTACCGATGAAGTCCGAGTACACCCTTACTGCCAGCGGCATCGAACTGATGGAAGTCGTCAGAGGAATCAAATACTGGGCACTGAAGTGGAAGATCGACAACATTCCCTGCGGTAGTCAGGAATGTAAACTCTGCAAACTCTAAAAATACAAGAAAAGGGCCAAGGCCGGGACTCGAACCCGGGTCTAAGGATCCACAGTCCTAAAGGATGTCCAGCTACCCTACCTTAGCCTGAAAACCAACTAATCTGGAACTCAGAGAATGTGGTTTCACACCGCCGTGTGAAACACTCTACTACATAGGGTGTTCCCAAATATTAACATATCCTTTAGATGTCGTCCGGGGCGGCCATTTACGTTTATTACTGTCCACCACCAATACTTACGTAGTTTTTGTCTCTGTTTTTGGATTTCAGAGAGTGAGGGAAAAGAAAAATGGCAGCAGAACAGATCCGTACTCCAATTGTCTGCGTGCTCGGGCACGTAGACCATGGGAAAACATCGCTTCTGGATCGGATTCGCGGCTCACGTGTTGTCGCAGGTGAAGCAGGGGCAATTACCCAGCACATTGGCGCAACGCTGATACCGATCGATTCGATTCAGAAAATAAGCGGTGACTTGGGAAAGATGAAGGCTTCGGTTCCCGGTCTTCTCTTTATCGACACGCCGGGACACCATGCATTCACCACACTTCGCGCACGCGGCGGGGCACTTGCCGACATTGCAATTCTTGTGGTGGATGTTAACGAAGGATTCAAACAACAGACGATCGAGGCTCTTCAGATTCTCAGAAACTGTAAGACGCCGTTTGTCATTGCAGCAACAAAGATCGACCGTATCCCGGGATGGCGGCCGATGCAGAACGCATCGTTCCTCAAATCATATAAGAGCCAGAACGAGCGCGCCCAGACTGAGTGCGAAAACCGCGTCTACGAACTCGTCGGAAAACTTTCCGACATGGGCTTCAACTCCGAGCGTTTCGATCGCGTGAGTGACTTCCAGCGCAACCTTGTCATCGTGCCGGTCAGCAGCATGACCGGCGAAGGCATCGGCGATCTTCTGATGGTTATGATTGGTCTTGCCCAGAGATTCCTGACAGAAGGTCTGAAGACAACGGTGGAAGGGCCGGGCGTCGGAACGGTTCTCGAAGTAAAAGAAGAGAAGGGCCTTGGCACAACCCTTGACGTCATTCTCTATGACGGCATTATCAACATTGGCGACGAGATTGCGATGGCCGGAGCTGACGGACCGTTCTCAACAAAGGTGCGCGCACTTCTCCAGCCGCGGCCAATGAAAGAGATTCTCATCGAAGACCGGTTTGAGCGCGTCAAGTCCGTGACTGCCGCGGCCGGTGTGAAGATCACCGCACCGAATCTGGAGACGGTAGTTGCCGGCTCTCCTCTCCGTGTTATCCGGGATAACCGCGATGCAGTACTTGAAAAAATCGAGCAGGAGATGCAGGAGATCAACGTAAAGCTCTCAGAGATTGGAATTACCGTCCGGGCCGACACGATCGGTGCTCTTGAAGCCCTTTCCAAAGAACTGGAAGGGAAAGATATCCCCATTATGCGCGCCGAAGTCGGGCCGGTCAGCCGTCACGACCTAATTGAGATCAGCGTGATGAAGGATGAGTTCTACAAAACCGTGCTCTGCTTCAACGTCCCTCTCTTACAGGACGCCGAGGCGATGATTCGCGACGGCGAGGTGGACGTGAAGATCTTTTCCAACCGCGTCATCTACAAACTCATCGACGACTACATTGCATGGCGTGACGAGCTAACGCGGGCACGCGAGGCAAAACAGTTTGAAACGGTCGTTCTTCCGGCGAAGTTTTCCATTCTCCCGGACTGCGTGTTCCGCCAGAGCGGCCCTGCCGTTGTGGGCGTGAGGGTACTTGGAGGAATTCTCAGACCACACGTCAACGTGGCGACGCGCGAAGGCAAGGTTGTCGGTGAGATCAAACAGATCAAACTGAACAAGGAAAGTATTCAGGAAGCAAAGGAAGGTGCAGAGGTTGCCGTGTCCATAGACGGCGTCACAATCGGGCGGCAAATCGACGTCGGGGAGACGCTGTACGTCGCTGTCCCCGAGCGGCACGTCAAAGTTCTTGAGACGGAAATGTTCTCCCATTTAAATGCGGGGACACAGGAGGCACTCGAAGAGTACACCAACATCTTCCGCAAGACGCAACCCTTCTGGGGCAAGTAGTATAAATGGGGAGAGACTAACTATATGGGTACTTCGG
Source organism: uncultured Methanomicrobiales archaeon (assembly GCA_964483485.1). GTDB lineage: Archaea > Halobacteriota > Methanomicrobia > Methanomicrobiales > Methanocorpusculaceae > Methanocorpusculum. The sequence continues at coordinate 3,824 of CAZABQ010000146.1, forward strand.
CAT
>CAZABQ010000147.1:0-3725 GCA_964483485.1 uncultured Methanomicrobiales archaeon
CATTCCACTCGCCGGAATTAACCCCTGCCTCCAGTTGTACCGTTGTGTAGAAAAACCCGCATGTGCTATCCGGGACGGCGTAACTGAATACTATGACATGATCCGTGATGCAGACGGTATTATCATCGCAACTCCTATTATGACCTGCGGTCTGCCAGGTTCCCTTAAATCATTTTTAGACCGGTTCAATCCATTCTACTTTGCAAAATACGTACGAAACGAGCCTCTCATCACAAAAGATCATGCCGTAATTCGCAGGACTCTCTTTATCTGTATCTCCGCCATGGACACCGATGACATCTTTGACGGAGCAGTTCAAACTGTCAAAACTTTCTGCTCACTTGTGGACAGCCCGTACTTCGGTGGTGTTTTCCAGAATAACATGGATGTTGTTAGAGATATCGAGACCAAACCCGATAAACTCAGGGAAGCCTACGAGGCAGGATATGCTCTGGGAAAACAGATTAATGACGGACGCGACGGACTCTAATCAACAGTCACGTTTTTCAAAAAAAACACCATGAGACTTCGTCTCAAACACCCCATGAAAAACTTTAGATGCCATCTCAATGAACGAAGGTTTTTCATCGAAAAAAAAGTTTACCGGAAAAATCCGGTACAAAATTATTCTACTGTGCAGGAATAATTAGCGATCTTTCACCTGCCGGCATAAACTCGCGGATTGCACCGCGGGCAAACTCTTTGCGCGGATGTGCGAAATCAAACTGTAGTGACGGATCGGCAAAACAGATCTTAATCAGCGGTGAAAGTGTCCATGCATCGCCACGACCGAAGTGTGCTGCTGCAACAATTGCCGCATACTCGCCCTGATGTCCGACGTTCATTGCATAGTTGGGATAGTTTGGACCGCGGAACTCGCCAATACACCCTTCATCAGGTCGCATCGAAAGTGAGTTCGCCGATCCGCACTGATCCTGCAGATCATAGCCGAAGAATCCCAGACGAGACCAGCCGTCCTTGTGCATCAGCTGGGACAGATACCAACCGTTCAGACCAGCGTTTGAGTTCCCAGTTGCAATTGATGTTGTACAACCGCTTGCTGCCGCAAGAACCGCAGCACGCTGCGAACCACCAAAGTGATCCTCCATCATCGTCGGATACAGCTCATACTGTTCCATACCATAGAGATTCACCTCAGTTGCAATATCGTTCACCACATCCTGCGTTGCTTTCACATGATCATTCGGATTTGGATTCTTCCAGTCAACTCCGTACTTGTCATGGATGTAGTCCATACCATAATACATGAAATCATCCAGAATGTTATCGGTATATGCAGCTGTTGCATACTGCGTGAATCCGACACCGCCGGACATATACGACCCCAGCCAGATCTGATCAAACAGCACCGCTCCTGCTGCCACATTTTCGAGCGTTGCCTTGGCAGGATCATGCGGATTCACCCGGATAGACTGCACCATATCCGAGAATAACCCAAACAGAATACCTCCCGGCTCGTTCGGCCCGCGGGCGCGGCGGGCAGGAAGATGGTGCGCCATGTTAATCACACCGGCGTGTTTTGCCGCAAAGGAAAGATCAGCCACTGCAGCTTCCCCCGCACACATGCGGTATGCCGCAATAAAGGACATACCGATCTGCATTGCAGACCAGCGGGATGTCGTTCCACCGTCGCAGGTTCTGCCGACAATGGTCGGCGTGTGTACGCACTGCCACAACGATTTGCCAACCGCCCGCATCAGCGGTTCAGCCTGTTGCTTGGGGAACAGCCCCTCAATATCGATCACATACTGCGAATCAATAGAATCGGCAAGTTCCGGATCGCCGGTAAACACTTTGACGTAACAGTCATCAGTAAGTGCAGGGTGGGTTTCCACCATGTGTTCCTGTACAACCGCACCGCCCGGCATTGCATGGTTGACAATGTGCAGATACTCAGAAATCGTCTCCGGCGTAACCTCTTTTCCCAGACGTTTCGTCAGGGTTTGATGTGCCATATCCATCGACACAATTACGGTACGTCGAATATCATCCCAGAACTGCTGCATTGCGGCATTATTCACAAAGTGCAGATCGTCGCCCTCTACAAATGTTCCGGTTCCGGAGACTTCATAGGTCATCAGCTGCCGCTGACCCATCGGCACACCGGCAAGGTGGCAGTGGTCGGGATCATACATTGAGATTCCGCGTTTAGCAACAATCTTGTCGTTTTCAGCAAGAAATTCGCGTTTCCGTGCTGACTGGTGCACACCATTGAACCGATAGAACTCGGTTGTGGTGGATTCAATATTCTGCTGGGGGAACTTCTCCTTGAGTGCTTCCAGGAAAAGTTTCTGGGTTTTTTCAATTTTTCCCATTGTTTACTCCTCTTTGGGCATAAAGCCGTATTGTGTCCGGAGTGCATGAATCCGCTGGACGTAACGGATGTACTCGTCATCGCTGCGGAACGGGGTGCCCACCAGACAGTGAAACATTGTGGTGTTTTGTTTCAGCCATTCATGATCCATCGGTTTACCGACGGAAACTTTCCGGTCAAGCGGGTTGCCGACCTGATCTTTTACGTACTTGACAATACCATCCGTATCAAGAATGCATCTCTGCACCGCATCAAACATCATACCGTTTTCAGCAAGACGCAGAGAGTGACCATGTACGGTTGCACCACGGATACCGACGGTTGCCGGATCAAACAGATTTGTTTCCAACAGTTCGCGTGCATATCCTTCCAGATCACGCTCACGGCATTCAATAATCTGTCTACCGGACAGTGTTCCCGGATCAATGCCTCGGTAGCGGTACATTTCAAGATAGGTTCGCTGATACGGCTGTGAGGGGGCATTCAGCATTGAGTCTGCAAACTGAATGTAGCGGACACGATCACCCGCTTTTGCCCCATCGGTCGGCATGACAATTTTTCTGATCGGACAGTCCGGCTCTCCCTGCTCGGCAAGAGGCGGGTGTGCGGATGGATATGCCTGACCCGGAGCGCGGTGTCCCATAATGAGGATGAGGTCCTCATCGGTGATGCTGCGAATCTTTGCAAGTTTTACGTTCGGATTCATCTGATTGCGGCGGTTCTGTGCAACAATCGAGGTGCCCGGTCCGTACTGAGGGGTATAAACCATTTTTCTAAGTCACCTTGTGGTTCGATTATTTTGTGTCCTGAATGATGATCGGACGCTGTTTGCTTTTTGGATCCGACATACCAAGGATACGGTTGTCTTCGAGTCTGCCATATTTGGCGTAGTCGGTTGTGGTCATCTCGCCGGAGCGCATGTAGGTTCCTTCGGTGATGGTGTAGGGGAATCTTCCATCGAACACGCGATCGCATGCTGCATGAATCCGTGTCAGATACTCTTTTGATTCCAGTTCCAGCAGGACTGCGCCGACCTGAATCTGAAGTAGGTAGTCTTCCCCGAAGAGTTGAATGTTCCGGCGGAGATCCGTTTCGTTGTGTGTTCCGCGGGCCGGGCCGTACGGGACGACGGCGGGAATACTCGGACCGTTGAGTACGATCCGGCGGATACCGCTATCTTCCTCTGCAAATAGCAGAGAGAGGAGTGACTCCACGGTGTCCGGGTTCAGGAACCGCATCGGAACGATGCGTACCTGCGGATATGTCGCTGATGCCATGATTGTTATGCGACTTTTGCAACTGCCTGAATCGGGCGGGCGAACTCTTCAATGCTGCCGAATGTTTCGCCGTACACTTTTGCGGTTCCTTCTGGTGAGAACATCTGGGTTCC
>CAZABQ010000148.1:0-3708 GCA_964483485.1 uncultured Methanomicrobiales archaeon
CGTTGGCTTGGTAACCTCGAGCCATAAATAGAACCCGACCCGTGACGGCGTCGGTCGCTCATACTTAAATCCGCCTGCCTTTAACGGCACCATCTTGAAATATGTCCGCTGCTTGCGCGGCTTTAAGTAAATCACCGGCGACATCTCCGGATAATCCACCGCAAGAATCACCTTTGAATAATTCTGCGACAGTTTTGCAAAATCTAAAACATCGGACTTCACCCGAAGACCATACTCAGACACCAGCCCTTTCAGCGCTGACGGGTATAATCCACCGCAGATTACCTTCTTCACCAGCGGCGACACGCACGGATCTGCAAAGTACTGTTCACCTGAAAACGCATGATCCATCGCAAAGTACAAACGGGTCAGCGCCTCATCATGCAGTTTCTTATAATCAAACCCGCGTATCTTTAGCGACTCGCAGGACACCAGCTTTGGATTTTTCACCGGCTGCGTCGGCAGAGTTGTCAGCCGCAGAGGCCGCAGCACTGACTTCATCACTTCGCAGGGCTTTGTCCCCACATACACGTTATCAGGATCGGAAACCAGCCGTCGCACAACCTGCGTATTGGAAATATCCACCGAAGAAAACAGGATGAACCCCACATGCTCCTGCTTAAACATATAGCCGAACAGATGCTTCTTATAAATAATCTCGGCTTCAAGATCCTTCAGATCCGCAGGAGACGTTACAATTTCACAGAAGGTCACCTGATTCTCATTATCAAACAGCAGCAGATCCACCTCTGCCAGATCCTGTCCGTTCCCCCGCACCCGGATATCTCCTTTCTCCGCAGAATACAAGCCATTTGTTCCAAGAGTTATCTTTGACTTGTGTTTAGGAACATCAGCGCCTTTGCGGACAATCTTTTTAATCGTATTTGTCTGGGACGCAATCCGTATCAGCTGCTCATAAATCAGCGACTCAAACCAGTAGCCCTCAGCTGTACGCATCAGCATAATATCCTCGGAAAACAAATTCTTCCGTTCCGCCGGCCGCATATGCCGCATAGCCCGCACGGCAACTGCGCGGTCGGGATAATACCGATCAAACTGCTCGCCTATCCACTGGAGCATAGCCACTCCTCCTGCACTACCATCGTATATATCACATCAGAGAAACTCAGCAGAGCACCAGAATCCTGCGTGTCAGGCTCTTATGTACCCGCTGTTCGTAATACCCCGAAACCTCAAACAGACCGTCTGCCAGACCGCGTATATCGCGGTGTGTTACAACAACCGCCCTGCCGCCCTTCTTCAACACGCGGCGGATCTCTTGCAGGGACTCCTTATACAGCGTATCCAGCGAATCCGCCCCTATTGTTGTTGACTGACCATAGGGCAAATCGGTTGCAACCGCATCAAAGCAGCCGTTCGGATACGGCATTCTTGTCGCATCCGCACGAACATACGCGCCGTCCGGCAGATTTTTCCGGCATCCGTCAAGCATTTCAGGATCATAATCACTGCCGATGGCCAAAACGCCCATCAGCTCTGTCTCAAGCAGCATGCCTCCCGTACCGCAGAACGGATCGCATAACAGTTCTCCCGGCATAACATGTGTCAGGTTCACCATAGTTCTTGCCATCAGGGGCATCATCACGCCCGGGTGGAAGAATGCCCGTCTCTGCGGGTTACGGTACGCATAAGATCCTCGGTCAATGGTATAGAGAACCTTGCCGAGGAAACACCGGTTATCGGTAAAGAGCGCACGATATTCAACCTCAGGATTGCTGAGGCACACGGTTCCGTGTATGCTCTTTCCCATCATACGTTCCAGCTCCAGCTGGGACATATCTACGGCGGCAGGATGAATCTTTCGGACTCGGCAGGCAAATGACCCGTCAGCGGTTATATTCAGCCGGGTTAACAGCTCCTGTAAAGCACCGCTTGTCGGGTTGCATTCGCCAATCAGCTCCATGATAACATGGGTCTGAGCAAGTCGTGTTGTCGTCTCCGGAGCTAATACCTCTGCAATCGCTATGCCGGTCGCTGTACGCGTCACCGTTCCGACGCAGGCAATTTCCGCGATAGCCAGAGATGGATTTTCCCCGGAGAGTTCAAACAGCAGGTTCATCCGTCCTATAGGTAGGGTGTCGGGTTACTAATACCTGTGGTCAGTTTTCAGAGAACAATCTCTTTTCTGTTGATATACCAGGCTTTTGCACAGTGATCCGGATGATAGCGCATTTTTGCCTCTCGAAGTCCCGGGACGTCCATGTCAGACTCGCGGTTGATCCATGCATATTTTCCCAGAAGATATTTTGCCGTTTCTTGATTGATGATTTTGTAGATGCCTTTGTACGTCACGAATCCTTTTTCGAAATGTATGAGGGCGGTTGATGCATTCAGGATTTCCCAGATGGCAATCGCGGCAATGTTTTTCTCGGGCATGATGCGAATCATGAGTCCTTCACATCCGAGTTCATTCCAGTGATCAAGGGCAAACAAAACAGCGGTCAGTTCTTCTTTCATGATGAGATTTGCCTCGCAGTGCTTTGAGATGCTCCATGCTTCGATCATTTCTCTGACTTCCGGCAGGTCGGCGGTTGTGATCTTTGCGGTTGTGTAGGTGTATTCTGCGTTGAACTTGTTAATCTGACCGCGGATGTTAAGATATTTTCTTCCTTTCAGTTCGGCAAGTTCCTCGGTGCGGTAATAATACTCGGAAAATCCCCGGTTGGTGTAGACCGGTATTTCGGGATGGGTTTCTTTGAGGTAGCGAACGTCTGATTCGTTGTAGAAGTCCATGGCCATTTTTCCGCCGGAGCGTTGTGCGAGTGCCAGGATTTCTTCAAAGAGTTCGGGCGAGGGTTCGCCAATCGGTGCCCGGTAGGTGGTTTCTCCTTCAACGGTGCAGGCGGTAAGGAGTCTTTGATCCCTGACTGCAAATGAGTAAGGGGCGTAGTGTTCCCAACAGACCATGTTCATGAATGAGTATTCGGAGTGTACCTGCGGGTGCTGTGCGAGGATCTGATCAAAGATCGGTTTGTCTTTCAGGGTTACGGGATGGTAGTCTGTTTCACTGAGTGTCATGATAGCGGTTTGGTCGTTCCTGATCAAGGTTCATGGGTGTGTGGTGTTGCATGGGGGAGAATCCTGCGCGTTTGTAGATGCCTTCAGCTTCGGGCGCGGCGATGAGGCCGAGCCAGGAGAGGCCGAGTGCTAATCCGATTCCGCGCAGGAGTTCTGCAAGTTTTGATCCGATTCCGCGCGTCCGGTAGTCGGGAAGAACGGCGACGTCTTGTATGTAGCCGTCGGATGAGCCGTCGGCGATGATTCTTCCCATGCCGACTGCGCAGCCGGTCGCTGTGTCAAGTGCGATAATGAAGAGGAAGCTGCCGCGAATGAGGGGCGCGATGCCGTCCGGATTCCATCCTATTTCCCACCATCCGCCTGCGCGGTATAGGTTGAGTATTTCTGCTGTGTTCCAGTTTCTGATCATCAGGTATCTGATTTCTGACTGGTTTTTTTCGGACTCCGAATATTTTTGTATGTTTTCTTTCTCAGTGTCCATGAGTTTTTATTAGGTTGGTGCCGGAGTATTATGAGGGTGCTGTTATGGATGGGTGAATTTCGTTTCGCTGGTTTTATATTCGTCCTCATCGTATGTTGTTAGCTCACAGGCGCATAAGCCTTGGTGAGAACCCGCCGAGCTATTTCGGCTGGTTTCGTAGCAGCTTAGGTTCGAAGGGTTTATAACTC
>CAZABQ010000149.1:0-3695 GCA_964483485.1 uncultured Methanomicrobiales archaeon
CACACGCGAGGTATCTTTTGCATCCGTTACGATAACAACCGGTCCGGAAGCAACGCCCGGAGAAGCGCCGTATCCCTGAAGAATAATCTCACTGCCGCCCGCAGGCTCGGAAACTGCTGCTCCCTCCTTCTTCGGCGTTCCTTTCTGGATCGTAGTAATCGGCCGGGACTGCAGAATATAAATCGTATCCCCGACCATTCCCCACTCCATATCCTGAGCAACCTTGTAATGCTCCTCAGAAATTACGGCAAACTCCGCAAGTCTTGCAACCTCTTTATCGGACAGAACCTGCACATCCTGACGGTTTTCCGGAACAGCCACTGTCTTCGTACCTTTGTTGCCGTCCGGAATAATTTCCACGGACTTGTTTGCAATGTGTTTGTTCGTAATCCGCTTGTTTTTGCGGTCATACACATAGTTATCCGGGGAAACCGTACCGGACACAATCGCCTCACCCAGACCCCAGGACCCCTCAATGATAACCGTTGCGGCTCCTGAAATCGGGTGCGAAGAAAACATCACACCTGCCTTCTCCGAGAAGACCAGCTGCTGAACCACGACCGCAATGTTCACGGTCCGGTCATCGAATCCCTGCTTTGCGCGGTAGTAAATTGCCCTTCCGCCGTACAGAGACGCCCAGCAGTCCTGAACTGACTGGAGGAGGTCTTTCTCACCCAGAATATTCAAGTACGTGTCCTGCTGACCAGCAAACGATGCGTCTGGCAGGTCTTCTGCGGTGGCGCTGGACCGGACCGCAACAACCGTGGTTTCGCCCATCTTTTTGTAGGAACTGATAATCTCTTTCTTGATCGCCGCAGGCATCTTTGCCGAGTTGACCATCGCTTTGACTTTATCAGCGGTAACGTTCAGGGCATCATTATCATCGACATCCAGTTTTTCCAGGATATCAAAAATAGAGTCCTCCAGTTTTGTCATCTGAAGAAACCGGCGGAACGCCTGTGCGGTCACGACAAATCCGGTTGGGACCGGAAGACCAATCGAGGTCATTTCACCAAGAGAGGCGCCTTTTCCCCCGACAGAGGGGATATCCTCTTTACGGATTTCATTCAGCCATAGGATATTGGGTGATTTGTCCATAGACACTCACTATTAGATAGGTCCAGACAACAATAATATGTTCTGTTCTATTTGTCCCTAGAGGGGTTGGACAACACTATATGATAGCAATTCCAAATATGTATGGGATTATTCGTGAGCTTCAAAGTACTTGTCAGCGACCCCCTCGCACATGAGGGAGTTGCCATTTTAAAGGGCTTTTGTGACGTCGATGAAAAAGCCGATCTCTCCGAAGACGAACTCGTGAACATTATCGGCGACTACGATGCATTGATTGTCCGTTCCGGGACGCAGGTTACCGCCCGTATCATTGAAGCGGCACATAAGATGAAATATATTGGCCGGGCCGGTGTTGGCGTGGACAACATTGATACCGATGCGGCCACCAAAAAAGGAATTATCGTTTCCAATGCTCCAGAAGGAAATACTCTCGCCGCAACCGAACATACGATTGCCATGATGATGGCGCTCGCCCGCAACATTCCGCAGGCATCCGCCTCCTTAAAGAACGGCGAATGGAAACGTTCGAAGTTCATGGGCAACGAGATGAACGGTAAAGTGCTTGGTGTTGTCGGCTTCGGCAGAATCGGCCGCGAGGTTGCCAAGCGTGCACAGGCACTGCAGATGACGGTCATCGCCTACGATCCGTTTATTCCTGCCGAAGTCGGGGCAGCAATGGGTGTTGAGATGATGCCGGTTGCAGAACTCTTTACGAAAGCTGATGTCATCACGGTTCACACCCCGCTGATTCCGTCGACGACCCACCTGGTTAACAAGGAGTCCATTGCAACGATGCGTGATGGTGTCCGCTTAATCAACTGTGCCCGCGGCGGTATCATTGATGAGGCTGCCCTCTATGAGGCAATTACCGCAGGTAAGGTTGCGGGCGCGGCACTTGATGTGTTTGAACACGAACCGCCGACCGACTCTCCGCTTCTGAAGCTGGACAAGGTCATTGTTACCCCGCATCTTGGTGCAAGCACGGTTGAAGCCCAGAAAAATGTCGCAATCTCGGTTGCCCAGCAGTGCATTGAGGTGCTGAAGGGCGGTTCTGCGAAGAATGCGGTCAACGCTCCTCTGGTTTCTCCGGAACTCCGGCCGAAGCTTGAACCGTTCGCAATACTTGCCGAGAAGATGGGCAGTCTTGCTGCCCAGATCGCAGACGGTGCCGTTACGGAAGTGGAGTTTGCCTATTTCGGCGATATTGCCGAGATGAAGCAGAATCTGAAGTATGTTACCCGTATGGGTCTGAAGGGTCTGCTGGACAAGGCCCTGCACGAACCGGCAAATCTGGTAAATGCCGAGTTCATCGCACAGCAGCGCGGTATGGCCGTGGTGGAGAAGACCTCCGCAGATGCAGGTGACTACAAGTCTCTGGTTACGATGACGTTTAAGACTGCATCCGGCAGCCGGAGCATCTCCGGTATTGTGACCCGGGTCGGTCCGAGAATTCTTGCAATCGGCGAGTACAAGATGGATATGGTTCCGGGAGGCAACCTCATCATTTCTGATCACATTAACCGTCCGGGTGTTGTCGGGCCGGTCTGTGTTCTGCTGGGCAAACACAATATCAATATCTCCAGTATGCAGGTCGGAAAAGTGGATGTGGGTGCTGAGTCTCTGATGATTCTTGCCGTGGACGATGTTGTGCCGGCAGAGATTATGCGTGAGGTCGCAGAGAGCGACGGCATCATCTCGGCAAAGTTTGTGCAGCTGTAAATTTCCCCCGAACTTTTTTTTGATCCGGTATCTGTTCAAAAATGAATGCTGGAGATACATTCCTGATGATACTGAGCCTGGCTTCACTCATGGGTGATGCCTCATTTCGGATCGGGAGAGGATGCTGTTTCTGAAGAGAATTGTCGTGGCATATTCTGTCAGTGACGCGTGCCGAGTATGATGTATCCGGCAACTGCAAAAGCAACGACGAGACAGAGGGTAAACCCGGCGGTGTATCCGGCGAGTGCTGCAGCGATTCCTGTGACGAGCGGGCCTGCGGAGTGGCCAATATCCATGATTGAGGAGAGTGCACCCATGGACGCGCCAAGACGGTTGCGTTCGGCAACATTTGCTGCATACACATTTGCCGCAACGGTGGAGAGTGACATCCCGATACCGAAGATGCAGCTGGTGCCAAGCAGCAGCCAGAAACTGCCGGTTAATGAGAATGCGGCAAGCGATATGCCGGTGAGCAACAGGCCGGTCAGAATCTGACGGATCGGATCGCTGCGGTCGGCAAGTTTTCCGAAGATGGGTTTTGTTGCCGCGATTATGACAACCTGCACAAAAAAGATGATGCCGGTCTGCCATGCAGTGATGCCCGTAGCAAGGAGGTAGAGGGGAAGATAGGTTTCAAAGGTTCCGAAACAGAAATATGTCGCCATTTCTGCGCAGGATGCATGCCTCAGGCCTCGGTTGCGAAAGAAGACATGAAGATTTTCCCGGAAAGATGCTATGGTTATCGAAGAGAAACTCTGTGCAGACATGGTGTCATGGTAACGGAACGTCAGAAGAAAGACCGGGATGCCTGTGGCAAACGCGATGAGATAGACGGTGTGATACGCAGATAGAAAGGAGGAGGCAGCAACAACTGAAAGCACCACTCCGCCGGTCAGCGG
>CAZABQ010000150.1:0-3654 GCA_964483485.1 uncultured Methanomicrobiales archaeon
GGAGTATCCCGATGCGCACAAAGAACTCAAACGCATGATTGCCGAGCGCAGCGCCATCCTCATCCCTGACATTCCGCATTACACTACAGCCGCACCCACCGCGAGGGGATACTGATGGGGACCGCCAGAATACTTGCAGAGGTAATGATACTCTCTTCATTCCCGGTTGCCATCACTCTCATCTCCTTTGGGTATGTGCTCTTCTTCTCATCCCCATGGATACTGGCTGCTGGTGGTTGTCTCGCGTTCTCTCTTCTGTGGGCAGCTTTGATGTACCATGATCGCGCCTGCTTCGAGATCTTTTCGGGACAAAAGGAGAAACAGCCATGACAACCGAACTCAAACCGTGTCCCTTCTGCGGACACCGGGAAATCACCAAAAAAGACATCTATGCCTGTGAATTTGACTATCACAAATACCACGTAGGATGTCCCAACTGCGAAGCACGCGGACCGCGTGGCACCAGCAGAACTGACGCAGAAGACGAATGGAACAACAGAAAACAGGAGAACCAACCATGAAACAAGAAGAAAAGATCAGCCCGATTCAACCGACCAAAGCGAATGACGGAGCTGACACATACCAATTCGCACCGCACACCAAAAAACTTTCCGCCATCATCGACGCCGACGAACTGCAGATACGCCAAAACACCCTCAGATCCGAGCGTCCCGTCGCAGGAGTGATCATCGCATGACCATCAACATACTCTATGAAATCACGTTCGTACTTGCCGCTGCCAACAACCAGCCTCTTACTGCCGAACAGATCGCCGAAGAAATCATCCGCAACACCCAGTTGCCTGCAGCACAACTCGACGCGGTACAGAACCTTGTCGAGACACACCTCGACACACTCTGCCTCTTCGGCCTCTTCACGCAGCCGGAACGCGCCGGCTATTACACCCTCACCGACATCTGGTACGCAACCATCACCCCCTGCATCGACTGCCGCATCCGCGAAGAACACTCCCTCATTCTGGCCAAACTTCGGGGTGACCAGTCATGACCTCGGCATTCACGGCAAAAATCATCAAAACTCTTGCCAAAGGAAAACCGCTCACCTATGAGGATATCGCGAAACTGGAGTATCCAAAGGAGCTGCTTACCCCTATCGAACAGTTTTCAGTCACGAATAAACTCGACGCACTCATAAGGGCAGGTATCGTAACGCACTATTTTACCAGCTCTCTTACGATTAGTGCGAACGCTCGCTACAAACTCACTCCTGCAGTTCAGGATGCTCTGTTGGATATCGGATGTCACGCTCCGGAAGGTGGGGAGTAATGCTCATCTTCCCCGATGAGAGCCTTGTGCCCTACATCATAGCAGTTATGAACAACACTACTGCAACGAGGTTCTAAAATGCCAACCATCTCATTTGACTTCCGCGTCAAACAAAACACCGACGGCACCTACGACGCCCACATCAGCGACCAGGACATCCACATCAAGGGCGCATCGACCCAGGGCGAAGCCCTCGACTCAGCCCTCAAACTCCTGAACGAAACATGGAACGGCATCGTCACCACCGCAAACCCTGAGAAAAAACTCGTTTTCACCACAAGCATCGTCGCACTGCGGATCAGCGTAGAAATGTCTCCGCACCACAACCGCAACCTCGACGAATTTGACTCTCAGACCTCCGAAGAACAGGCAGCACTCGTCCTCGAACCGGTACCCGAAGAACCGCACAACCCGGTAACCGACTACGCAAACGGAATCCCGGAAGCCCTGGCACTCAAAGCCCTGCTGGACGTCGACTGCGGCGGTCCCATTCTGGTGGTAGAAGCCGAATTGCAGTGTGCCCGGTATGAAGATGCAGCAGGCATTCCTCTCAATCTCGAACACGTTGAGGCACGCTACCCGCAGCTCATCAATCGGTTTGAAGAACCCCACACCCTTGACGACGGACTCGAGGAAGTTCAGTATCTGATTGAGTTCGACACCGAAGCAGCTGAGGGTGATGCCCTCTACCAGCAGATGAACGCCGCACTCGACCCGGCAGAAATTGTAGAGACTCCAGAGGTGGTTACCAATGACTGACACCAACCACAAAGAGATAAAACTCTACCACATCCCATTCTGTCTTTCGGCAATCAGTCTCATTGGGACTCTAATCTCGTGCTGGTTTGTCACGACGGGGATGTCAACCCTCGTAATATCACCCCGGCCGGAAATCGACCAGTTACTCACACTATGGACCCAAGTGGGAGCCGCTCTGCTCACTCTCACTTTCGTGAGCGTGGGAGCATTTATCCTTCTCTACATCTGCAAAAGGGATGCGACCATCCCTCTGCCAAAACTCGGCGGTGAAGAAGAATGACCAACACCATCACTCTCAAATTCCTGCCGCACCTCGCCCTTGCCAACACCGAAGATCGAAAAAACCGCACAATTCGCCGAACCCGACATGGAAAACCCGGTGACATATTCTACTGTCAGGGCATTGCCTACTGCATCACCCGCATCGAACGCGAATGCCTCATCGACTCGACATACGCCTATCGGGAAGAAGGATACACCCGAAAAGGAGACTTTTTGCAGGACCTCAGCACCATCTACCCGGACCTTCGGCCTGAAATCATCGTATTCCTAATCACCGACGGCCTCGCAAATGGCCTCAAAGAATCTTCATTGGGCACCATAATTGCGCAGAAAAGTCACCCCCTCACAGACGAGCAGTATAAACGCTACGAACAGAGAATCAAAAAACGTTACCCCACCCCCCTCTACGCCCACCACTACTGCAAATACGGGCATCTGGATCTTGCAGCCATCGGAGAAATCCAGCCGATAATTTGGGGGAAAGAGGAGGTGGAACTCTAATGACTCTTCACTCCATCGGCCTTAAAACAATCGTGTTTGACATCGACGGAACAATCCTCATCAACGACCTCCCATCTCCCGATTGGGACAACCCGCAGGCAATCCATCCGATAACTCGGGAAAACGTCTGCGGAGATATGCCGGAATACTGGGCACACAACCGCCTGAACCCCGAGCTTCGGGAAGGCGACCTCGAGCAGATAGAGTACATCCTCACCGGTCGACCGATCTATCGCAAGAAAATGACCATCACCGAGCTGGGCGATCATAACATCTTCCCTCTGCGGACATCCTTCTACCCGGGAAACTGGTTGTACACACACGACCGCTGCATGAACTGGAAAGTTGCCGTCCTGAACATCACGCTCGGAGCTGATTACTACGTGGATAACGATCCCGAAGTAAAAAAGCGGCTCACTCCTCTGCTGCCAAGTAAGTGCAAGGTCATTACTGTTGCCGAATGGCAGGAACTCACCGACGCGGGGTTCTTATGAACTTCCCGCAATATCCCGACCTCCCCCGGACACGGTGCATCAACTGTGCTGCATGGACGGGGACCTATCCCAGCATCTTCGGCGTATGCCGCGAACGCAACGAAAAACGGTATCAAAACGGAGTGTGTGCGAAATGGCAATGGAATGCAACCGCGTGACACACAAAATCATTAAAATCTCCTCTCCGTATCAGTGCCGCCACCGATGGACACAGTACGGCGACGGTTTCTGCAATCACCCGGATGCACAGATAGGGGGATACCTCATGATATGCTGCAGGAAAGATGCACATGGCTCGTAAATATGTTCTGTCATTCCACGCTCCACCGGGG
>CAZABQ010000151.1:0-3485 GCA_964483485.1 uncultured Methanomicrobiales archaeon
GAGTGTCTATGGACAAATCACCCAATATCTTATGGCTCAACGAAATCCGTAAAGATGACATTCCTTCCGTCGGAGGGAAAGGCGCCTCTCTTGGTGAAATGACCTCAATTGGTCTCCCTGTTCCGCAGGGTTTTGTCGTGACCGCCCAGGCTTTCCGCAGATTTTTACAGCTGACCAAACTCGAGGATTCCATCTTTGATATTCTGGAAAAACTCGACGTTGACGACAACGATGCCCTCAACACCACCGCCGACAAAGTCAAAGCGATGGTCAGCTCGGCAAAGATGCCTGACGCTATCAAAAAGGAGATCGCTGAATCCTACAAAAAGATGGGGTCAGATACCGTCGTGGCTGTCCGGTCAAGTGCAACCGCCGAGGATCTGCCCGACGCATCCTTTGCCGGTCAGCAGGACACCTATCTGAATATTCTTGGTGAAGCGGATCTTTTACAGTCTGTGCAGGACTGCTGGGCCTCCCTCTACGGCGGCCGTGCCATCTACTACCGTGCAAAACAGGGATTCGATGACCGTACCGTCAATATTGCCGTGGTTGTCCAGCAGCTGGTCTTCTCCGAAAAAGCCGGCGTAATGTTCTCGTCCCACCCGATCTCGGGAGCCGCAACCGTCATTATTGAAGGATCGTGGGGACTGGGAGAAGCAATCGTTTCCGGGACCGTATCTCCGGACAACTATGTCTATGACCGCAAAAACAAGCGGATTACCACAAAGACCATTGCAAACAAATCCGTTGAAATTATTCCCGACGGAAACAAAGGCACAAAAACCGTGCCGGTCCCGGCAAACCGTCAGGACATTCAGGTGCTTTCCGACAGAGATGTTACCAAACTTGCAGAGTTTGCCGTAATCTCCGAAAAGCACTACAAAGTCCCCCAGGATATGGAGTGGGGAATGGTGGGCGACACGATCTATATTTTACAGTCCCGCCCGATCACCACAATCCAGAAGAACGGCAGCGACAAGAAGGCAAATGCAGGCAGTAACGCGGTTGCCGACGCCGAGATTATTCTTCAGGGCTACGGCGCATCTCCGGGTGTTGCATCAGGACCGGTCGTTATCGTAACAGATGCCCGCGACACCTCCCGCGTGAAGGAAGGCGACGTTATGGTTTCTCCGATGACGAACCCTGACATGGTTCCTGCGATGCGCAAGGTCGTAGGTATCATTACGGATGAGGGCGGTATGACCTGTCATGCAGCAATTGTGTCCAGAGAACTGGGCACGCCCGCAGTTGTCGGCACGAAGAAGGCAACGTCTCTGTTACAAGAGGGACAGATTGTCACCATCGACGGCGAGAAAGGTCTGATTTACGAGGGAAAACTCGCAGCAGCCGCACCGACAGCAAGCGTTGTCGCAACCGCCGCACCGGCAGCAGCCCCGATTATTACCGCAACGTCCGTCAAGGTCAACGTGTCCATGCCCGAAGCTGCTGCACGTGCAGCAGCTACGGGCGCGGACGGTGTGGGTCTTCTCAGAATCGAGCACCTGATTCTCGGCATGAACAAGACGCCCGGCTGGTACATTAAGAACGGCAAGGAAGAGGAGTTCATCACCGAGCTGTACAACGGTATCAAGGTCGTGCTGGACGCGTTCCGCGGCAAACCGGTCTGGGTCAGAACGATTGATTCGCCGACCGATGAGTTCCTGAACATGGCAGGCGGCGAGGATGAACCGCATGAACACAATCCCATGCTCGGATTCCGTGGTATCCGCCGCGATCTGCGCCAGCTTGCACAGCTGAAGATGCAGGCAGACTGTTTCCAGCGTCTCTGGGAAGCAGGATACGATAATCTCGGTATTATGTTCCCGCTCGTTCAGCACCCCCGCGAGTTCCTTGCGGCAAAGGAAGCGTTCCGTTCCTGGGGTATTGATGTGGACAACCGTGTGCTCGGTATTATGGTGGAAATTCCGGCGTCTGCTATCATTATTGATGAGTTCATCAAAGCAGGAATCAACTTCTGTTCGTTTGGTACAAACGATCTTGTTCAGTACACGCTTGCGGTTGACCGTAACAACGGCCTTATCGGGGATATGTATGAACCTGAACATCCGGCGGTTATGCGGCTGATCAAGAACTGCATTGAGCAGTGCCGCGAAGCAGGTGTTGAGTGTTCAATCTGCGGTCAGGCAGGTTCGGACCCGAAGTTTGTGAAGTGGCTCGTGAATCAGGGTATTGCGAGTGTTTCGTCAAACATTGATGCAATTCCCAAGATCCGCGAGACGGTCGCAAAGACCGAGCGCCAGATTCTTTTGAATGCGGCATTGAAGAAAAACTAATTTTTCCATTTTTCAGGCGTTATTTTCTATGGAGGAGAAAGGATGCAGCAGGGAGGAGGTAATCTCGTTCCTTTCTGGAGTTCGTGCTGAGGACGTGCATCATGATCATATCCTCAGTTCGATGTGTACGATTCCACACCCGATTGCGGTGGCGGTACATGAGATGTTTAGTGCGACGAATCTGGGCGATCCGGGTCTGTATCCCGGGACGACAAAGGTGGAGGATCTGCTGATTCATTCTCTGGGAGATCTGATGCATTGCCCGTCTGCGGGGGGGTATGCGACTGCGGGCGGTACTGAGTCGAATCTTCAGGCAATTCGTATTGCGAAGAAACAGAAGCCAAAGGTGATGCACCCGAATATTGTTGTTCCCGCGTCAGCGCATTTTTCGTTTGATAAGACGTGCGATATGCTGGGGCTTGAGATGCGGGTTGTGCCGTACGGGAGAAACTACACGGTGGACACGGAGAAGATGGCGGAGATGGTCGATTGCAATACGATTGCGGTGGCGGCTGTTGCGGGGACGACGGAGTACGGGATGGTTGATGATGTGAGGGCTGTTGCAAAGATTGCCGAGGAGGAGGGATGTTTCTGTCACGTGGATGCGGCGTTCGGGGGGTTGGTGATTCCATTCCTCGAGCGTCCGGTGCCGTTTGATTTTGCGGTTGCAGGGGTTGATTCAATATCCCTCGACCCCCACAAGATGGGGCTGTCAACGATTCCCTGCGGGTGTCTTCTGCTGAGGGAGCCGGAGATGCTGGGATGTCTGAATGTGGATACGCCGTATCTGACGGTGAAAAAACAGTGTACGCTTGCGGGTACACGGCCCGGAGCTGATGTAGCGGGAGCCTACGCAGTGCTGATGCATTTGGGACGCGAGGGTTTCCGGTCGATGGTTGCCGGATGTATGGAGAATACGCGGCGGCTTGTTGCGGGGATGGAGGCCTGCGGATACTGCCGGGCAGTGGATCCGGTCATGAATGTTGCGGCGTTTTCCGGCGGGGATGCGCCTCTGGGATGGAAGGTGTCGCATACGCGTGCAGGGCATCTGCGGTTTGTGATTATGCCGCATGTGACGCGTGATGTGATCGAACGTTTCCTTGCAGATGTTGCAAGGGAATGAGTGTTCTTTTTTACCGGGGATACTTCGAGTAACCACGGAATGCACAGAAATTTCACGGAAATGCACGG
>CAZABQ010000152.1:0-3420 GCA_964483485.1 uncultured Methanomicrobiales archaeon
CTCTTCCTCTGCACCTACAACTCCATCCGCTCCCAGATAGCAGAAGGCGTATGCAGAAAACTCCATCCTGACTGGACCATCCGCTCGGCAGGCATCGCCCGGGGCTGCATCTCGCCGTATGCCGTCCGCATTCTCGAAGAAACCGGTTGCGACTGCTTCCCGATGCATGCAAAACACATCACCGACCTGCCGGAGCAATCCTACGACGCAATCGTTGTCCTCTGCGAAAACGCATGGGGCGCACGGGATCATTTTCCGCAAACAAAAAACCTGATCTATCATCCGGTCCGATCTCCCGAACCCTGGCTCGGAGGCGACGAACTGTCCGACTTTCGGAGAACACGGGACGAACTATCCGACTGGATCCAGCATCAATTCTCATCCTGTCTCTGAGAAATATTCTCGTCAGTCTGGAAAAGAGGTTTACCCCGCTGCCTAACCATGATAAAGAGATATAATCCTAGAACACCCACTATACTATCGTGAAGTGGGCAATTCTCGGTGGAGGCTTAACCGGTATCACCCTCGCCCGTCTCCTCAGCGAGCGCGGCGACGAAGTGACGGTCCTTGAAAAAGAACCAAAGATCGGAGGACTCTGTCAATCGGAAACACGTAACGGATTTACCTTTGACCGCGGCGGATCGCATATTATATTCTCACGGGACACCGAAGTCCTTGCGTTCATGCAAAACGTCCTTGAAAACAACCGGGACACCCGCCACCGAAATACCAAAATCTACTATAAACACCAGTACATCAAATACCCCTTTGAAAACGGCCTTGCTGACCTGCCCAAAGAAGACCTCTACTTCTGCATCAGCGAATACATCAAAAACCTCGTTGCCGCCGAAAAAGGGGAAATCCCCGACCCGCAGAACTTCCGCGACTGGATCTACGCAACATTCGGCAAAGGAATCGCCGAATGCTACCTCGTCCCCTACAACGAAAAAATCTGGAACTACCCGACCGAAAAAATGTCCAAACACTGGATGGACGGTCGCGTTCCCCGCCCGCCGGTCGACGACATCATCAAATCCGCTATCGGCATCGAAACCGAAGGATACACGCATCAGGCAACATTCTCCTACCCAATCGACGGCGGCATCGAATCTCTGGTCACTGCAATCGCAGGTCCGGTCCGTGACTCCATTATTACCGGTTTTGCAGTCACAAGCGTTCGCAAAACCCCGGCCGGATGGGAGATCGGAAACGGCAGAGAAACTCTCACCGCTGACCGCATCATCTCCACCATTCCCTTACAAACCCTCCTTCCGATGCTTGAAGACGTTCCTGAAAACGTCCGCAGTGCCTGTAACGCTCTTCGCTACAACTCCATTGCCTGCATCAGTGTCGGATTCAAAGGAACAGTCCCTGACATCTCCTGGATGTACGTCCCCGAAGACGAATGGGGAATGTTCAACCGCCTCTCCTTCCCCTCCAACTTCTCGCACAATGTCGCGCCCGACGGCTGTGCCGCAGTTCTCGCCGAGATCACCTACAACGAAGGCGATGACATCTCCAAAATGACCGACAACGAACTTATTTCTCACACTGTTGACGGCCTTGTCAGGATGGGAATTCTGCCGGACAAAACCGACGTTGTCCACGCAGCGGTTGATCATTTCAAATTCGCCTACGTCGTCTACGACCTTGACTACCTGCAAAATATCAAAACCGTTCGCACCTATCTGGAAGGAACAGCGGGAGTTGATCTTGTCGGCAGGTTCTCCCAGTTCGAGTATCTGAACATGGACGGCTGCATCCGCAGTGTTCTGGAATTCGTGAAACAGCAATGAAAGTCAACATCTACGTTGAAGACTACTGGGTATTCAAATACATCGGCTGTTCCACTCTCGCCCGTATGCTGTACAAAGGCATCTGTGAAGTTCCGGGTGTTGAAGCCTACTATAACAGCCCGAGTCCCTCAATGGACATTGCACATTACCACTCGTTTGGTCCCGGAACCTATCTCAACCGGATGCGCAACAAAGGCATCAGTATTCTGACCGCACACTCCACCCCGCGGCTGAACACAGGAAACGTGGCATGTGCTTCCTACATCAATCTCTGTTACCCTCCGATCTACCGGAAGTTCGATCATATTGTAACGATCACGCCGCCGAGCACCCGAGAAGTACAGGAGATGCTTCCCGATATGCCGGTCACCATGATTCCGAACGGCGTTGATCTGGATACGTTTTCCCCGTCGGATCAGAAACGCCGCGAGTTCCGCGAGTTCCTCGGTGTGGACGATGACGCAGTCATCGTCCTCACCGTTGCCCAGCAGACACCGCGAAAAGGCATCTACGATTTTTTGAACATTGCAGACAAACTTCCTGAGTACACGTTTGTGTGGGTTGGCGGTTATCCGTACGGTCTGCTGTCAAGCGACCGCAAACTCATCGAAACCCGAAAGGCAATGTCAGGCTCAAACGTAATTTTCACCGGTTTTGTCCCGGATATTTCTGCGGTGTACTGCGGGGCTGACCTGCTCTTTATGCCGTCGTACGGCGAGATCATGTCCATCGTTGCTCTGGAAGGTCTTGCGAGCGGTCTGCCGGTGATAACCCGGGATTTGCCTGAGTTCCGCGAGGTGTTCTCAGGAATCTGCGGATTTTTCTCGAATAATGAAGAGGCTGAGTCCCTTATCCGAGACGAGGAACTCTGGCGGAGGGCGGCCTCTTCATCGCGTGGGAGTGTTGAGCAGTTCGATATTCACCGCGTTGCAACGATGCATGTGGATTTGTATGAGAGGCTTTTGGCATGATTTCAGTAATAGTTCCAACATTTAATGAGGAGGAGGGCGTGGAGGCCTGCCTCAAGAGTTTGTGTGATCAGACACTGCCGCGGGATTCGTACGAGATCATCGTGGTTGACGGTAACTCGAAGGATAAAACCCGCGAGATTGCAGAGAAGTATGCGGATCTGGTGTTTATTCAGACGAGCAAGAAAGTTGGCGGCGCACGAAATGACGGTGCGATGGCCGCAAAGTACGATATTCTCGCAACAACTGATGCGGACTGTTTCCTTCCCCGCGACTGGCTGGAAAAGGTTCTTGCGGATTTCAAAAAATACCCTGATGCATCAACGATCTACGGTATTGTCTATCCGCTTGAGCCGGGAATCAAACATAAGATGTCGCTTCTGGGCTACAATATCGTGTCAAGACTCGGGTACTGGACCGGGACGATTTACATGACGCTCGGCTGCAATACGGCGTTCCGAAAAGATCTGTTCATGGAGGCCGGGATGTATATCACGGCTGATGCGGGCGATGATTTTGAGATTGCACGCCGGATGAAGCAGTACGGGCGTGTCAGGCTTGATACGAAGCTGAAGGTCGGCTTTTCGATGCGGCGGTATATCGAGTTTGGGGCGATGAAGTCGATTTACCAGTGGCTGTATATTGTCCGGCACGGG
>CAZABQ010000153.1:0-3377 GCA_964483485.1 uncultured Methanomicrobiales archaeon
TAAAGAGATCGGACCAAGCCCCATTGCAGCAGAAAGAAAGAGAAGAGGTCTGTAATCTCTTAGTTTATTATTTTTATTTTACCAATTCTTATTTTTAACAAAAATATTTAATATAATCGATGCATATACTAACATGTAGCGACCTGATCTTTTGCAGGACAGATTAGATCGTTATCATTGCACAGACCACGTGCGGGAAGAGTTAGAATAAACCTCCAAATCACATGTTCTTCGTTATACAATGTGTATCCTGCAAACAAACCTTGCCACCAGGCCTTTCATCCCGGAATCATTCCGGAAATCTTCCCGCTTTCTTTTTTGCGGCAAAGAGAGATTTTGTAAATTTTATTTAGTAAATTTAGCAGGTTTTTTAAACAAATCTATTTAGTAATATGGCCGCCAATACTCTTCTGTAGCGTTTGCAACAAACGGATCAGGACAGGAACAGATCCGCTGGCAGCGTTACTACTCAAAGAAGAAACATCGTTGATGCGGGGAGCTGTTACTCCATATGATTCGCAACATGCACACCGTTCCCGTGTCGTGTTCATCACATCCGTGATTCGGCATTATACTGGTTATTGCACATACCTCTCTTCCGGCTCATCTTGCCGGGACCGCTCCCCGCATTTGTTCCCTGCTCTTTTTCCTCTCAATAACAATCAAATGCAAAGAAAAACAAAAACTACTGCAGATGTCACTCCCAGAGGAGCTTCCCAAAACATACGACTTTGCCGCTGTGGAAAAGCGGTGGCTGGGCGAATGGAATGATAGCGATTTTTACTTCGATAAAGATTCGAAAAAACCCCAATATGTTATTGATACCCCCCCGCCGTATCCGACCGGCAAACTCCATATCGGTCACGCCTTAAACTGGGTCTATATGGACATCATTGCCCGGTACAAGCGTATGACCGGCTACAATGTCATGTTCCCGCAGGGCTGGGACTGTCACGGCCTCCCGACGGAGGTCAAGGTAGAGGAAACCCATAACATTACCAAAAACGATGTTTCCCGTGAAGAGTTCCGCCGCATGTGCCGCGAGCTTACGGTGGAAAACATCAGTAAGATGCGTCAGTCTCTTCGGACTATGGGTTTTTCCGTTGACTGGAGCAACGAGTACATCACGATGGAGCCGTATTACTACGGCAAGACCCAGCTTTCTTTCCTGCGCATGCTCAAGGACGGCTACATCTATCAGGATGAGCATCCGGTCAACTACTGTACCCGCTGTGAGACTGCAATCGCATTCGCCGAAGTGTCCTATTACGAAGGAACAACGCTCCTCAATTTCTTCGATTTCGATGGCCTTGAGATCGCAACCACACGTCCTGAACTGCTTGCAGCCTGTGTTGCGGTTGCCGTGCATCCTGATGACGACCGGTACAAGACGATTGTCGGTAAGACTCTCCGCGTGCCGATCTTTGGTCATGAGGTAACTATCATTGCCGACGATGCTGTTGATATGAACTTCGGTTCCGGCGCAGTGATGATCTGTACGTTTGGCGACAAGACCGATGTGTTCTGGTGGAAGAAGCATCATCTGCCTCTGCGCAAGGCGCTGTCCACGAAGGGAACGATGACTGCCATCTGCGGTAAGTACGAGGGTATGACTTCCAAGGACTGCCGCGCGGCGATTCTTGCCGATATGAAAGAGCTTGGCATTCTCAAAAGCCAGAAGCAGATCGATCAGCGTGTCGGCGGCTGCTGGAGATGTAAGACACCGATCGAAATTCTTTCGGAGCGCCAGTGGTTTGTTAAGGTTAAGGGCGATGAGATTGTCAAGGCAGCCCGCGATATCAAGTGGTATCCCGAGCATATGCTGCAGCGACTGGAAAACTGGGCTGAACAGATGGAGTGGGACTGGTGTATTTCCCGTCAGCGGCTGTTTGCAACGCCGATTCCGGTCTGGTTCTGTGATACGTGCGGTGAGATGATTCTTCCCGATGAGGCTGATCTCCCGATCGATCCAACCATCGATACGCCAAAACATGCCTGCCCCAAGTGCGGCGGTACGCAGTTTACGGGTGAGAAAGATGTGCTTGATACGTGGATGGATTCTTCCATTACGGATCTTCATGTTACCGGCTGGGATGGTTCCGGCAGACCGCCGTTTTTCCCGGCGCAGATCCGCCCGCAGGGTCATGATATTATCAGGACGTGGGCGTTCTATACTATTCTGCGCAGTATGGCGCTTCTTGGCGAGAAGCCGTGGGACGGTATTCTGGTGAATGGTATGGTGCTTGGCGAGGACGGGTTTAAGATGTCCAAGTCGCGCGGTAATGTTATTGGTCCTGAGGATGTTATGGGGTCGTACGGTGTGGACGCGCTGCGCCAGTGGGCGGCGGCTGGTTCTTCCACGGGTCAGGATATCCAGTTCAACTGGAATGATGTGGTGGCTGCATCCCGGTTCCAGACAAAGATGTGGAACATTGTCAGGTTTTCGTTAATGCAGATCAATAAGGAGAGTTCTGTGCCGGAAACCAATGGTCCGTCTACGCTGATCGATCGCTGGATGCTTGCAAATCTTTCCCGTACGATTGCCGAGGTAACGGATGCTATGGAGAACTATCTTTTTGATAAGGGTCTTAAGCTGATTCGTGATTTTGCCTGGAATGTGCTTGCTGATGAGTATCTGGAGTTTGTGAAAGGCAGGCTGTATAGTGAGGGTGCTGATCGTGCCGGTGCGGTCTATACGCTTCGGACTACGATGGATGCTCTGTGTACGATGTTGTCTCCTTATATTCCGTTCTTTGCGCAGGAGTGCTACCACCATCTTTCCGGCGGCAAGAGACTCATTGATCACCCTTGGGTTTCTTTTTCCTATACGGATGCCGATGCGGTGCGCGACGGAGATCTTGTGGTGAAAATTGTCGGTGTTCTGCGCAAGTACAAGCATGATGAGGGGCTTGCCCTGAATGCGCCTCTTGGCGATGTTACGATCTATACGCCGTCGCATAATGTTGATGATGCGGGCGATCTCGGTCGTACGGTGAGCGGTAATGTTCTCTGGAAGGCGGAGGAGCCGAAGCTTGAGAAGCGGGTCGGCGATGTTGTGTTCAATAAAGGGGTTGTCGGTAAGACACTTCGCGGTAAAGCCGGTGCATTCATGGCAGCGGTGAACGCGCTGTCTGATGCTGAGAAAGTTTCTGCGCCTGTGTCTGTTGTTGTTGACGGGGAAGAGGTTGCTGTTCCTGAGAATGCCTGGACCACGTCGTATGTGTATTCGGTTTCGGGAGAGGCTGTTGATGTGATCATGGTGGATGATGTGATGATTACGATCAGAAAGGTCTGATCTTTTTCTTTTTTTCTGCATCAGGTTTTCCGTGGTTCCTCGAAGTATCCTCGGTAAAAAAAGAGTTTAATCGGAGTTATGC
>CAZABQ010000154.1:0-3236 GCA_964483485.1 uncultured Methanomicrobiales archaeon
CCCACGAAGTGGGGAGTGAAGCAAGGCCGAAGGACTTGCGGGTAGCAACGCCCCCACCGGTGGCCGGCGGCAGGCGAACGGCGTAAAAAATGCGATTCGCGGAGCCCGAAGGGCGAGATTCGCGCCGATTCGCGGTTCTTTTTTCATCCTTCCCGCTCACCACTCAACAGCACAACAACCACGAAGAAAAACCACATGAGGGATTTTCCTGAGTCGGCAAATGACGATTGCCGCACCTTCGAGAAGTACACCGCGTAAGTCCTCTTAGAATAACCACGCCGCGGAACTCCTATAATACTCTTTTTTTGCCGAGGGTATTTCGAGTAACCACGGAACGCATGCCTATGGCCGGCTTACCGCGTAGCACGCGGTTCCGTCGTGCTCACTGCTTCGCAGCGTCGCGGGAAAACATAAGAGTATGAGTATATGCGGACGTCACCAGAGATAGCGATTGTCTTGGCTCTTCCGTTCGTTCCGGCGCCGCAGGTGTTCTCCGTGTATTTCAGTGATGCTCCGTGTACCTCCGTGCATTCCGTGGTTATTCTCAGCAAAACCGCACTGCGTACGTCCTGTCTTACTATCCATATGACCGTGATGGTTATATGATTGGGTAGCGAATAGAAGGGATATGTCGTTTCTTGCCCAGACTACGGATATGTCATTTTTGCGACAGTTCGATCCTGAGATTACGGATCTGATTAACAAAGAGTACAAACGTCAGGTTGAAGGCCTGGAGCTGATTGCGTCGGAGAACGTGGTCGCCCGCGAGGTTATGGAGGCGATGGGTACGATTCTGACGAATAAGTATGCGGAAGGGTATCCGGGTAAGCGTTACTACGGCGGGTGCGAGTTCCATGATCAGATCGAGAATATTGCCCGCGACCGGTTGTGCAGTCTGTTTGGGGCGGAGCATGCGAATGTGCAGCCGCATTCGGGGAGTCAGGCGAATGAGGCGGTGTATCTTTCGTTTCTGAAGCCGGGGGATAAGATTCTTAGTCAGAGCCTGAATAACGGCGGTCATCTTTCGCATGGTGATCCGGCGAATATTTCCGGTAAGTATTATGATGTTACTTCATACGGGGTGAATGTTGATTCGGAGCTGCTGGATTATGCGGAGATTGAGGCACTTGCCCGGAAGGTGAGACCGGATTTAATTGTCTGCGGTGCGTCTGCGTATCCGCGTGAGATTGATTTTAAGGCGTTTGCGGAGATTGCGGAGGATGTGGGAGCGCGGTCGATGGCAGATATTGCCCATATTTCGGGTCTGTGTTGTACGGGTCTGCATAATTCGCCGGTGGGTGTTACGACGTATGTGACGTCGACGACGCATAAGACGCTTCGCGGTCCACGCGGCGGTGTGATTATGTGCGGGAAGGAGTATGCAAATTCTATTGATAAGGCGGTGTTTCCGGGACTTCAGGGCGGGCCGCTGATGCATGTGATTGCGGCAAAGGCGGTGTGTTTCCGTGAGGCGCTGAGTAATGAGTATAAGGAGTATGCCCGGCAGGTGGTGAAGAATTGTAAGGTTCTTGCCTCCACACTTTCGGATAATGGGTTCCGGCTGGTGACGGGTGGTACGGATAATCATCTGTGTCTGCTGGATTTGTCGGAGCAGGGTATTTCCGGTCAGGAGGCTGAGGTTGCTCTTGGGAAGGCAGGTATTACGGTGAACAAAAATACGATTCCCCGTCAGCATCTTTCTCCGTTTGAGACGTCAGGTCTGCGGCTTGGGACGCCGACGATTACGACGCGGGGTATGAAGGAGGAGGAGTGTAAGCAGGTGGGCGAGTGGATTTCCCGGGTTCTGCGTCATATTGATGATAAAGCTGTTCTTGCGGAGACGAAGGATGAGGTTACGACGTTTTGTCTGCGCTATCCGTTGTATCCTGAGATTCGGGAGTGAGGTTTTCCCGGCGGGTGCTTGAATGGCGGTACAGATTAAGGGTGTGACGGTCGGGTCGGGCAGTTCACCAAAGGTTATGGGGGTGTTGAATATCAGCCCCGAGTCTTTTTTTTCGGATTCGTTTACTCCGTGTGATCGGGTGATTACGCGGGTTGAGGAGATGCTGCGTGAGGGTGCGGATGTTATTGATGTGGGAGCGCGCAGTACTGCTCTTTCTGCGCCGCCGCTGACGGTTGCCGAGGAGCGGGAGCGGGTGGTTGCGGCGCTGCGGGAGCTTGAGGGGTATGGTGCGGTGCTGTCGCTTGATACGATGTATCCTGAGGTGCTGGATGCTGCGCTGCGGTATGATCTTGCGGCGGTGAATGATATCGGCGGTTTGGGGAATCCTGTGTATGCGCGTATTGCGGCAGATTCGGGTCTTCCGGTGATTGCGATGGCGGCACGTGACCGTCCGGGCGATCCGGTTGATCTGGCGGGGACGTTTGATGCGCTGAGGGTTGTGTGTGATCGTGCGGAGGCGGCGGGGGTTTCTGATCTGATTCTTGATCCGGGTGTGGGGAAGTGGACGGAGGTACGACCGCTTGCGGCGGACTGGGAGTTGTGCCGGAGTTTTTCGATGATGCGGGAGTTCGGGTTTCCGTTGCTTGGGGCAGTTTCCCGGAAGACGTTTATCGGGGATGTGCTGGGGAAGCCTGCGCATGAGCGGTTGTTTGGGACGCTTGGTGTGCTGTTTTATCTGCTGGAGAGCGGTGCGGATATGGTGCGGGTGCATGATGTCGGGGCGTCAAAGGATGTTGTGCGGGTGTTTGAGCGGCTGAGGGCGCAGTAATTTTTTTGGGGAAAAAAATCCTTTATGCGGCTTTTCTTCGTGGTTGTGTGCTGTTGAGTGGTGGGTGGGAAGATGAGGTTGGTAAAAATAGGGTGGGAAGGGTTATTCCCGGTCTTCGCTTGCAGTTGTCCGATGTGTTCGATCAAGCCAGCGATCGTTCCATGCGTAAATGGGTCCGGCGAGAATGAGTGTTGCTCCAGCAAGGCCGTTTGCGGCAATGCCGAGAATGAGGATGGTGGTAATGATGTCCATGAGTGTTTCCCCTATTTGCTGTCTATATCTGATTTCTCCCGTTCAACCGCTTGAGTCCGAGCGGGCGATGCCCGCGAGTGGACCGCGCCGGTTTGATTCTGCGGGGTGATGCCCTGCCCCGTTCGGGGCAGATGCATCCCCCCGCATGAGAATCAAAGCGGGTCGGTCAGTTGAGAGAGGTAACGCCGTCTGCCCATGTGTCTACTTTGGTGAGGATGGCGTCGTTTTCGTAAGAGCTGATCTGGAGGTCTT
>CAZABQ010000155.1:0-3199 GCA_964483485.1 uncultured Methanomicrobiales archaeon
TTCTCCGGAAAGGTGACTATGACGGTGTTATGGTGCAGTTCGGCGGTCAAAACTCCGTGAATCTCGCCATCCCGATTCAGGAGGAGATCAAACTCTTCGGTCTCAAGACGAAGGTGCTGGGTACCAGCCCGGACAACATGGATGTGGCCGAGGACAGAAACCGGTTCAGTGTTCTGCTGGAGAAGGATACCATTCCGTCGCCGGCAAACGGTTCCGCATACTCCGAGAAGGAAGCCTACGAGATTGCGAAGAGAATCGGTTACCCGGTCCTCGTCCGGCCGAGTTATGTTCTCGGTGGCCGTGCAATGGAACTCGTCCACGATGAACTTGAACTGCAGACCTACATCAAGGAAGCAGTCCGTGTCTCCAACACCCACCCGGTGTTAATCGACCGGTACCTTGACAATGCAACCGAGCTGGATGTGGATGCGGTTTGTGACGGAACGGATGTTCTCATCGGCGGTATTATGGAACACATTGAAGAGGCCGGTGTTCACTCCGGCGACTCGGCCTGTGTGATTCCGACCCAGACGTTGACGCCTGAGCAGATTGCAACCGTCAAGGACTATACACGAAAGATTGCGCTTTCGCTTGGAGTGATCGGTCTGATCAATATTCAGTACGCGATTCACAACGGCACGGTCTATGTGCTTGAGGCGAACCCGCGTGCCAGCAGAACGGTTCCGTTCGTTTCCAAGGCAACCGGCCTGCCGCTTGCAAAGATTGCGGCAAAGGTCATGCTCGGTATGAAACTCTCCGGTCTCGGCTATCAGGAGAAAGAGATCAGGCATGTCGCCGTCAAGGAAGTTCTGCTGCCGTTCTCCCGGCTGCCGGGTGTTGACCCGATTCTCGGCCCGGAGATGAAGTCCACCGGTGAAGTGATCGGTATCGACTACGACTTCGGCCGCGCCTTCTACAAGGCAAGCCAGGCCGCGGACAACAAGCTTCCTCTGGAAGGAAACGTGTTCATCTCCGTAACCGACGAGCAGAAAGAGGCTATCCTCCCGATTGCCGGAAAACTCGCCGATCTTGGTTTCTCCCTCTACGGAACGGAAGGAACGGTCAAGTTCATGGATCAGCACAATATCAGGATGAATCTGGTCAGAAAGGTGCAAGAGGGCTCTCCGAACATCATCGATATGGTCCGCGGTGCAGATGTTGATCTGGTGATCAACACACCGGGAGACAAGAATGCCCGGGCTGATCACTTCCAGATTATGCGGGCGACGATCGATTACAGTATCCCCTACATTACGACCATCTTCGGAGCAGAAGCGGCAGTGCAGGCGATTGAGTCGATGAAGACGAACAGGATTACGATTGAACCGCTTTCCCACTATCACGCCGAATAAAAAAAGAGGAGAACTTCTAACCCTCCCTCCCTTTTTTGTGACCCAATTAAGTGCCCGCTGAAGTACTTTTGTGGGCCGGAGTTGGCCGTATACCGGCATTTTTTTGGAATTCTGACAAGATGAGCGTTTTAGGCATTCCATATGGTTATTGGAAATTCTCAAATATTTTTCACTCTTTTTTGTGACTGCAGCACGGCATGTGTATCTCGTTCATTTCCGGCTGGAGATGTGTCTGACTCCATACGGAAATTTCCTGAAGTATAGGCATGAAGCTCTCGCCAAGTTCGGTGAGTGAGTACTCCACCTTTGGCGGAACCTCAGGGTACACGCAGCGGGAGATGAAGCCATCCTTTTCCAGCTCCCGCAGTTGTTTCGTCAGCATTGCCTGTGTTATGCCGGCGGTATTCCGATAAAGGTCACTAAACCGTTTTGTCCCCTTACTCAAAAGACAGAGGAGACATATTTTCCATTTTCCGCTGATGATTTTTTGTGCCCGGTATACCGGACAGGCAACAGCATTTTTTGTTTTTTTCTCAGAGTCCATGGGATGAGAGTTAGTATGTTTTTTCAGAGTATATATGGATATTCCTTGTATCTAATTTATCAGAAATACATTCTAAATAGATACGTATGAACGTTATTGGAATCTCAGCGAGTTCGCGAAAGGGCGGAAACAGCCAGACGCTGGTGGAACAGATACTTGCCGGAGCGAAGGAAAACGGGGCGGACACTGAGCTGATCCGTCTGTGTGATGCAGACATTCATCCCTGCAGCGGGTGCGGCTACTGCAAAGCCGGTCACGATACCTGCGCCCAGAAGGACGGCATGACTGCTCTGTATGATAAAATCCGTGCGGCGGATGTGATTGTGTTTGGTGCGCCGGTCTATTTTGCCCGTCTCAATGCACAGGCGTATCCCTGTATTGATCGGCTGTATGCGATGCTGAACCCTGATTTCTCTTCCCGCCTCCCGGCAGGCAAAAAGATTGTCACGGTACTGACCTGTGGATCGGGTGATCTTTCGGTTACCGCTCCGATAGATCAGTATCTGAAAACGGTGTTCGGGTTTTTCCACTGCACGGATGGAGGATTTATCTGGCAGAATCAGCTTCTGGCTCCAGCCGATCTGGCGAAGTTTCCGGAAAAAATTGCGCAGGCACAACAACTCGGCAGATCTCTTTCTGCCTGAAACTTTTTTTCCGACCTGATCACCGGCAGAATTATTGGCGGTTCTGTTCTATAGATAGCAGAGTTTATGGCTGACACTATCGACGTTCTGATTCCTGAGGAAAAAATCGATGCACGCATCAGGGAGCTTGCGCGGCAGATTGATGCGGACTACGCCGGAAAATCCGTTACGCTTCTTACAACATTGAAAGGCGCCTGTTTTTTTTCCTGTGAACTTGCCAAACGTCTGAGCGTCCCGGTCTTTATGGAGTATATTCAGGCGGCGAGCTACGAGGGAAAGGCCTCGACCGGTACGATCAGGATGAAGCTGGACGTATCAGATGAGGCGATCGCCGGAAAGCATGTGATCATCGTTGAGGATGTCATTGATACCGGCAGAACTCTCTCCGCCGTCAAAGAGATGCTCCTTGCCCGAGGGCCGGCTTCACTTGCGGTCTGTTCGCTTCTTGATAAGCATGAGTGCCGGGTTGTTCCGTTTGAGGGAGACTACATCGGCTTTTCCATCGGGAACGACTTTGTGGTAGGCTACGGCCTTGACTGGGATCAGAAGTACCGTAACCTCCCGTACATCGGGATTGTCCGGTAAAAACTCTTATCACCTCCCGCGTCGATGTTTTGGTATGTGTTCCGCAGGCGGACCAATTGAGATTGATCTCAACG
>CAZABQ010000156.1:0-3191 GCA_964483485.1 uncultured Methanomicrobiales archaeon
CGAACAAAACCCACATAGGCTTACAGCGCCTATACCTACACAATGAATCCGGGTTTTTCCGTCTATGGGATTTCCACCGGCCTTTTGGAACCGGGAGACGACATCGTCGGGCGCGTACTTACCGCACTTACCGCAACCGACGCACACCAGATCGCAGACTTCGACATCCTCCTGTTTGCCGAATCCCCTCTCTCCACAACCGAAGGCAGAAACGTCCGCCTCGCCGACGTCGTCGCGGGCAGTGACGCCGAAACCCTCGGAAAAAAATACGCCCTTGATCCACGTCTCGCGCAGATCGTCATCGACGAAAGTGACCACATCCTCGGCGGCATCCCGGGATTCCTCCTTGCCTCGCGGGGCAACCTTGTCCTCCCCAACGCCGGAGTTGACGAATCCAATGCCCCCGACGGCTGGATCACCCGCCTCCCCGCCGACCCCGACGCCAGTGCCGCCCGGATTAGAAAAGAAATCCGGGACCGCACCGGAAAAGAAGTCGCCGTCATCATCATCGACTCCCGCACCCATGCCATGCGCCTCGGCGTCTCCGGCGTCGCCATTGGCTGCTCCGGCATCCTTCCCATCACCGACGAACGCGGAAAACCCGACCTCTTCGGTCACCAACTGCACGTCACCCGCCGGGCAATCGCCGACTCCCTTGCCTCGACCGCCGAACTCCTCATGGGAGAAGCCAACGAAGGCGTACCGGTCGTCCTCGTACGCGGCTACCACTACACCTTCGCAGAACACGCCCCAATAGAATCCATCCCCCCCGAAGAAGACCTCTTCCTCGGCAGCCTCTCCTGCCCCTGAACAAACGGGCGTGGAGAAGAAACGCCCGGTATTTCTGTCAACCCCACTCCTGATTTTTTCATAGAAAATTCCCTCTCAACGGGACGCACCAACGCGTAAATATCTTCTGTGGCAAAAAGTCGTAGCACAGACGTCCAATAGGACTTATGCGGGTGTCCCTCTTGACAAATCTCTCCTCTGGCTTTTCTTATTGATTGTGTGCTGTTATCTGGTATCTTCGGTGCTTGTCACCGTGAACAGAATTCGCGTAGATTCGCGTTTACGAATTCTGTTCACGGAGACAAAGAGAGCACTTACCAGTACACAATTAACTCACTAAGAAAAAGCCACATGAGGAATTTCTCCAAAAACACATCAAACACCCGCAGCACCAACATGGACCCGCACTGCCGAACCCCCATCTAAAAAAAAAACTCCGGCGGGTTTTCACCCCGCCGTACTTCACCATTCTGAGCAAAAGCTCACCCCCTCATCCCACGCGCAGTCCGTTCTCCTCTGCGATATCCACAAAAGCATCAGCCAGATACTCAGCCTGCTCCCGCGTAAGACCATACGTATTAAACTTCCACTGCTTCGTAACCCCCGGCATAATACCTGTAATCCCGCGCTTCGCAAGAGCGCTCGAAAGGAAGAAACCCCGTTTCTTATGCGTACGGGCGATCACATCAAACGAACCTCCTGTATCCATTCTGGTCAGCGTATGGCGGCGCGGGAACTCCGAAGCCACCTTCGTACCTTCAATCGAAAGCAGCGCATCAACCACAATCTTGTGATTCTCCAGCTCCTCCTCCCAGTGATTCACCCGCTCCTTCACCGCCGGGAAAGACGCAAGCAGACCCACAATCGGCGCACCCATCAGCGCACAACCGAGGATTCCCACCTGCTTTATCCCGAACTTCCTGCCGGTCACATCACCGGAAATCTTCGTAGTCCGCAGAACACTATCCGCATACTCCTCAGTAGTCGCAAGAACCCCCGAAGGAGCAGGGGCCGCCATACTCTTGTGGCCGGACCCGATAACGAAATCAACCCCGAGATCTTTTCCGTTCACCGGCATCACACCAACCGTATAGACACCATTATAGAGCACCGGAATATCGTACTGATGGGCAACCTTTACAACCCCCTTCACATCATGGATATTTCCATACATGAAATCCACCGCATCGATAAAGAGCAGCTTTGGTGCGTAGCCAAACTCCCGGACGGCTGCCTCGATTCTCTCGGCAGCCGCATCCGCCGTGATATGGTGACTTGGAGTCGGGGGAATCTCCCGGACAACACCGTTCACCACCTCAACCGAAAGATACGCCGTGTAATGTCCCATACCCGTCATCATCACCGGCTCGCCTTTACCGACCAGTGCTCCCGTCACCGCCTGAAACCCGCGCCGTGCGCCGGGCACAACCTGTGACCTGTCCATACCGAGCCATCGGGCGAGATCCGTGTGGAAGTCAGCAATCGGAGGATTCGTCACATAATCCAGACGGAACGGCTTGTGACAGTTGTCACAGACCGAATAGCCGTCACCCCAGGCAATAACCGCCTTCATCGCCTCAGGAGTCAGCCGTCCGGCAGCCTGAATCGGATCCAGATTAATTGATCCCTCTTCAACGGTCCGCGTGGCAATTCCTGCGGCACACTGAATCGTCACAGCAGTTCCTCCTCAAGCATGGTGAGCTGCTTTCTCACCGTCTCAATTGCCTTCTTCGTCCGCTCTTTCTCCGACTCGTTCAGCTGATGCAGGGGAGCTGTTCGGCGAAGAACAGCCCGGATGTCGGTCAGCTGATACAGACCGGTAAACACCGCATCAATAGCTCTTTGTGACATAGGTATCAGTTGTGATATATCCGGATCATTTGGTATCCCGCATGGATACAGTGCGGTTGATTTCGATCTTTGGCCTGTGGCGTCTTCACCACCCGACCTTTTCCGGGAAATCCCGGTCTCCACTCTGCCTTTCCGGCATATGGATTACTATACACCCTGAATTTTCCCGCACGGA
The DNA here is from genome assembly GCA_964483485.1 of uncultured Methanomicrobiales archaeon. GTDB lineage: Archaea > Halobacteriota > Methanomicrobia > Methanomicrobiales > Methanocorpusculaceae > Methanocorpusculum. The sequence continues at coordinate 2,816 of CAZABQ010000156.1, forward strand.
TGCTGTGCGTCTGCTTTTAATCCCGGTTTCCCGGTAAAGCCAAGTGCCTGATTTGAACAGGCGTAGAACTGCTCTGCAGGCAGTCGCGTGGCCACTCCGCCAACTTGGCATCTGAATTACTATGCATCCTGAATTTTCCCGCACGGATGCTGTGCGTCTGCTTTTAATCCCGGTTTCCCGGTAAAGCCAAGTGCCTGATTTGAACAGGCGTAGAACTGCTCTGCAGGCAATCGCGTAACCACTCCGCCAACTTGGCATCTGATACACCGTAGTTCACGTTGTGAACTTCACAGTGTGAATAAATCATTGTCTATACTCGTATTTATAATTATTTGTAGGCCGGTTGTTTTCTCCATAGGACTTACGCGGTGTGGGT
>CAZABQ010000157.1:0-3089 GCA_964483485.1 uncultured Methanomicrobiales archaeon
CGGTCCGAGCATTCCTGCGGCAGTACCGTACGGGCCTGCCCGGGGGACGCCAAACTCGACCACGCTCCGGCGTACCATCTCACTCTGCGGAGAAGAATATCTACTCCAGGTACATGTGGGAACTATTCTTCTGGAGCTTGAATCCGCAGATTCAATTCCGGAGGTTAAGGAAGCCTGCGACGAAATTTTTGCCGATAAATTCCCGTACAGCATTATGCAGGGAACCTTTATGCGCTCTGGAACCATGACGACGACCGACTACGCCAAATACGGTATCGTGGGGGACGAACGTATTCTTGGTATGAGTGATCCCAAAAGCAAACAGCGTCCCGTAATTTTACAGGGTACCAAATAATTTCCCTGCTGCCCAGTTCGTGAAAATGAATCAGTAGATCTGGAGAACAAACAACATGACCTATACACCACAATATGGTCCGGGAACATCCCGGGTAGCGGAAGTCCGCCGCAACCAGATGAACCCGAATGTAAAGCTTGAAAAAATTCGCAGTATTACCGACGAGGATCTCATGCTGATTATGGGGCACCGTGCTCCCGGTCAGGCGTATCCTTCGGCACACCCGCCACTTGCGGAACAGGGAGAGCCGGACTGCCCGGTCCGGAAGATTGTCAAACCGACCGAAGGAGCAAAAGCAGGTGACCGCGTCCGCTACATTCAGTTTGCCGACTCGATGCTGAATGCACCGTGTCAGCCGTATCAGCGTACGTACGTGGAGATGTACCGGTACCGCGGAATCGATCCGGGAACGCTGTCCGGCAGACAGATTATCGAATGCCGTGAACGTGATCTTGAAAAATACGCACGGGAACTCGTTGAGACGAATCTCTTCGATCCCGCAACCGTCGGAATCCGCGGTGCAACCGTCCACGGCCACTCGCTCCGTCTTGCAGAGAACGGTATGATGTTTGATGCGGTACAGCGCTGTATCCTGGATACCGACGGGATTGTCAAGTACGTGAAAGATCAGGTCGGTAACCCGCTTGACCGGAAAGTTCCGGTTGGAAAGCCGATGAGTCACGACTGGCTGAAAGAGAACACCGCAATGTTTCACTGTCTGGTCGGGACGGCATTCCGCAGTGATGAGGAGTACGTCAGATATGTTCAGAGAATTCACGCTCTGCGGACGAAGTACGGATTTATGCCCAAAGAGGAGGCATAAGTATGCCGAAGATTGAAAAAACACAAAAACTATTCCTCGAGGCACTCAAACAGAAGTTCCCGAAGGAAGATATTGAGTCAACCACCACCGAGTTCTACAAGTTCGACGGTGTCCATCAGTCCCCGAGAAAGCGGGAGTTCCTCGCAGAAAATGAGGCAATCGTTGCGAAGCGTGGCATTTCGATGTACGATCCGGATCACTGTCACCTTGCGGGTGTGCCGATGGGTCAGCGTCAGCTGATGACCTACGAAGTATCCGGTACCGGAACCTTTGTTGAAGGCGATGATCTGCACTTTGTGAACAATGCAGCGATGCAGCAGTTCTGGGATGATATCCGCAGAACGGTTATCGTGTCGATGGATATGGCACATGCAACCCTGACGAAACGTCTGGGAAAAGAGGTTACGCCGGAGACGATCTCAGAGTATCTGCATATCGCCAACCATGCTATGCCCGGAGGAGCGGTCGTACAGGAACATATGGTGGAGACGCATCCGGCTTTAACCGATGACTGTTATGTGAAGGTGTTTACCGGGGATCAGGAGATTGCCGACTCAATTGATTCGCAGTATGTCCTTGATATCGAGAAGCTGTTCCCGAAAAAACAGGCCGAAGCGCTCATGAAGGCGGTCGGGAAATCCATGTGGCAGTGTGTCCACATTCCCACGATTGTGGGACGTACCTGTGACGGAGGTACGACGTCACGCTGGTCTGCGATGCAGATCGGTATGTCGTTTATTGCAGCATACCGGATGTGTGCCGGAGAGGCTGCGGTTGCGGATCTGTCTTTTGCGGCGAAACACGCGGGTGTTATTAATATGGCATCCCATCTGCCGGCCCGCCGTGCCCGCGGTCCGAACGAGCCCGGAGGAATTCTGTTTGGTATCTTCTCGGATATGATTCAGGCAAACCGGGTGCATCCAAATGATCCGGCACTGTGTACTCTGGAGAATGTCGGAGCAGGGGCAGTTCTGTTCGATCAGATCTGGCTCGGGTCGTATATGTCCGGCGGGGTAGGATTCACCCAGTACGCAACCGCGGCATACACTGATAACATCCTTGATGATTTTGTCTATCACGGGAGAGACTACATTCATGACAAATATGGTGTGGATCTGTCAAACCCCTCTCCGGCTGACAAAGTCAAACCGACGCAGGATATTGTGAATGATATTGCAACCGAGGTGAACCTCTATGGTATGGAGCAGTATGAGCTGTATCCGACGATGATGGAGGACCACTTCGGCGGATCGCAGCGCGCGGCGGTGCTTGCAGCTGCCAGCGGCTGTACGACGTCGCTTGCTACCGGTCATTCGAATGCGGGTCTGAACGCATGGTATCTTTCCCAGCTGATGCATAAGGACGGATGGTCACGTCTCGGTTTCTTCGGATATGATCTGCAAGATCAGTGCGGTTCGGCGAATTCGCTGTCGATGCGGCCGGATGAGGGCTGTATCGCAGAGCTGCGCGGACCGAATTATCCGAACTATGCAATGAATGTGGGGCATCAGGGCGAGTATGCAGCAATCGTTGCGTCGGCACACTTCGGACGCGGCGATGCATGGTCGCTGTCTCCGCTGATTAAGGTCTGCTTTGCGGATCCGTCACTGGTGTTTGATTTTGCACATCCGCGAAAAGAGTTTGCGAGAGGCGCTATCCGCGAGTTTATGCCTGCGGGTGAGCGTTCACTGATTATTCCGGCCCAGTAAGATTCAGGCCGGAACTTTTTTTCTTTTAGGACTTACGCAGGGGTGACTCTTTGGGTCATTCAATTTCACCGATCCGTACTCTCAATATTGTAGTTTCTTGAATTTGTTCATGGAATTGAATATGGTTTCTGGGATTCTTGACATTATGAGGTGTATTAACCGCGAATCCGCCCGAAGGGCGGATTCACGGTTTATTTTCTTC
>CAZABQ010000158.1:0-3085 GCA_964483485.1 uncultured Methanomicrobiales archaeon
CGGAACTGATGGTTGATCTGGCTTATTCTGCGGTGTTGTTTGAAAGCAACGCCATTGCAGACGAAGTCATTGAACTCGAAGAACGGATGAACGACCTCGTCTATCAGGCGCGGATAACCAGCATGATGAGTGTCCGCCGTCTGGAAGAGACCGAACCGATGAGCGGCCTTCTGCAGCTTGCGGAAGCCTCGGAACGCATCTCAAATCAGGCAGCAGACATTGCCAAAAACATCATGCGCCACGTCTCCTTCCCGGCAAACCTCAGAAAGGCCCTGCCGGAAGCAGAAGAAGCCACACACCGTGCAGTCGTTGCTGCCTGCAGTACCCTTGACGGTGCGCGGCTTGGAGACATTAAACTACAGTCGGCAACCGGCATTCGGATCATCATGATCCGGCGCATGCGCCAGAGAATTTATGATCCTGACAAGCATACCGTCCTTCGCGCCGGCGATGTCCTTGTCGGACGCGGACCTGATTACGGTTTTCCCGCCCTGTGCGAAATGGCCGGTCAGCCGGTACCTGATGACAGCGTCTGCGATATAGCTGCGATCAGCGATCTCGATCGGGCGGCGGCCCTCATGATCGAGATGAAAAACATCAGCGAACTCTCCGTCGGACTTGCCTATACTGCCCTCCTTCATGAAAACATGGACCTCGCCAACGAGGTCATGGCACTTGAAGAAGAACTCGACGAAATGCGGCTAAAACTGGATCTCTGGACTCTTGAGGCAGCAAAACGTACTGATGACGTTGCAAGCCTTCGCGGCATGCTCTACATGTCCTCATTTGCCGAATCCATCTCCGACGCCGCAGGCTCCATTGCCGACGTCGTTCTCCGTGAGATCGACGTCCCGCCGATTCTGAAACGAATCGTCCGTGAATCAGACGAAATTATCGCATGGGTCACTGTTCATGAGGGTTCTCCTCTTGACAAAAAATCCCTTGCTGAATCGCACGTTGGAACCGTTACCGGCATGGTAATCTTTGCCGTCAAACACGGCAACCACTGGACGTACCGCCCGGCACGAAGCGTATGTCTGTATGCAGGCGACCTTCTTGTCGCCCGCGGCAGACGTGACGGAGAAGAAAAACTGTACGGTCTCTGCGGAGCAGACACCGACGAAATAGATGACTTTGAAGATTCGGAGTAACTTACATGGGTAATAATATGGTATACCGGCTTGGACCGGGTTGTGAAGTGGATGACATCGTAGAAGGCCAGGTATATCTGGGAAAAGTTCAGGGATTTGCAACATTCGGCACCTTTGTTCTCTTAAACGACCGCGTCAAAGGACTGCTGCATAAAAGCAACGTCAAATCCGAGAAACAGGAGCGTGATCAGATTCTCGTACAGGTAAATCAGATCCGTCCAAACGGCAACATCGATCTCCGCGAGGTTGATCTTCCTGAGGGAAGCTACGAGACCCAGCTGGTCACCAAAAAGATCATGCTCTCCCGTCTTTCCGACCTCAAAAACAAGATCGGCAGAAACGTCACCATTGAGGCCGACGTCGTACAGATCAAACAGACCTCAGGTCCCACCATCTTCACGATCTGCGACGACACTGGTGTTGAAGACGCCGCAGCCTTTACCGAGGCAGGCGTTCGTTCCTATCCTGAAGTAAATCTCGGCGACATTGTCCGCGTCTTCGGTGAAGCAACCCGCAGAAACAACCAGATGCAGATCGAAGTTTCCGACATGCATGTTCTGAAAGGAGCCGAGGCAGACAACGTCAGAGTGCGCATCAACAAAGCTCTTGAAGCCCGTGCCGAACCGCCGGAAGACATACAGCCGCTGATTGACAGTGATGTCCTGAAAGCCCTGTGGCCAGAGATGCGCAAACTCGCAAAAATTATCCGCCGTGCGGTTCTTACCCAGCAGCCGATCATTCTCCGTCACCATGCAGACGCAGACGGTATCTGTGCAGCAGTCTCAGTAGAGACTGCTGTTCTTCAGTATATCCGTGAAAACGGCGGTGATCCGGATCAGGACAACTTCCTCTTCCGCCGCTCTCCTTCCAAAGCACCCTTCTACGAAATTGAGGATGTCACCCGCGATCTTGACATGATGTTAAAAGACAACGTCAGGTTCGGTCAGAAACTCCCGTTAATCCTGTTAATGGACAACGGTTCGACTGAAGAGGATATGCCCTCCTACAAGATGACCGAGGTCTATCAGCTTGACGTCGTTGTCGCCGATCACCATCACCCGGACGATACCATTGACAAGTATCTGCTTGCCCACGTCAACCCGTATCATGTCGGCGGCGACTTTGGCGTAACCGCAGGAATGCTTGGAACTGAAATTGCCCGCCTGATCAACCTGTCCGTTGAGCAGAAGATCCTTCACCTGCCCAGTGTTGCAGGTGTTGCCGACCGCAGTGAGGCTCCAGAACTTCTGTCCTACCTCGCACTGATCGAAGGGGCATACACCCGCGACGAATGCAAAGATATGGCTCTTGCCCTCGACTATGAGCAGTACTGGCTCAGATTTAATGACGGCCGCGAGATCGTGAAAGACATTCTCAATCTCAACAACGCTCCCGACCGCCACAACCGTCTGGTCAATCTGCTCGTCACCGAAGCAAACGCCGCAATTGAGGATCAGATGAACACCATGATGCCGCATGTTCATGATCAGGTCCTTTCCTCGGGTGCGAACCTCTTCCTTGCCGATGTGGAAATGTTTGCCCACCGCTTCACCTTCCCGCCGCCGGGTAAATCATCCGGTGAGGTCCATGATATCCTCTGCAAACGCTATGAGAACCAGCCGGTCGTGACCCTTGGTCTTGGTCCGGACTTTGCAGTCATCCGCTCCCGCGGTGTCCGGATGAACATTCCCCAGATGGTCAGATCCATGCGTGATGAGATGCCGGGTGCAGGTATCTCCGGCGGAGGTCATCTGGTTGTCGGCAGCATAAAGTTTGTCGAAGGCATGCGGTCTGAAGTTATCGCAAAGATGATCGAAAAGATCTCCGAGTTCCCCGCAGATCAGATCTGAGCAGTTCAGAGCCTTATCTGCAATTTTTTTCGTAACCATCTTCGTATGGCCATTTTCTTGGAAAAATTTCATGTACCAAGCACT
>CAZABQ010000159.1:0-3043 GCA_964483485.1 uncultured Methanomicrobiales archaeon
CCAACTTACAACCTTACTTGATAAGAGGTTTGCAAAACTCCAAGTTGTTTGCAGCGCCTCAGAATGGGCTCCGTTTGAGATCTGATGATGAACCGCTACATCTCCAAAACGTATCTCCTAGATCTGATGAGGGGTACGTCCAAACCACGCTGCCGTGCATAGCGGATGATGTTACTGATGATCTCAACGCCATGGCACGCCTCGGTGACAAAAGCCGGGGAAAACCCAGAAAAAAATACAGCAGCACTGGGATACCTGGCGGGAAAATGAGCTGGTATAGACGTCAGGCGCTTCAACGCTGCATCGAAATCAACAACGGAGCAATCATGACACGAGTAGACGACAAACACGGAAACAAAGTCATCCATCCGGAACTACAGCAGAAACTGGATCAGATGCATAATCTCTTCCGGGCATGGAAACGTGACGTCCGGAACAAAAAAATCATACTGAAAAATCTCGTTGCCGGCAGAGGTGAAGATCCCTATCTCGTCCTGGATTACAAAACACGGTTTACCGATCCCTACCGGGCATGGAAAAACGAAGACATCTTCCGGGGAGGTATCGAGACCAGTCTCCGCAAGTATCAGACCGCAGTATTTCTCACACTTACTACTGATCCGCAGATATTCATGAATCCTCGCGGAGAGGAATTTAAACGGCATATTAAAGATGGAAAACGGACGCGTGAATTTACCGCGACCGGAAAAGGTCTCAACCTGCTGGCCGCCAACCGGCACGAAAGCACGGCGTGGCGCAAGTGGTATGAGGCCGAATGCTACCGTCGAGGCTTCCGCATACCTTACATCCGGGTAGTGGAATTTCAGAAAAACGGTCTGATCCACACGCACGTCCTGCTGTTCGGGATCCAGTGGAACACACCATGGCACGAGTTCGCCAACGACTGGGGGTCAAAATATCAGCAGGGATTCATGAACAAAGCCTATCAGGTCGAAAACCGTGAGGGAAAATGGGCATGGGCACATACCGAATATCGGCCGGCTGATGCCAACAACCGTGATCCTGCCGATTACCTCATGAAATATCTGAAAAAAGCACAGGATGTCCCCGCAGTAAAATGTAAAAAATGTCACAAAATCGTATCCGTCCCGGATGACAAGGATATAATCTGTCCCGAATGCGGAGAATTACTCAAAGCTCCGAAAGACGGCAGATACATGTACTGGGTATGCGGCAAACGGTTTTTCACCATGTCGCAGGGATTACGGGCAAATGATTTTGATCGCGAAATCGAAGAGGAGGAGCGAAAAGAGCACCAGACCGCAATCTATGAGTACATCGGAGCTGCTCAGGGCGGCGAAGTGGAGAAATTTATTCAGAAAGATTCCGATGACAACTCCGTGCCGAAAAACGCCAAGGAAGCAGGAGATGTTGCCAGATTCCTCGCCGAATACCGGCGTGATCAGAAACCCCCGATCCGACTTGATCAGCTGCGCATACTGCGGCCGAGAGATGAGGAGTTCTTGAAGAAGTGGCCGTTTGACTACGAGGAATCATTCAAAATCCGGTCGGATCCGGATAGCCCAGATATCACTGACGGCATCGATCTTGCCGACTACCTCGGCAGCATCACGCCGGAACGCATAGCCTACGAAAACCAGCTCGCCGAAGAGACGAGGCTGATGGAAGAACGCCGCAGGAAGCTCAAGGAGCGGAGCGGCTGAAAAAAATGGAAAAATCAAGGTGAAAAAATGACAATCCAAAAACGAACCGAAAAACAATCAGACTCACCACACAGATGGAGGCATAAATGAAGGGTAATAACATATCCATCATACAGAACCGGCAGGATACCGGCTGTGAAACGTGGACAATCAAGCTGAAATTAAAGGGTACTTTCACGTGGGATGAACTTTCCGAAGCTCTCGGACACCCGGCAGATAACGATCAGGACATCCTCAAAGCAGCTATGAGTATCATGTATACGCGAACGATTCATGGAAGATATCCGGTTCCCGCGCCGTTCAAGGAAGGATGTATTTGGGATGGAGAAAAGTGGGTAGAAAGATCTTAGCCTCGTATGTAATGGTTATGTAACAATGGCATAGAAAAATTCGACAAAACTCTTTTTTTGACGGAAATTAACTAACCATCCGCAAGGATGTATGTAATGGATAGGTAATTGGTAGGTTGTCATATCTTAGCCCCATGCATAATGTTTACTTGTATTAAAACAAATATACTTGTTTTGTATGGTATCAAGACGAACCTACAAAACCTCCCCGAGAACCGACAGCAAGCGGGAAGGCAGTGCCATTTCCCGGGCGAAGAAAGAAATTAAGAAGGCCTCGACCGCCTTAAACCGCATCGATCGCGAACTCAAAACCGCCGGCAAGTACAACAAATCCGAACGCCGCGGAATGCACAGGCGATGAGGCCTATGGCTTCCCGTGCTGTGAAAAACACATCCAGAACTGCGAAAAAGCCTAAGAAATCCAAAAGCGGCTGCCGCAAGTGAACCGTAGAATGAACAACCTCATTTTTTCGACCGACCATGGAACTATTACTCTTACTCCCGGTACTCATCGCCGCCGGCATCATTGCATGGCGCGACTACAAACACCAGATTGTCCCAAAACCCTACATCCTCCTCCTTGGAGTGTGCGGCATCCCGCTTGCACTTGCCAACTGGACCGCACTGATGGCTCAACCGGATCTCTTTACCGCCCTCATACCGGCAATAATCTTCATTGCTCTCATCACAATTGCCCCCTGTATTACGCTGGACGGCATGCAGCTACTCGCTCTCGGTGGGGCGGATGTTCTGACTCTCGTAACGTTGGCCATCATCTTCCCCGGATCGGTGATCTACATCGCTCTCACAGCTCTCATCCTCGGAGTGATCTTAAGTTCTGCGTATCTGTACGGCAAAAACAAACATACCGACGCACCACTCGTACAAAAACTCTCCATGATCTCCAACACCACAACACATAACGGCAAACCCGCCACCAGCTGGCAATCATGGACAATGCCGCTCTGCGTCCCCATCCTCCTCTCGCTGATCACTCTCGCATATCTC
>CAZABQ010000160.1:0-3035 GCA_964483485.1 uncultured Methanomicrobiales archaeon
GTCCCGGCGATCGTGCAGGTCGCTACACCTGTGGGTATTCTCAGCGGTGTTACATCTGCCGTACTCGGCGGTATCGGTGCGATAAACAACTACGACGAGATCAAAAAACAGGCCGAGACATCCGCGAAGGATATTCTGAACGCGGTAAAAACCACAACGGAAAACACGTTCAAGGGTTTTTCCGACCTCGTGGGCGGCGGCAATGGGATCCTATCTGTATCACCTACGCCAAAGGTTGACCTCACGAAGCTTGATTACAGCAATCCGGATGTGATGTTCACCGACGACGATGGGAACGACCGGGGACACCTCGGGCAATACGCGTCACCGTATGCAGTGGCCAACGATGCAGTATTTTTCAATACTGGGGGCATTCGCGGCGGTAGCAATGCGCCGGCGAATATGTCCAGTTGGACGGATACGCCCGATGATCAGAAACTGCACGATTACGGATTATCCGGAAACGTGGTTTACACATCCCGTGATCTGGATTCCGGGGAACAGCGGCGCGTACTTGACCTTTATCGGGAAAAAGGATGGCTGAACGAAACCACATCAACCATTACTGACCGGGCAACCAAAGCCGTACAGGTGCAGTACATTAACCGGACGCTTGAACGCGGGAGCTCATCGGTTCTCGGTGGTACAACCGGTGGAACTGTGCAGAGACTGGAAACTGTAGCGGCTGATACGAACCTGAAGTACAACTTTGCCGGGGATCCGGCAGGGGCAGCAGTTGGAGTTACAACCGCAGCACTGGGATCTATCCCGGGTGCTATGAGTGGACTTGCTGACGGCATAATCGGTGTGAGAAACGAGTGGCTTGCAGAAGGTGTACAGAGTGTCCAGTCTGGATATATTGCAAGTGCAGGCACGGTAAAAGGTGCCGTATCTGTAGGTGCTGAGATTATCGCACCGCTGGATCTGATGAACGTTGTAAATCTGTGGATGACAGGCCGCGGTGATCAGATAGAGCTTGAAGATCTGGGATATGCAGCACTTGATGCCGTTGCTCTTGGAGCCGGTGCCGTTACCGGGGGTGCCGGGTATCTCGGTATCAAAGCCCTGAAGGGTGCCGCAAAGGGTGCGAAGGTCGTAAAGAACGCGTCGTATGCCGGACAAGCCGGGTTAACCGGTGTTATAGTGATGGGTGGGTAAAATGGGGATCGGCAGTATAATCAAATTAGCCCTAAGAAGCGGTAGCAAATCCGTTGACAATGCAGCAGCATCTACCAAAACAATCGGCGGAACCGGTAGCGTAACTGTATCTAAGGTTGATCCGCTGGATCCGGCAGCAACGTACCGAAAAGCGGTAACATCTGAGCCGAATATGGCAAACATCCTGAGATATGAGGCAAAATCAACCCCTTCGGTTGTGTCTTCCGGCTCAAAGGTTGCAAATAACCTCCCGACATCGGCAGGGGGCAAGTCTGCTTCAAATGTATCCGTTCCAACGGTCTACAAATCCGTTGATGATGTCGCAGCCACGAACAAAGCAGCAACAAACGAAGCAGCGGCAGATATCCTGAAATCGGCAAAGAAAAACACATCCGTTCTCGGAAATCTTGGGAAGCTGGTGGGTATCGGTTCGCTCGGACTTCTCGCAGGAGCTGCACTGACGGGAACATCTGTTCTCGCGGGTGGCGGAGACGATCCACAGAAGCAACAGAACGGAGAATTACCAACCACTGTAACGGGAACAACCGATGAGAACGGAAACCCGACGTACATCTACCAGACCGGAAACGAAGGAGTAGATGATGCTCTCGGCTGGCTTCAGGATCAGATCGATGAGATCGTTACCTTCCTGAGTTCTCTACTCGGAGGTTCGTCCGGCGGTTCCGGTGGCGGGGGAAGTCTCGTTCTCACCGATGATGCGACCACGGGAGAAACCGGTGGAAAGAAGAAACTGCTGATCATCGGGCTCGGGCTTGTGATCGCAGCAATTGCCGCGTATTTCCTCACGCGGCGGAAAAACGGAGGAACGAAAAAAGGAGGCAGTAAAAAATGAGTAAAGCGTTAACGAACGCGATATCTAAAATCTTCAAATCTGATGCATTATCGGAGGGGAAGAAGCTGACCGGAATCGGCAGCGTAATGAAAGCCGGGACAGGTGCGGCGACAGGCGGGGGAACAACCCGGGCCGCGGCGCTGAACCTCGGGAAGTATGGTCTTCCGCTGGCAGGCGCAGGTATCGGTGCCGGTGCCGGGATCGGCGGCGGGGCACTGCTCGCGGGAGCCGGGGTTAGTAATGCCTTCGGGCTGGACTTCTCGGACGAAGCAAAAGCAAAGGAAAGCAAGGAGAAGCTCATTTCATGGGTGTTCTTCCTCGGAATTGCGGCTGTTGCCGTGTATTTCCTGCTTCCGCAGATCAAGAAGGTGATGAAGTGATGTACGAACTTCTCGGCATCTACCTTACCCTTTTTGCCGGGTTTGCGGCGAACTTCGCCCTGCTCTGGCAGATGAAAGGGGAGATCACATCGAACAAGATCGAATTTGCAAAGTGCCCGATGCACTGTAAGGAAGGGCTGAAAAATGACTGAATGCGTTACGTGTGAAAGTATCCTTGCCGGAGAAACCGGCGGGTGGAAATGCATCTGGAAAAGATACCGGAAGTATCTGGTCGGGATTCTGATCGGTGCTGTTCTGATCTTCGCAGTGATGAAGATCAGGGGGAAGAAATGATCGACACAGTTCCGGCAGAGATGTTCTGTACCGAAATGCAGAACATAAAATCACTACTGGCAGCAATTGCACAGGCAAAGGCAGGCGGCGATGATCTTTACATGCAGTATCCTCTGAAAACCGCAGATCTGGAGCTTCCGGCCAACACAGAAACCTCAGTGTGCAACACCACTATTCGGCGAATTCTGAAATTCATCGGTGTGAACTGCCCGGATGGAATTATCATCGAGATCTACAAAGATAACGAGCTTTGGATGCTGGTTACTGATGATTCCGGCAGTATGGAGTTTGAAGGAGGTATCTTTTTCACAGATATCGCGATTGTCGTGAAGAATACGACCAATTATCCC
>CAZABQ010000161.1:0-3013 GCA_964483485.1 uncultured Methanomicrobiales archaeon
CAAAGATACCACTTAACAGTACACACAATAAATAAAAAAGCCATAAGAGAGATTTATCTGAGTCGGCAAATGATCATTGCCGCACCGCGCAAATCCTATCTAAAAAAATTAGTCATCCTGCGGCACATCACCGCGGGAAATAACCTGAGCAAACATCTGACCAAGACAGGTCAGACGAATGGCAATATTTCTGCCATACTTCGTCTTCACAATAAATCCTCCCGATTCAAGCTTGGAGAGGTGGTGGGAGAGTCTGCTTCTCTCACTGCGGAACCGCTTCGAGTTTTTGTCAATATCTGGAAACATAAGATATATCAGCGAATCGAGCGACTCCACACCATCGCCGATACGAGATATTAACAGCTGTTGCTCCGCGCCCGGATATCCTATCGGCAGTACGGGAATCTCGACAATCTCCACTGCACCGATGACGGCACCATCATCACTGTAGTTCGGAAGAGCCGAAACAACCCTCGCTCTGCTCATGCTTGCAGCAATATACGCACTCATAGACAGAGGCTGAAGAGCAGAAGCAACATTCAGCAAAACCTCATTCCCAAGCGTACGCTCAGAATTGATAAGAGAAAGAATCTGATTTGCAGCATCCATAACCGAAGACTTGTTCACTTCCACGATGGAAACAGGCCAGAAGATCCCAAGATCACGGGATAAGGATTTTGCAGTCTTTTGCACCAGAGCTTCTCCAGAGAACTTTGGATCATTCCCCGTCACCAGAACGATACGGGAAAAACCCACTTCACGGAGAAGAGCAATCGAACCCATCAGGAAATCCCGCTCAGGGCCGACAAATACTACATGTGTTGTTGGCATTTTATGTTCCTGTTCATATTTGAGTTAACTATTATATTATGTTGTTGGGCGTGACATATTTGTGTACACATGAAAGAACCTGAATTTATCTGAGAAAGAAAACTTGAGGTCAGGCCGTTTTAATTTTCGCAACCTCTTCAAGTCCCAGCTCTGCAATCGAAATCTTCTGCATCTCACCCTTCTGAATCTTGCCCGTAACGGTCATCGGGAACGAATTAACGAACTTATAATAGCGGGGAATCTTATGCCGGGCGATCTTACCGGAACAGTACTCGCGAATATCCGCCTCGGTAAGACTCTGCCCCGGCTCAATCTTAACCCAGGCCATCAGCTCCTCACCATACTTCTCGTCAGGGACACCGATAACATAGACATCAGAAATCTTCCGGTGCAGATGTAAGAACTCCTCAATCTCGCGCGGATACAAATTCTCTCCGCCGCGAATCACCATCTCCTTTAACCTGCCGACCATCTTGATGTAACCTTCCTCATCCATCGTACCAAGATCACCGGAATGCAGCCACCCGTTGCGGTCAATAACCTGCGCAGTAGCGGACGGATTATTGTAATAACACTTCATCTTCATGTAACCGCGTGCGCAGATCTCTCCGGTCTCTCCAAGCGGCACAACATGTCCGGTCTTGGGATCCTTGATAATGAGTTCGGTATGCGGGAAAACGCGCCCGACAGTCGTGACGCGCCGTTCAAGACTATCATCGGTCGTGGACATAGTAATCCCGGGAGACGTCTCGGTAAGACCATAGACAATCACAATCTCCTGCATATTCATCTTCTCGCTGACCTCGCGCATCCGCTCAATCGGACAGGGGGAACCTGCCATAATACCGGTACGAAGACTTGAAAAGTCATAGAGGGAAAAATTCGGGTGTTCAAGCTCTGCAATGAACATAGTGGGAACACCATGCACCGCAGTACACCGCTCGTCCTGAATCGCCTTCATGACGGACTCAGGGTCAAAAGAAGGAGAGGGTATCACCATCGTAGTACCATGAGTCACACAAGCCATGTTGGAAAGAACCATCCCAAAACAGTGGTAGAACGGCACCGGAATACAGAGCTTATCCTTCTCGGTGAACTTCATACCATCCCCAATGATCATACCGTTATTCAGCACCGAATGGTGGGACAAGACAACACCCTTCGGATAACCGGTCGTACCGCTCGTATACTGAATATTTAAAGGATCATCAAACTCAATCGAGTCCTCACGGTCGGAAAGCTCCTGATCCGATATCTGACTCCCTGCCTCAAGCATCTCGCTCCAGCGGTACATCCCGTTATAGGGAATCTCCCCCATAAAAACAATATTCCGGAGATACGGGAACTTCTCCGACCTCAGCCGTCCCGGCTTTGCCTCAAACGCCTCAGGACATGCCTCATAAAACATACCAACATAATCGGAAGTTTTGAACCGTCCCTGTAAAATCAGAGTATCAACCTCTGACTGCTTTAAAGCGTACTCCAGTTCAAACGTCCGGTACGCCGGATTAATGTTCACCATCACCGCGCCGATCTTTGCCGTGGCAAACTGAACGAGCACCCACTCCGCATAGTTCATCGCCCAGATAGCAACACGCATACCGCGCTCGACACCAAGCATCATCAGCCCTTTAGCTACATCATCAACCGCACCCAGAAACTCAGACCATGTATAGCGGAGATTCTGCTCAACAGAGACAAGAGCATCACTGTCAGGATACTTCGCTGCAATGCTGTTCAGGATTTGTCCGACGGTTTTTCCAAGAAGCGGCTTCATGGATACACCACATGCGTAGCTTTCGGCCATATTCCATAAAGGTTGGGGCTTGAAATATAAAAAACGTGGGCGGGAAGAGGCTTTGCACCGAAATTCGTATCCTGCCGTTTGACGTTTGTCATTCATCGATTTCAGCCCACGAAGGAAAATGGTATCAGGAACATTTCCGTGGTTATTCTACGCAAAACAACATCGCGTGACTCCTCTTAATACTCTTTTTTTACCGAGGATACTTCGGGTAACCACGGAATGCACAGAAATTTCACGGAAATGCACGGAGAATGCCTGCGGCACCGGAAGGCACGGAACGCATCCAACCGAGTAGCACGCCATTCCGTCGTGCTCACTGCTTCGCAGGAAAACATGAAGAGGATGAGTAGATGCGGATGTCACGGGAGATAGCGA
>CAZABQ010000162.1:0-3002 GCA_964483485.1 uncultured Methanomicrobiales archaeon
ATGCCTTCACCCGGACTTGAACCGGGGACAACCAGATCTTCAGTCTGGTGCTCTCAAACGCCAGAATTTGAAAATAAATGCGTATTTGAGCCTGAAATTTTTTCAGAGCCTCCGGGAGAGTTAAAGAGAAATGATAACCAATCCCGCGCTGGAAATAGGATTATCCTTGGTGCTCCGGGCGTGTCGGTTGCGGAATATTTCCGCGAAAGGGAAGACGGGTTCCGGGCCTATCACGCGTCCGGTATCGCAACCCCAACCCTCAACAACTACGTAAACAGGTTGGGAGAAATGGACTGGTTGTATGTTCCCGAAGATGTGATCAAGCGTGGAGGTATGAACGCCTCGGAGAAGAATGCACTCAATGCATTTCTGAACTACTTTGATGGTGTGGGAACCAAGAACTTCAATGGGTACGAGAAAACACAGTTCACCAAGACCGCCGCCAAAGTACAAACCGGTAAGGGAAGTCGGAAAGATCAGAAGACTACGAACTTAGAATTTGATGAGCTGATGAGGACACGTGATAAGTTATCACACCCATTGCAGGTGCTGTTCATGATTGCCGCGTACTGTGGGGGTAGATTAGAACAGATCAGCCGGCTCTATGATAAAGTCGAGGAAGGAGATGATCTCCGAATAGACGATTTCGGTGACTTCTTCCGGGTAGATGTCCGGCACGTATCCGCCGGGGGAAAACGGGCGTCTTACTACTACTTCCCTGCTGAGATGAAGACCGCGGTGCTGAATTATCGAAATATCCACAATCCCGACACGATCAGCAAGAGAGTAAGTGACGCTGGACGGGATAATTACCGGGAGGAGCACGGCAAACAAGTTCATCGCCCAGTAAACATCTCATCTCTTCGGAAGTTCAATACCCTACTTCTGCGGAAGGCAGGTATTGATAAAGATGTCACGAACGCCTTACAAGGGAGGGCGCCGGATGGAGTTGACGAAGTACATTATCTCGAACTCGCTGATGATATGGGGAAGGAGCAGTACCCGCGTGTGATCCCGCTGCTCCGGGAAGGTCTACCGGTCCCGGGTTGGATGAAAAACTATGCAGGTAACAACCCATACACACCGATATCGGGAAAACCGTTTGATGAAAAGAAGCTCATGAAGATGTTGAAAGCCGGAGCCACGAATGCCACGATCAGAAAAGAATTAGGTTTGCACCCGGATAAAATCACGAAATTCGTGAAAGAAAATGGAATTGTAAGAACAAGGGGGACGAAGGCAAAGTAACCTCAAATCCCCTTTTTTGACCTTGGTATCCTGCGTTTGAGGCTGTTTTGTCGTAGTGGTAAGGTGTTGTAGGTCGGAAAAAAGAGATTAGTTATACATGTATCCAGTAAACCATATGCAGTGATTATCTTTGCAATTTTGCCGTAACCTACATCTGTCGGGCGAGTCATGAAGGTAAGTGTCCCCAGTTCCAAGACATTTGATCTTTGCAGGCATCGGCGTATCCCCTGCTTTGAAGTCCTTATATCGATCTCTCCACTCTGCCTTAATCTTCCCGTCACATACGAGAGTTACAGAAGTTTTGCTTGCCCCGCTTTTCTGCGGGGCTTTCCTTTTTTTGTTGTACTCCTCTTCGCTGCTGATTTCCGGTTGTGGGACTTTACATCATGCCCTTTCACCGCGTAGCCTTTCCGGTGATACCCTTTAACGTGCACCATTCCTCTCACCTCTTTAGGCTTTCTCTCAATTTTCTTGCCGTTCTTCCGCCTTTTGTGAGAAATGTTTTTCTCATAGCTGACTTTTTAGCCGTTGTCCGCGTTGAGCTTCGTTTGGGGCTTCCTATAGTCCGGGAGATAGTAGGGTATTTCTTTGTTTTACGAACTCGTGTTTTTGCCATTCCTCTCACCTCTGTTTCGCGTAGGCTTCGGCGAGGATCTTCTTCGCATTCAGTTTTGCCTGCTGCCAGATTGCTTTCTGCTCTTCGGGTGTCATTTCCGGCTGCTGTTCTACCTGCTGTACTTCTTCGGTCTGCTCGACCGGCTCGATAGCTTCGTTTTCTGTCATTTTTTTCACCTTTTGATGAATATACCCTGCCAACCAAAGCAGGGAGATTTCACAACGACTGCCGGAGGCTCCGGCTGTGTTGGCTCCGATACCTCAATGATCACTGTGTCCGATGTGGTGACACCTCCCAGATTCGACGCCGTAACCGTCGCAACATACAGCCCTGCCGACTGGTACGTATGTTCCAGTCCCGGCCCGGCTCCTGTCTCACCATCTCCGAACGCCCAGATGATACCATCCGCGTTGACTGCGTCCACCGTGAACAATACCGTAAGTGGTGCCTCGCCCGCAAGCGGATCCACTGCCACGCTGATGATCTCAGGTGCGGGCAGCTCCCACAAGAAGCACGGCAGACCATCCGATCCGATGATCCACACCGCCGGAACATACCCAAGACCGAACCAGTCGGGCACTTCGCCGTGAGAATATGCACCAGTTATCATGCTGACAACACCGTCCAGCTGACACGATGCGGACATCCCGCCGATCAGTTTGTAGTACGCGCTCTGGTTACTGACAACCGAACCCGACCCGTAGCTGTGTGATACACTGTACGAAGATGCAGCCTGCGCAACGTTACCGATCAGCGCCCCCGATTGGAACGTCCCGACAAGATCACACTGCACGTAACAATCCCGGACAATCAGATCGATACCTGAGTTATTCGCAAGGGCGATCAATCCGGCCTGCTGTGCAATTGATGGTGATTGCAGCACAAGCCCGCGAATACCAACCTGATCCAGAGTGACCGTTCCCGATTCGACAGTCGAGCACACAACCGCCGCCCGGGCGTCTGCTCCGGACGGCGGAAAGATCGGAGTATCAAAAATTACATTTTTGACGGTAGCCCCATCACGGAACCGAACGAACAGACCCCAGTATCCATTTTTCTGGACAGAGAGATTGCTAATCTTATGCTGCTTCCCGTCGAACGTGCCGGTAAACCATCCGGAGTTCCCCCACGGAGAACC
>CAZABQ010000163.1:0-2921 GCA_964483485.1 uncultured Methanomicrobiales archaeon
CCTTAGACCCGGGTTCGAGTCCCGGCCTTGGCCCTTTTGTATTGTATCTTGATTTTTTTGTTCTGCGCTCGCTATTTCCTGGCTGAGCGTGAGGCAGTATCTTCGGATACCTATGCTATCAGTTTCCGGGAGATTCATCAGAGTTTACAGTGCTTGCATTCCTGACTACCGCAGGGAATGTTATCGATCTTCCACTTCAGCGCCCAGTACTTGATGCCACGCACAATCTCCACCAGTTCAATTCCGCTTTCGGTAAGCGTGTACTCTGATCGGATGGGAACAACGCTCGCATCAATTCGCTTGGACACAATCCCTTCTGTCTCCAGTTCCTGCAATCGCTCGGAGAGAACTTTTGCCGTAATATCCGGGAGCCGGTCTTTTAACTCGGAAAATCTGCGGGTGTAATTATCTCCTTTAAACAGCTCAAGAATAATCAGCAGCATCCACTTCTTCGTCAAATACCGCACCGTGAGATTTACCGTACAGGACTCAATCATACCAAAAGTATGGTGATCCTATCCGTATGTATCTTTGTATCTTTTTCATACTATCTATGAAAAAAAGATCTGCTTACTCCTGCTCAAACGCATGATTGCTGTTTAGTGATTCTGCTCTTCTATCCGGTTGACACGTTTTTGATCTCGATGATGATCTGGTGTCCATGGTATGGTTTTGGAAACTTTTTCCTATATACCTTAGTATCAACCATATACATACTATCCAAAAGATACCAAGGTGAAAAATCATGTACTGTACACAATGTCAGGAATCAAGGTCGCCCTGTTCTCTGGGCGGAGTCTGCGGAAAGAACAAGACGGTTGCCAAGGCGCAGGACGATGTATTATATGCACTGTCGTGCCTTTCGTACCGTGCAAAGGCAGCAGATCTCGAACTGGAACCCTGTGTTCTTGAAGCGCTGTTTGCCACGCTGACCAACGTCAACTTCGATGAACAGAGTTTTGCGGAGTATCTTTCCTGTATTACCGCACACTACAACACTCTCCCGGGCGTTGCAGGTGAGCCGTCCTTTGACGGTCCGTCAGAGCTTGATGCAATTGCGGATGAAAACGTCCGTTCGCTTTACTCAACCGTTCTCTTCGGCATTAAGGGTCTTGCCGCCTACTACTCGCACGCGCTCGTGCTCGGTAAAACAGATGACACCATCCTCCGGTTTATTCGGGATGCACTGGTCTCGCGGTTTGAGAATCTTACCATCGATCAGCGCACGGCTCTGGTTCTTGAGTGCGGGGCATATGGTGCGAAGGTTCTCGCCCTGCTTGACGCTGCGAACCAGACCTACGGCAAACCTGAGATCACCAGCGTTTCCACGAGTGCCGGAACACGCCCCGGTATTCTCGTGACCGGTCATGATCTCAAAGATCTTGAAATGCTGCTTGAGGCAACAAAGGATGCGGGCGTTGATGTCTACACTCACGGCGAGATGCTGCCTGCACACGCGTATCCGGCTTTCAAGAAGTATCCGCATCTTCGCGGACACTTTGGCGGTTCATGGGCCGAGCAGAGAAACGAGCTGCCGAAGTTCCACGGACCTGTGCTGTTTACCACCAACTGTATTGTGCCGCCGGCGCCTGCATATGCGGACAAAGTATTTACAACCGGTGCTGTACAGTTCCCGGGCTGTCCGCACATCGAGGCAAATGCTGACGGGAGCAAAGATTTCTCGGCCATCATTTCTCTGGCAAAAACCTGCCGACCGCCTGAGGAACTCGGACGCCCTGATCTTCTGACCGGCTGTGCACACGATGCTGTTCTTGCCCTTGCGCCAAAAGTGATTGAACTGGTAAAGTCAGGAAAAATCCGCAGATTTGTGGTGATGGCAGGTTGTGACGGCCGCGACAAACGCCGCAGCTACTACACCGAGTTTGCAAAGGCGCTGCCAAAAGATACGATCATCCTCACTGCAGGATGCGCCAAGTACCGTTACAACGCTCTGTCACTCGGTGATATTGAGGGAATCCCCCGTGTTCTCGATGCCGGACAGTGTAACGACTCGTACAGTCTTGTGGTCATTGCACTCGCTCTTGCGGATGCGTTCGGCTGCGGTGTGAATGATCTGCCGATTTCTTATAATATTGCCTGGTATGAGCAGAAGG
Organism: uncultured Methanomicrobiales archaeon; assembly: GCA_964483485.1. Classification (GTDB taxonomy): domain Archaea; phylum Halobacteriota; class Methanomicrobia; order Methanomicrobiales; family Methanocorpusculaceae; genus Methanocorpusculum. Next base: position 2,115 of record CAZABQ010000163.1, read on the forward strand.
CTGTTCTTGTTCTCCTGACACTTCTCCATCTCGGTATCAAAAACATCATGCTCGGTCCGTCACTGCCGGCATTCATTACCCCGGATGTGCTGAACGTTCTTGTTACGAACTTTGATCTTCAGCCGAGCTCAACCGTTGAGGCAGATTTAGTGAAGCTTTCCTGCGTCTGAATCTTCACTCCTCTTTTTTTCGGACCGTCCAGCGGAGAACGGTTTTCTGTTTTGCCGGTTCGGTTTTCCGTGCGTCCGAGATATAAATCTCCCGGTGAAAGAGCGAGACGCGTTCAAGATTATGTTCTGTCAGAAATGCCGCCATCTGTGCAAAACTTGCCGGCTCATCGTCATACGGGCCGGTATGCATCATCTGAACCGAAAGTCCGTCTTCAAGTTGTCCAAACGCTGCCTCCTGTACACAGACATCCGGTTTTTTCTTTTCAACCAGTGTTTTGGCCCGGGAGAAGATTTCTTCCGTCACAAATTCCGGCTGGCGCATCATCAGCGTATAGGAAAAATTGTCTTTATTGGTGAGTCCGCGTTCGGGATTTACCAGCCCCCAGACGCCTTCCAGAGGATAGACGGTGTACGGTTCGTAGCCTTCGGGAGTAAATCCCTGTTTTGGCATCATCCTGACTGCATAGGAGAGGGAGTACAGCAGTTCGATGTGTTTAGTAAATACCGGATTGGTGTTCGGATTGCCGGATCCTGATACCATGAAAAATTTCTGTTGGGGAACTGTGAGAAGTTCCGGTTTTTGTTGGGGAAGATAGAGCGCTTTGTCCTCTTTGCGCCATTCGTGTTTTGCCGCCAT
>CAZABQ010000164.1:0-2916 GCA_964483485.1 uncultured Methanomicrobiales archaeon
AGACCGAACTGAGACGGTGCAACCGACCAGTGGAGCATAGCGCCGCGCAGAAGTGAGCCGGTCGGGAGATCAAAGAACCCGGTAAACTCGGTGGACGCTGCAAGAGTCTTTTCCGTAGAATAGACTTTCGGCTCAAGGACTTTCTCGAAGTTCGCGCCGTACGTGTTGATAATTTCTGCGGTGGATTCGGGGATACGTTCGTAGATGGTCGGTTTGATGCTGTAATCGGTAATGTTCCAATCTTCCGCGATGGTCTTCGCAACAGCTGCTTTCAGCGTCACGGTGTCGTGCTGAAGCGCAACAAGATCCCCTTCGTCCAGATTCATAACAAACGTGGCGGTGCAGGATGCATCATCTGCGGTGCTGGAAAAGGTCTTGTCAAGGACGCGGTTGCAATTCGGCGGAAGCATCATCGCGTTTCTGCGTGCAATGTCCATGCCATTCAGTGCGTAGTGATACCGGGTGTTGTCGGACATCACCGCGATCTGCTCAAGTGCGCTGAGGAACTGATCAATGGTCGGGGTTGCTGCCGCGCCGGTCTCGTTCTTCGCGGTAATAGACACCTCAAGAGAATACGCGTCGTGAATGGATGTTACGCCAAGTTCAACCGCGGGGTTGGATTTGTTGATCTCCTGCGGGATCGTTGTTTCCTGAAATCTCATTTCGGAAACCTCCTTAGATCTTCAGAACTGCGCGAAGGACTGCAACAATTACTGCACCCACAACAAGGGGGATTGCTACCCCAAGAAGGGGCGTTTTTGCGGCGTTAATCGCCGTGTTGATAAAGTCTGTCATTTTCTTATCTCCGGCCGTTACGTTTTGTAACAGTCAACAGAGAATCGACAAAAAAAAGGATAAATGGGGGACAATCCTGCAAGTTATGCGTATTTCGCGCCGCCCGCGATCTGACCGTAGGAGATGTTGTAGTATCCCTGGGAGTACGTCACGCGGTATTCACAGAGGTCTTTCTCTTCGGCGTCCGCGACCTGTGCCAGCATCAGATTTCTATCCGCCTCGGATTCGCCTGAAACAAGAAATTCCAGCACTTCGGGAGACATCTGATAGGATGCCTTTGGGGTTCCGTCCGGCGGTGTCTGCACGGTTGTATCGGTCGGATCGAAATACCGTTGCACAGCATCCGCATATGCAGCATTGTTGTCTGCCCGGTCAGTTTCGGCTTTCGCCTGTTTGTCTTTAACCCATGCGAGGAGCGCAGCAACAGCCGCAACAACGGCCATAACCAGCTCATACAGATTGTTGAGATCTTCAAACATACAGAGAAAAATCAGCAAACTACAAAAAAGAGAGGGGACAATCCTGCAAGTTAACGACAACACAGCCAGCGAATAACGTCATTATATGATATCTGTTCCGGATCAGGGTATTTTTCCGGGTTACTGTTGTGCATCTTGTACCGGGTTGCACGCACCAGCCGCACGACATCCTTTGCAAGTGTTACGCTTCGTCCAGGCATGTTATCCTCTGTGGTGTGTTCGGCGGGTCACATCCGCCGCTTTAATGATCGTTGTATCGTCTTCGACTGCTCCCTGATCCCACACGAGCACGTCGTGTGGGGACAGGCTCTTGTTCAGGGTTTCAAAGTCCGGGATACCCTGCGAGATGTACCGGATGTCGGACGGGATTTTATGCCGGAACAAATACGTGTATCCGCACTGCGACCAGAGGATTTGCGGGAAGTTCTGTAACCGCTGTGTCACGAACCAGAGGAATTTCTTTCTCCCAGCGCCTTCCCTGGCGATGAGTTCAAGGGTAGGATCTGCAACAGATGCATTCTTGTTCCAGTTGTGCGCCTCCTCGACGATGAGGTGACGCTCACCGCCCGACATGAAGATCTCATCGGCGAGTTCCCGGTAAAGTGCTATCAGGTCAGCCGTCCGGGTGCGAATTGTCGGGACGCAAAGCACATACGGATACTCAAGGAGTTTCCCCCAGTCGTAATTCAGTCCGGTTTTGATCTGAATCTTTTTGACTTGAGGGAGTTCCTGAAGTCCTATGTGATTGTCCGTCTTTGTATCGAGAATGATAAACGGGTGTTCCTGTTCGTACATCCCCTCGACGCAAGCACCGACAAAGTAAGACTTCCCGGCCCGGGTCGGGGCCGCGATCATCCTGTGGGTTGGGTCGTCGAGATGCAGGTCAATATCCATTTAGCCGATCCTCTGCACGCGTTCCCACGCGGTCATTACTTTGTCGCTAATCGGTGCAGTGGATACCACCGGCTGCGGCTCTTCGTAGGTGTTCACGTACTCGTGTTTCTCCTTCGGTTCTTCTTCCGGCTGCTGCGGGATCTGCTGCGGTTCTGGTTCCTGCATCCGCTTTACAAACGTCATGATCACCGGCAGGAAGCAGATCAGGATTGCGCCGATACCGATAAGTCCAGCCATAGCAGGGCTACTCATGTTTTCCCCGATTCCGACAGGCATGTAGTGGTTCAGTGCCTTAGATAGGTTTTCCTTTCCCCACTTTTCCCAGATGGTGAGGTTTGGGGCGGGGAGATCATACTCTTTCAGCAGGTCGCCGGAGCTGCCGATCAGCATGTCGAGCACACCGACCAGCGGGTTCAGTTCTTCGGCCTGCTGCTCCGGTTGTTCCTCCGGTTCTCCGTCATCTCCGAGTTCCAGATCAATCCCGGTGATCTCCGCCGTGATGTCTTTCCGGTTTAGTTTTGCCACTGGTTCCACGGTCGCTTCTTCCATGATGCTCATGCGGACTCCTTCGGCGTGATCTCAAAGTGCAGGATGATTGTTCCTGTGGTTTCGTCTTTTTCGATGTAGAAGTAATCTGCCTTCTGCATCAGGTCTTTAACCGTGCGGGTGTTTTCTACGATGATCATTCTTCCGCCTCCGTGATTTCTGCCGGGATTGACGCTTTCTTCGTATCTTCGATCTGGAAGAC
>CAZABQ010000165.1:0-2914 GCA_964483485.1 uncultured Methanomicrobiales archaeon
TCTGGTATTAGAGGTGATCTTAATCTCCATCGATATCCCACAATTATTGGAATGCAGGATATTTAATACTGGTGCATCCTCAGCGACGGATAAAACAGGACAGCAGATCTTCTGCCCGCATCCGCAGCGCGGGCGTGACCTCACAGAGTACCACACCTTCGTTTGGCTGACCGTACACCACCAGCGCCCCGTCCGGCAACAGTCTGATCAGCGGTAAAACCGCGAGATCCTCCTCGCCATCCACCATAATCACACAGGGAGCTGACGCCACTGCCTCTGCAAGAGTTTCCGTCAGCTCGTCGGTGATTGTTCCGGCAGGATTTTTCACCCGCAAAATATGATGGGAGATCTCAGGCATCGCAAGATACGGTGACCGCATCGTCAGACCGTCGATTACCCCTACGGACGGAATTATTCCGCGTGACAGTGCCGAGTGTGTCACCACATCGCCAACCGTACACAATAGTCTACCGCAAAGCATCGGAACAATATCAGAAAATTCGGGAAAAAGGGTTCCGAAGGGCTGTTTGAACAGCCCCCGGTGTTCCGACGGGAGAACAAGCATTATCTGACCTTAAGGGCGTAACGGCCGTTGTAGTCAATATTCATCTTCTTTGCGACATCCGAATGGCGGGAATCAATGATAACAAGATACCCGAACCACTCGGTCGTCAGTGCATTACCCTGACACTCCGGACACTGGACCTTATCAGCCTCCAGCACCTTGTGACAGTTGCGGCATGCCTGCAGGAGTTTCTTTGGCGTCCGCTTCGGTGCCATTACTTCCGCTCCTTCTCTGCCTGCTCGCGGTTGCGCTCATCGTCAATCCAGGCAAGCGTTCCCAGACCCGGCTGACGCATGGTAAGACCGATCTTTGACTCACGCGGCTCGCGCTCATTCAGTGACAGGGCAACCACACGGGCGCGCACCGTATCACCGACCGCAATCGTACGACCGGTATCTTTACAGACAAGCCGCGAGTTCTTCTCATCATAATCGATGTACTCATCGGTTATCTGACTCATGTGCAGCATTGCATCAATCGGGCCGAGCGAGATGAACGCGCCAAAGCTCGTCGTCTCCACCACAACTCCCTCGATAACTTCCTGCAGTGACAACCGCAGTGTCACTGCTTCAAAGTCCACATCATAGTATACGCCGCCGTCACTGTAGATGATCTCTCCGTCACCGACGCGGTCAACACGCGTCACGGCGATGAAAATACCCATCTCCTTGTCAACACTTCCTTCAAACTGCTCCTGCAGAACATCAAGAATAACGGTGTTCAGATCCTCGCCCATGCGCTCCGGCGGGACTCTGACCTTATCGTTTAATTTCAGTTTATAATACATATCCTTAAGCTCCTCGTCGAAATCATTTTCCTATCAGCTCAAGCCTTGATCGAGACCGGAGTACAACAACCGGAATGCGGAGACTGAGCAGGCGGTCTCTTAACTTTCTATCATTGGTCACTACAACAGCATTAAACATCTCTGCGGATCGGATCACTTTATCATCCACCGGAATATCGTCTTCAGACGGGGGAAGAACCGTGCAGCGTCCGGCAACCGTCAGACCAAACCGCGCAGCCGCCGCATTTTTCCCGCGTCCCTGAGACAGACCGCGCAGCTCGTACACCACCTCGGCAGGTACGAAGACATCGCATCCTCCCAGCAGCTCGCGCAGACCTTCAAAAAGGTCCACACCGAACTGTGCCGGCATCATCAGAGCGTTCGTATCCAGAATAACCGTTACTCGGTCAGGATACCCATGCCGATCAGACGCCATCTGCCACCAACCTGCCGGCTGATTGCAATGCGGGAACCAAGCTCCGCGCAAACCGGACGCTTGAGAATAACCTCTGCCTGATTTTTCTTCGCTGCCATCACAATACCAACCGTGACTGCCGTCCCAACAGAAAGCATCAGCGGCTCTTTCAGCCGCAGCGGCTCGATATTCTGCTCGGATGCAGATCCCACAACGCGGTCCATCAACGTCATATCAAACTTCAGTTTGTCCCAGACCGGCGGAAGAGATCCGATTGCTCCGGCTACCTGACCGACAAGCGTATCGCTTTTTGTGATCGCGGGATCCAGTTTCGTACCGATTGCTGACAGACCGCCGGGGGTTGCCACGGCAACCTTGTGGGACGCCTTGTTCATAGAGGTAATTTTGGTGGTAATCGGCTCCCATTTTGCCTTGTTCTCAGACATATACTGTCTGCCCGGACGGATTTCAATATCGTCTCCTTCATGGAACACTCCGCGGATTAAGGATCCGCCGATAACACCGCCTTTGATATCTCTCCAGGAACTTCCCGGACGGTTCACATCAAAGGACCGGGCAATCAGCATAATCGGAGCTGCCTCCGCCTCGCGCTCCACATTGGGAATGGTGGTGTTCAGCGCATCAATCAAAACACCGAAGTTGATCTTTTTCTGGGCTGAAACCGGAATAATCGGTGCATTTTCTGCAACCGTTCCCTTTACGAACGCTTTGATCTGTTTGTAATTTTCGATTGCCTGTCTCTGCGGCACCACATCGATCTTATTCTGTACGATGACAATGTTGGTAATACCGGTCAGCTCAAGCGCCATCAGATGCTCTTTTGTCTGCGGCTGCGGGCATGGTTCGTTTGCGGCAATAACCAGCATTGCACCGTCCATAATTGCCGAGCCCGAGAGCATGGTGGCCATCAGTGTTTCGTGGCCCGGGGCATCTACAAAGGAAACCGATCTCGCCGGCTCCAGTTTTTCACCGCAAAGCGGGCATATATCAGTATTTGACCAGGAATCTGCACCCTCACATTTGGGGCACTTGTAAAACGTCGCGTCGGCATAGCCGAGGCGGATGGAGATGCCGCGCTTCAGTTCTTCACTGTGGCGGTCGGTCCATGAGCCGGTAAGCTGGCTGA
>CAZABQ010000166.1:0-2882 GCA_964483485.1 uncultured Methanomicrobiales archaeon
ACTCATGACCTCCCGGTTATCAGCCGGGCGCACCACCTAGCTATGCTACGGGCCCGATTGGGTGTTACCCTAATACATACGCCTTATCCATATAAATAGATTCCGAAATACCAATGGAGACAGGCTTAACTGCTTGTTTCGCCAAACCTTTAAGGAATAAACAGATTTGGCAGGATGAATAAATGGCTGAAGAGAGAAAAAAACAGTATCTTCTCGGAAATGCGGCAATTGCTCACGCATGTCTTGAAGCAGGAGTTGATTTTGTATCCGGATACCCGGGAACGCCATCCTCCGAAGTGGTTGATACTCTTCGCGGAGTAAAGGATCCCTGGTATTATCTTGAGTGGTCGGTCAACGAGAAAGTCGCATTCGAAAATGCAATCGGGGCAAGCTGGTGCGGACTGCGTTCACTCGTAACTATGAAGCATGTTGGTCTGAATGTTGCCGCAGATCCGCTGATGACCTCATCCTATACTGGTGTGAAAGGAGGATTCGTCATTCTTTCGGCGGACGATCCGTTCGCTCACAGTTCCCAGAATGAACAGGACTCGCGAATGTATGCAAAGTTCGCCCAGATCCCATGTCTGGATCCAAAGGATGTTCAGCAGGGTCATGACATGATGAAGGCAGCTTGGGATCTTTCGGAGAAATTTTCGCTGCCGGTACTGTTCAGACCCACTACCAGAATCTGCCACTCAAAAAGTGATGTTGCCCTCGGCAAAGAAACACCCTCAACGCGCAAAGGTGCATTTGTCCGCGACCCGAAACAGTACGTGGTGATTCCCGCCCATACCCGCCCTCTTCACGTGGCCCTTACCAAAAAGCAGGCGGAGGTTGCCACGTATCTTGTTGAGGCAGGATATAACTCCGCAGCAGTTCGCGGAAAATATGCAGTGATTGCCGGAGGGATCGCGGCGGCATATGTGGAAGAGATTCTTCCCGAAGATGTGTCTCTGATTACTATTGGCGCATATCCGATTGATTCCGTGTGGCTTGCGGACGTTGTGGCAAAGCATACCGATATCCTTGTTGTAGAGGAGCTGATGCCGGTTATTGAGGAGGCAGTACGGCAAGTTGCGGGAGCGACAATTGTACACGGAAAACTCGACGGGTATCTGCCGCACGAAGGAGAGTTTTCAACAGCACTTGTCGCAAAAGCCCTGGTGAAAGCAGGATATCTGAAAGAAGATCCGTTTCCTCCTGAAAAACAACCTGCATCAGTCGCCGTCAGACCGCCGATTCTCTGCCCGGGATGTCTGCATCGCTCAGTGTTTTACGCGATGAAGAAGGTGTTTAAAGACGGTGTGTTCCCCAGTGACATCGGCTGTTACACGCTCGGGCTGCAAATGGGCGCGGTGGATACAACGATCTGTATGGGTGCATCAGTTACTGTCGGATCCGGTATTGCCCATGCGTGTCCTGATACGGATGTGGTTTCAACGATCGGCGACTCTACATTCCTGCATACCGGAGTAAACGGTCTGATCAATGCGGTGTATAATAATGCAAATCAGACTATCATCGTTCTTGACAACCGCATTACTGCAATGACGGGACATCAGCCGAATCCGAACACGGGCATGACGGCAACCGGTGTTGAGTCTCCGAAAATTTCCCTTGAAGAACTGGCACGTGCCTGTGGTGTTTCGTTCGTGGAGTCGGTTGATCCCTACGATCTGACGGATTTACTGGAGACCCTGAAAGCTGCAAAGGAGAAGACGGGTGTAAAGGTCATTATTGCAAAGCAGCCGTGTGTGATTATGAATAAGCGTAACGGTGTAAAGCGGGCCCGGTATGTGGTGGATGCAGAGCGCTGTGTTAAGTGCGGTGCGTGTATCCGGTACGGCTGTCCGGCTCTGGAGATCCATGAGGACGGTACGTCGGTGACCACGGCGCTGTGTACAGGATGCGGTGTGTGTGCGGACATTTGTCCAGCGGGTGCGATTCACCGCGGAGGTGTGAAGCAATGAAGAAGAGTTATGATGTGCTGATTGTGGGTATTGGTGGTCAGGGGACGATTCTTGCGTCGAATGTGCTGGGTGATGCGTGTGTGATTGAGGGGCGGCATGTCCGCGGTGCGGAGACGCACGGGATGTCACAGCGCGGCGGGTCGGTGGAGACGCACATCCGTATTGACGGAAAGTTCGGGTCGTTGATTGCTCCCGGGTCTGCGGATCTTCTGATTGCGTTTGATGTGCTTGAGGCGCTAAGGTACCGGCATTTCCTGAAGGAGGGGGGGGTAATGGTGGTGAACCGTGAGATGGTCGTGCCGACTTCGGTGTTTTCGGGAAAGCTTCCAGTGCCGCAGATGGAGGATGTTGTGGCCGAGTTGAAGTCCGGTAAGGCGACGGTGATTCTGATGGATGCAACGGAGGTTGCGGCTCAGGCGGGCAGTCCTCTTGCGGCAAATATTGTGCTTCTTGGTGCTGCTTCGCATCAGCTTCCGTTGTCTGTTTCTTCTTTAGAGGAGGCAGTGCGGCGGAACGTGCCGCCGAAGACGGTTGCGCTGAATGAGCAGGCGTTTGCAATGGGCCGCGAGGTCCATTTCTGATCTTTTTTTGAGTGATTTTTGTTTGGTAGGATTCAATCCCGGGTGCAGCGGTAGGATTCAATTTCTGTTTTATTGATTTGTTGTACTTTGTATGCTTAGTGCTGTGGGGTGTTATTATTTCGGTACCTGCTGTTCGTTGATTAATGAAGAGGTGAAGAGGGTATAATGGGTCTGTTTTTGGTAGAAATTTGGTAGGATATTTAATCAGGGGGTTGCTTGTGCTGACTAATTACGTAATTTTATGTGATTATTTTCATATATTTCGGGAATATTTTCTGTCAGTTTGAAATGTGATTACTTCCTCATTTAGGAGGAATTCAATTTGAACAAA
>CAZABQ010000167.1:0-2880 GCA_964483485.1 uncultured Methanomicrobiales archaeon
TCAACTTTTCCGGTTGCGAGGAGTCCGGGCATGGTGCCGGCTCCGGTGTAGAGAATTTCTACGGTCGGAGTTTTGTCGGTGTTGGCCGGTGTTGAGACACATCCGGCAGCAAAAACCATTGCGACACACACGACAAGAAGACCTGCAGCTGCAAGCAGATGCTTTTTGTTCATACTTTCTTATTGGTCTACAGATATATTTAATCCATGGTTACGTACTGGGTGAATATTGATTGGCAAATTATCACAATATGCATTTTGATCCATAATTATGTATAATGTCATCTATAGCGCCCCGGGGTTGCGGAGTATGTTTGCGGACCCAAGGTTCAGCCTGATGTTGCGGCGGTATTTGTTTGCCGGCGGTCTCTGTGGTGTGGTTGTTCGTGAGTTTTCGCGGGTCCTGTGGGAATAAAGGGACGACACCGGCTCATCGGTTGATTTGATGTATTGTTACAACGAATATAGTCCCGCGATTATTATGCGGATACTCATACTTGGTGCCGGTGCGGTTGGTCTGACCGTTGCTGCCATGCTATCGGAGCATGCGGAGGTGTATGCAGTCTGTCGGAAGAGATATGCTGATGCAATTTCGACGGATGGGTTTGTGATGACCGGTATCTGGGGGGAGAGAACATGCCATTTTTCCTGTGGTGAATCTGTTCCAGAGGGTATCTGGGATTATATTATCATTTCAACAAAGTCTGCGGCGACACGTGAGGTCTGTGAGAAGTATCATCATCTATTCGGGAGTGCAGAGGTGGTGAGTCTCCAGAACGGTATTGGTAATGAGGAGGTCATCAGCGAGTATACAGACCATGTTATCGGTGCGATGATAATCACCGGTTTTGAATGGAGGGGAGATAATGCGGTGTTTGTGTCGGTTGATGGGGGAAAGACGATGTTTGGCAGGTTCCCTAAAGGAACGGATTCAGCGACGGAGAGGTTGTGTGATCTGTTTAATCTGTCGGGGATGCGATCCGCTACGAGTACTGATGTGAGGAGTGTTGTGTGGTCAAAGGCATTTTACAGCTGTTCGTTAAATCCTCTTGGTGCGGTGATGGAGTGTCCGTACGGGGATCTGCTGAAGGCGCCTGCGTGGAATATTATTACGGGTATTGTGACGGAGGCGTTTGCGGTTTCCCGCGCGGAGGGTGTTGAGCTGCCGCAAAAGAGTGCTTCTGGGTATCTGGATTTTCTGCGATATGAGAAGATTCCGCCGACGGCGAAGCATTACAGTTCGATGTATCAGGATATTGTGGGCGGGAGGCTGACGGAAGTTGATTATATGAACGGAGCGATTGTGCGAATTGGGGAGAAACACGGGATTGCAACTCCGGTGAACCGGATGATAGTGAATCTGACGCATTTTAAGGAGGAACTTCGGTGACTGGGGTGCAGCGGTCAGCGATGATTCTTGCGGGGGGGGAGGCGCGGCGTGCGAACGGTCGGGAGAAGTATTTTTTCTTTTACAAGGGGTGTTCGTTTATTTCGCGTCTGGTGATGACCTTTACCGGTATTGCGGATGAGATTCTGATTGTGGCGAAGAGTGCTGAACAGGCGAAGCATTTTGCTGATCTGCCGGTGCGGTGTACGTGGGATAAGAAGCGGGGTTTAGGACCAATGGGCGGTATTTCATCAGGAATTGAGGAGGTTAAAGGCGAGTTCGTGTTTATTTCGGCATGTGATATGCCAACGATTCACCGGTCGATTGTGACGTATCTGTTTGATCATATCGGTGAGTATGATGCGATTATTCCTGAGTGGGAGAATACGAATATTGAGCCGCTGCATGCGGTGTACCGCGTTTCTGCGGTGAAGCGGTATGTGAAGGATCATGAGTCGTTGTCGCTAAGGGATATGGTTGATTCGCTGCATACGCTGCGGGTGAGTTCTGAGGAGCTGCGCAGGTTTGATCCGAATCTGGAGACGTTCCAAAATATCAATACGCTTGATGAGCTTGAGGCGCTGGGTCCGGATGCGGCATATAAGGAGAAGCATCCTGAGCGTTCGGAGTAGTTGCTGCTGATGGTATGGTATGAGCCGTATGCCGGGGCTTTGTTCTCCTGAGGCTTTTTTCGTGGTTGTGTACTGTTGAGTGGTGAGCGGGTATGATGAGCAAAGGAACCGCGAATCCACGCGAATCTCGTCCTTCGGGCTCAGCGAGTCGCATGCCTTCGGCCTGCTCACCGCTTCGCGGAATCGCATTTGTGAACAGCCGGGCGGGTGGAGCGCCTCATCGGCGACGCGACTGCAAATGCTGGCGGCACGTGTCGCGTGCCGCCTTGGGTAAGAGGGTATAAGAGTACTATGCGTTGAGAATCAGATAAGAGGTTGTTTTCACCGGTTTCGGCCGGACAGCCCCGCTATGTGTACTGTCGATGAGGAAATAGGTGTGTGTGACGCAAAGGTATGCGCGCTATTTCACGGACGGGAATCTCAGCGTCCGGTTCATCATTGGGTGCGGGAGTGTCCGAGTGCCGCCGGTGTGGCTTTTTTTGTGTATGCGGTTTGTGATTGAGTGGTAAGCGTGGTTTTGTGAACAGAATTAGTAAACGCGAATTTACGCGAATCGCCTTTTTAACGCTACTATCACCCACCCGTGACGGGTGGGGATGCCGCTTATCGCGGCCGTAGCTAAAAAGGCTGCAAAAAGCGGTGAGCAGAATGGGGGTATGCGATTCCGCGAAGCGGTGAGCACGGTTATGCCGTGCGATTCGCGTTTGCTCATTCTGTTCACGGTGACAAACACCGAAGATCCCAGAAAACCGCATACACAAAAAAGAGAGTGGTTACTCTCTTCTGCGAATCAGTACACCAGCCGCAAGGAGTCCTGCAAGCATGCCGAACACCGGTGCGGGTGCCTGGGTCATGGTTGGCG
>CAZABQ010000168.1:0-2832 GCA_964483485.1 uncultured Methanomicrobiales archaeon
ACGAATGAGACACCCGCAAACACCAACATGAACTCACACCGCGTAACTCCTATTCAAAAAAAATTAGGAGATGCGAAGTTTTCTTCTCACCTCCTCAGAAATATCCGCAACATAAGGTCGTGCAATCTTGTGATTTCGGAGGGCAGAAACAACCGATGTTTTTCCGCATCCGAGTTTTTCTGCGATCTCTCTGACCGTGAGTTTCTCCTCGACAACCAGCCGGAGAAGTTTCTCCCGGCTGGCAAGGTCAGGATACAGATACCATCTCACGGCATATCCTCCCGGGAGACAATTACCTGCATCTGAGGTTTTTTCACGGTGATAATATACCCGGGGATCTCGCTTTCGGCGAGAACCTGCCGGAGGTCGCCGATGTTCACCTGTTCAAGCGGTAGGACCCGATCCGGAGATGCAGTTTTGGCAAGTGCATAGAGATGTCTGCGTCCGAGAATTTTCTCTGCATCACAGGATCTGATGAAGACGATTTTTTCAAATACTTCAGGAAGATCTCGCCGGAGTTTGCCGACGTCGACGATGCGGGTGAGAAGGTACGGGGTTTCGATGGTATAGTGAGCGGAGGTAAGGCCTTCGATACAGATCCGATCAATTGCTGCTGCATGCTGCTTGTCAAACCTTGCGGCAAGCTGCCGAAATACTTCGGCAAACTCTGCTGCCCAGAGTGCACTCTCAAAGGGGTCACATGGTTCGGGGTAGAATGGTCCGATCTTTTCGTCGAAGAGGAGATACGGATTGAGGGAAAGTTTTGTCATGTCCTGTTCCTCCGGCTGATGTTTTCTGCAGTACGTTCTGCAATGATCTGCTGCACCTGTTTTTTTCGCTTCAGATACTCGGCGATTGCGGCACGCTCGTCGGCTCCGGCACGGAGTGCCGGGCCGCCGCATTCCGGGCAGAGGAGAATGGGGGAGTGATCCGGTGCGGGACCATTCGTCCAGTCAGGGAGCTCAAAGGCTGTTCCGCAGAGCGGGCAGCAGTAGCCGGTGAGATGATACGTCTGTTCAATCATCGATATCCACCTCAGTGTAGGTTACCCAGCGGATGAGACGGGAGACGGCATGAGATGAGATGCCGAACTGAGCGGCGAGTTCTGCCTGGGTTACGCCGCCTGCGGCGTAGAGTCTGCGGATGTGTTGTACAGTTTCCGGTTTGAGTGCCTGAGGTTTGGCACGTTCGTTTTCAAGGTGAGTGACAAGCCGGAGGTTTTGGATTCTACAGTCGGTTTTGTTGTGGTTGATGTGGTCGACTTCAAGGGAGGAGTCTACCGGAAGGCCGAACCGGATGTTTGCAACTACCCAGATTGCCCGGTGTTTGCGGATCTTTGTTCGTACTCCTTTGTGCAGGACGGAGACAGTAAGGTAGCCGTCGAAGGTTGGGTGGAATGGTACGGGCCGTCCGGTTCTGCGAGAGTAGATCTCCCCTGCGGCAAGGTCGAAGATCCACTGACCGCTGGTATATTTTTCGCAGGCGAGGTAGTCACCAAGGTGGATGCCGGGGACGGGATGATGGACGTACTTCATGGTGCATCCTCTGCGAGATACTGTTCTTTGAGGGTTTCTGTTCGGTGCCGGATGATTTCGGGCATGTGGATCTCTTCAAAAATACGGACAAGGGTTTCCATTTCGTCGGCTGGCGGGATCATGCCGCAGCGTTCGAGCATTCCCCGTTCAAGGTCTTTTTTGAGGAGACGGTATGCTGTTCTGCTGCCCCGCATGGCGATTGCGGGGAAGGCGAGTTCGTGGAGGAGGTCGAAACAGGTTTCGCGGATTTTTTCCCGAATGGTTACCGCATCATGGAGATTTCCAAGCCAGTCCTCCATGAGGGATCCCGGGGTTCTGGTTTTGTCCGTATATTTTCCGTAGAGGAAGACGCGGGTGCATGCGGTGAGAAAGTCGGTTCTGGATTCAAAGGGTGTTTGTTCGAGTTTTTTGTCAAGAAGCTGTGCTTCGTTTTCGCTTACGGCGATATAGGTTGCGATTCTCATGGTCGTTTGGGGAAAGTATCTGCGGCTGACGTCAGATGTCAGATGTCAGATGTCAGGCAGATCTTTTGCGGCAGGCGGATGCCTGATGCTCTGTATATTTTCGTATGTAGTTTCCAAGACAGATGATTTATTTATATACTGTCAGGATCAAAGAGTACCTATGAACATGCAGTGATGCAGTGTTTATGCTGTTTTGAACAATGCAGGAACTTTTGTGATGCAGAGGTGATGTCTGACATCTGATGTCTGTTGTCAGGTACTGTTGGGTATGGCTGGTTTACTGCCGGTGCGACGACGACGAGAAGAGGGTTTGGAAAAGAGCGGGGTTGGGTGAGTTAGGGCGAGTGCTGCAGGGTTGTGGTCTGCGGTCCGGTTTCTCCGGCGGGAGAAGGTTTGCTTTTGTATGTCGGTTCATGATTTTTGTTTCCGGTCAGGCGTGTTTTTTGCCTGCCAAGTCATTGATTTGTTTTGCGGATATTTATGTGTTGATTTTGTCTCAGTTTTCTAATTTTATTGGGTGCAGCCAGAGAGAACAATCGATAAGTTACTTTATAGAGTGAAATAATTTTGAAAATTCCGGTTTTGTTCACTCCGTAATGAACTATTTTCGAATAGGACTTACGCGGTGTACCTCTCGAAGGTGTGGCAATAGTCATTTGCCGGTTCAGGAGAAATCTCTCCTATGGCTTTTTCCTGATTGAGTTCATTGTATACTGTTGAGTGGCATCTTTGGTTTCGTGAACAGAGTTATTTCAACGCGGATTTTCGCGAATCGCCTTTTTTAACGCTGCTATCGCCCACCCGTCACGGGTGGGGATGCCGCTCTCGCGGCC
>CAZABQ010000169.1:0-2559 GCA_964483485.1 uncultured Methanomicrobiales archaeon
GGATATTCACTCGCAGGACTTTTCGGTGGATTTATCGTCGGTATGATCCTCTCCGGCATCGCTTGCATCAAATACTTCACCTTCAAACCTGCCCGCTTCGGCTTCCATCACTTACAAAGTCTCTTCAGTTACTCAATGTGGGCATTTCTGATCATTACCGGTTCAGTAGTTCTCACGTACACTGATACGATTTTTATCGGATACTTTATGGAGAACGGAGATGTCGGCGTCTACCGCGTGGCGTTGCAGCTTACCACCATAGGAGCATTTGCCACAACCGCAATTGCCGGGACACTTACCCCGAAGTTCAGCAGCTGGAGCGCCAAAAACGACTTCACCCAGATTCCGGGAATTCTCTCCCGCAGTATCACCTTCGGCCTTCTGCTCGCAGTCCCGGTCGCCGCAGGCGGTATCCTGCTCTCTGAGCGGCTGCTCTACTTCTTCTACGGCGCAGACTTCGCCGTCGGGGGGACTGCCTGCGCCATTCTGCTTCTATTGCAGATCGTGAATGTCTTCATGGCATTTCTTGGAACAACGCTCAGCGCCATCGACCACGCCCGTCAGTCCTTCTATGCAACCGCTTCCGCTGCCGTCCTCAACGTAATTCTCAACGTTGCCTTAATTCCTCTCATCGGTATTGAAGGAGCGGCTATTGCTTCGCTTATCAGCATCATGTTGAATGTGGTTCTTCTCAGACACTTCCTCACACGCTATATTCCTGTCAGGTGCGAGGCAAGACCAATCATCCACATCATCGCAAGCGCTCTGATAATGGCAGCGTTCATTCTCATCTATAAACAGCTTATTCCGCTGACAAACGTCTTCCTTGTTCTCATCCCCGTCGCCGTCGGGGCAGTCATCTACTTTATTGTCCTCTTCAAACTTGACAAAGGAATTCACGACGAAATCGCGGGTCTTGTACAGCAGTTTGGCCTGCCATGGCCAAAGTGGCTGTGATCATCCAAACGTTCATCATCTTGAACATCCCTAATTTTCTTGAGAAGGGGCATACCATGTCTGATCTGCAATCCAGTGGCCGGAGAACTGAATATCTTACCCTCCTTCGTTTGGAGTATCCGTATTTGCGGAAGAAATTTGGTGTGGAAAAAATTGGTATCTTTGGATCTACAATTCGCGGTGAGGATCAGAATAGCAGTGATGTTGATGTGGTATTCACTTTTCGTCCCGGGAAAATATCATTGGACAGATATCTGGAGCTTGCGGACTATCCGGAGTCTCTATTTGGAAGAAAAGTTGATCTGATTCCTGATATGGTCTAAGTCCGTATATTCGGCCTGAGGGGATGAACGAGGTGATATGGTGTGAAGCGTGATACCTCTCTTCGTACTGACAAGGCCTACCTTCATCATATTTGTGATGAGGTGGATTTCCTTCTGACTATCTCGAAAAATCTCACCCATATCAATAGATGGTGATTTCCGAGAATAGTTTTCACTCTTTTTTGAGAAACTCCGTACACTCCTCGATACCCCGCCAAAAGTCTCCGTCCATTCCCTCCACCGTTACAAACAGATGCACAGCTCCCGCAAAACACCGTTCCGTAACAGAAACACCCGCTCCGCGCAACCGCTCACAAAGCATCCTTCCCTGATCCCGCAGAATATCACACTCCGCTGTGATGCACAGCGTTCGCGGCAGCCGGGAAAGATCTGCACACGAAAGCGGCGACACAAGTACATTACCCCGCAGGGCATCAGGAACGTACGCCTCAGCAAACGCCTCCATCAGATCTGCATCCAGCGCGTAGCCGCGGGAAAACTTCTGCCATGATTCTCCGTAATCTTCAGGCACGAGTGTTACCACCGGGTAAAACAGCATCAGTCCGCGAAGTTGCTGCCTGAGTCCCAGTGCAGCCGCGAGGTTGCCTCCTGCACTGTCCCCTGCGCAATACATCTCCTGAGGATTACCGCCGTAGTCTTCTGCATGCTCACGCATCCACAAAAATGCCGAACAGCAGTCATCAAACCCTGCCGGAAACGGATACTCGGGCGCAAGCCGGTACTCAACCGCGGCAACAATTACATCCGCAGCGCGGGCAAGTTCTCCGCAAAACCTTGCGCAGCTCATCACACTTCCGATAACCCAGCCGCCACCGTGAAAATAGAGCACGACCTTTTTTGACGGCGTCATGGACTCCGGCAGATACAACCGTATCAAAACACCGTCCGCATCAGCTGTAACCACATGCACGCCGTCCGGCGCAGGCGTATCAACTGCCCGCCCGTTCCGTACGCGTTCCAGTTCCTCGCTGTTGCCAGAGACCGCATCCCGAATAATTTTCGCCCACACACTCCCGAGATCTTCGGGTCGGTTTTGCAAAAACTTCCGTGCCTCATCACTCAGTCGCGGATCATCCCATGCATGCGCGAACTGCATCACCCTATCTCCGCGCAAGTTTCTCGTGCAGCTCCTGCACACGCTGCCGCGCCGACTCCGTCAGCTCTGGCTCTCTCTTAAACGAAATCGACAGAATATCACCAACCACTGTTCCCTTTGGCAGCATCGAAAGAGGAACGACCGCAAACGGTCGTTCCTCCT